>CAZDQC010000056.1:0-20416 GCA_964507245.1 uncultured Rhodospirillaceae bacterium
GCTATTGCCACAATCTCCTGTCCTGCGATTTGCCCCTAGCCCCACCGGGCTTCTGCATTTGGGAAATGGTTTTTCGGCGCTGTACAGCTTCGATGCGGCCCGACGCATGGGCGGTCGATTTCTGCTGCGGGTAGAGGATATTGATCGGAACCGCTGTCGACCCGAACATGAAGCAGCCTTGCTAGCCGATTTGGTATGGCTGGGGCTAACGTGGGAGCGACCGGTACGCCGCCAGTCTGAGCACATGGATGACTACGCCACAGCCTTGGCACGTCTGGATGCGGAAGGATTGACATATCCTTGTTTTTGCACCCGAAAACAAATTGCCAGAGAGATAGCCGCTGCTCCTTCTGCGCCCCATGGCCTGGGCGGCGCGCTTTATCCCGGAACATGCAGAAACCTATCTTTCGGCAAACGCCAAGATCGCGTCGCGGGAGGTGAAGCCTATGCTATACGTTTGGACTGTGCGAAGGCGAGAAAGCGTTTATCATCTGGCCTGTCATGGCATGACCGCACTCGGGGACGACGGCCACTAAATGCGGAGCTGCACGGCGATGTCGTGCTGGCCCGCAAGGATGTGCCCACGTCCTATCATCTGGCTGTCACTATTGATGATGCGCTACAAGATGTCAGCCACGTTACGAGAGGTGCAGATTTATTCTCGGCTAGTCATGTGCACCGATTATTGCAGGCTTTGTTGGACCTGCCGACACCGGAATATGATCATCATCCACTGATTAACGACGACCAGGGTGTTCGTTTGGCCAAGCGCTATGGCGGGGCCAGTTTAGCTCATATGCGAGAATCCGGCATCGATCCGGCAACATTGCGTAGATCTTTTGGGTTTGCGTTTTAGGAGGTCTGGACGAGGACGACGATAACCACGACGATTTTGAAAGAAGAGCCTTTGGCACTGTGCGTTGTGGGTTTACCGGCAAATGCCTTTGGGTCATCTTTGTCATTCTTGTGGCGATGGAATTGCGACAGCGCTTGAAGATCCTCTAGAGGAGGACTTTCGTTCGCTTCGGGTTAAACGTGGGTTAGGAGAGGTCCAATGAGTTATCAGAACATTGTTTATGAAAAGCGGGGGCCAATTGCCTACGTCGTACTGAACCGACCGGACAAGCTGAATGCCCTGTCTGAGGATCTACAGCTTGAAGTCCGAAGCGCTCTGGAGGATGCCGGTTGGGCGGACGAGGATATCCGGGTCATCGTGCTTAAGGCGTCGGGACGTGCGTTCAGCGCAGGCTTCGACATTACAACCACTAACAAGATCAACGCGGTCGAGCGGCGGGCTCGTTTCCTTAAGGGCAAGACTTTCAGTGCATCAGCCTGGTGGGATGTATTCTGGAATAATCCGAAACCGATCATCGCCCAGATACATGGATTTTGTATAGCTGGGGGACTTGCTACTGCCAATTTCTGCGATTTACGGATCTGTTCGGAAGATGCAAAATTTGGAGCGCCAGAGATCCGCACCGGCGGCCCCTACATCCCGGCTGTCTGGCCCTGGATGATTGGTATGACCAAGGCGCGTGAATTACTCTACACCGGGAACCTGATTGACGCTGCCGAGGCGAAGAGGTTGGACTTGGTGAACGAGGTGGTGCCGCTCGAGGAACTGGACGCGGCGGTGGAACGCCAATCGTTGACTATTGCGAAACTTCCCGCCGCGACCGTGGAATACAATAAGAAACTTATCAATATGTCTTACGAATTGATGGGCGTGCGTCAAGTGGTGGAACGTTCGATGGAGCTGGAAGCCATCGCCATGGCGGGCACGGACTCCGCGCCCGAGATCGAAGAGTTTGACAAGATCCGGGAGAAGGACGGTTTGAAGGCGGCTCTGAGCTGGAATGCCGATCGCTTCGCCGAAGAGGATGCCTGGTTTAAGAAATCGCGGGAGCGCGGCTGAGAGCTGATGGCGGGCTTGACCAGTTTGTATGGTTCATATGGCTGCTAATCAATCTTGTTGGGCAGCCAGGTGGCTAGTTCCGGTATCCAGACTAGAAGAGCTAATACGAACAATTCGATGACAATAAAGGGCAGGGCGGAGCGTATGACTTGCCCTAATGTCACCTCGAACTGAGCCACGCCCTTCATGACGTAAAGCAACAGACCGAAGGGCGGGGTGAGCAGGCTGATCTCCATGGTGATCAGCATCAGCACCATGAGCCAGATAACGTCAATGTTAAAGACCACTTGCAGTGACTGGCTGCCTAAAAGGAAGAATGGAAGGGTGAGTAACAACATGCTGACTTGGTCCATAAAGGCGCCCAGAAACAGCAGCACTATCATCATGGCGATTACCACCGTGATCGGCGTCAAATCCAGCTTTGTGATTTGCTCTAAGAGGCCGTCCGTAGCGCCGGAGTTGGACAGGGCCTGGCTGAACACGAGGGAACCGGCGATAATAAAAAGAATCATGATGTTGATCTTGGCCGTCTCCATCAGGGCCTTGGCTACCTGCCGCCAAGAGAAATCAGCGCCCTCGATACCGGTGATCGTGATAATGGTCTTGAATAGTCGAAAGAAGTAGCAGACCGCTAGGGCCGCAACGCAGCCCAGGGCCGCCGCCTCGGTCGGCGCGGCCAGCTTGAAGAAAATACTGCCGACTACGACTACAAAAATTACCAGCAATGGCAGGATGTAAAAGACGAATGGCAGCACTCGGTTCATGGCTCGACAAAATCTTCCGTCATAGGTCAAATTCATAACCCGACGGCCACCCAGGTTCAGGCTGATGCTCAGGGGCTGATCCAGGCTGCCCTGGTCGGGCACATAGGTTGGGGCAAGCTTGGGGTTGATTAGGCATCTGCCTACCACATAGGCAAAGAACAGGAATGCCATGAGAATACCTGGCACAATGCCGGCGATGAGTAGCTGTGCCACCGACTGTTCAGCCAGACTGGCGAGTAGTACCGCGAGGGCCGAGGGCGGGATCAGCATAGCAATGCCGCCAACGGCCATGATCGGGCCCATTGCGATGGCAGGCTGATAGCCGCGTTTGATCATGTCCGGAAGTAGCACTGATCCGAGTATGGCAGTGTTAGCAATGGTGGACCCTGAAAGCGACGAAAATACCGTGCCGCCGACGATAGAAACCACGGCCAGGCGTCCTGGTACCCGCGAAATAAGCCGGTCAATCGCACCAATGGCCTTGAAGGCTACCCCTGTTTGCAGCAGGATTTCGCCCATCAGTAGGAACAGGGCAATGGGCGCCAGGGTAAATTTTATGGCATTGTGGAATTCGATTGGCATGAACACCAGCCCGATATCGCCATTTATGAACATAAAGGTGCCAAGAACATTGGCGGCGAAAAAGGCAAATGCCACTGGCAGGCCAAAAAACATTAGGGCGCAGACGGTGCCGAGAAGGAGTGTAAGTGCAAAATACCACTCCATAGCTCAAAGTCCCGATTTAGAGATATGATCTTCCTGCGCAATTGCCGTTGCCCGGCGCATGCGAAACAGGAACTCTATGGCGAGCAACAGAAAAGACAGCGCAAAGACTGCCAGCATGTACCAATTGGCTATGCGCAAGTCCTTATCAGGTAGGGTGCCGTCCTCAAACTCCGCGATTGCCGCGCGGCAGCCATAGTAGAACAGCAAAAGGCATAGCAAGGTACCGGTGACATCTACGACCCGTTCCAACCGCACCGCCTGCGAGCGGGGCAGGGCAGTAACCAGCACATCCACCCGTACGTGGGCTCCCTGTTGCAGTACCCATGGCGCGCCGATGAACACACCCACGTAAAGGGTATATTCTACTGCTTCATATAGCCACCAAATGCCGCCCAGCTCGACTTTCACTAACGCTAGATTAAGGGGTACCAACAAGGCCATCAATCCGATGGACGCGGCAACAAGGCTAGCCAGAAACAGCGTGAATTTGTTAAAGGCCGTCTCGAACGCGGAAATCTGCTGGCGCATGGGCTGTTCCAGGAACGCGGGCGGGGAAACGTGCCGAAGACGCGGGGCGGCAGGCCCCCGCGGCCCCGCGTTAGGACTAGGCTACTTGGTGAACAGCTTCCGCAGCATGGGACCGTGTTTTGGACTTCGGTCCAGGACCTCTTTCCAGCCTTCTGTCACAGCCGCCTTAACCCATTTTTCCCGCTCAGCCCCTTCCAGAGTAATGGTTTTCATGCCTTCCGACGCCATCCAGTCCTTTTGCTTTTTCAAGGCAGCCTGGAATTCTGCGCTTGTAGTCTCGGACTTTGCCTCGAAACTCATGGCCACTTTGGTCAGGAAATCCTGCACATTTTTGTCCAGGGTGTTCCATTTCTTCAAATTGGCCAGGGTGTGAAGGGTGGCATGATAGAAGCCTGGCTCGACACGGTATTTTGTTACCTTGATCCATGGCTTAACCCAACCCAGGGCCGGCCACCCATATCCTTGCACCGTATTGTTTTCCATGTACGTATAAACCTGGGCGATATTGGACCGCTGGGTCGTCGCGCCCAAGGACTTAAAAAACGCAGTGTAGACCGGCGCTACGCGTAGATGCAGGCCCTTCAGATTGGCTCCGGCGATGGGCTTGCTAAGCCAAAGATGGAAGTTTCCAAAATCGTGATGCTTGGCGATGAAGTGAATGTTCTTTGCGTGCAGCAGCTTCTGCAGATAGTCAAGGCCGCCGTTCTTGCGCAGTTCTGCATAGGGATAGTCCGAGAAGCGCATCACTGGCGCTTCCGGCAGGACATTGCCGAAATAGGCTTCCGTGCAACCGACAATGTCATAGGCGCCTTTAGACATTTTTTGCGTCAAAGTGAAGGGGCTTCCGATGGCGGGTGCTCCGCCGACCAGTTTTAACTGAACTAGGCCCTTACCTTGTTTGTTGATTTCCTTAACCACTGCCTCGAAAGGCTTGGACGGCGGGCTGCCGACCGGAAAGCAACTGGCGGCAGTCAATGTAACCTCCGCCCGTGCCGATACAGTCATCAGGCCGAAGGTCGCGAGAGCCGCGACGATTAACACGCTTTTCCTATCCATTAGTTGGACCCCCCAGATTATTCCTATGTCATTTTAGAATATTAGCAATTTTGCAGGCAATCGGACAGGCATTTCACTTCTCACGCCGCAAGGTTCTTAGGACAAGACGTTAAACAACAGCAGCCGAAGTAATTGGTAAATGATAATTATCTTGGGCCTGTTCGGTTAGCAAGAATAGGGATTTTTTTGATCGTGACAGGTGTATTAAACGGTGCGAGGACGTTGTCGGCCTTTAAATCGCCAGAGCCGTATATTTGCCCATATTGCCAAACGGCATCGTGATCTGCCGGCATTATGGAGGCACGGTATCTAGTCGATAATTGGATATAGAAATTTCCAAGCTATCACCCTAAACATTGATTGAGTTTTCTGCGAGGGGGTGGTAACGGCTCCGGCACACAAATGCAGCGTGTGCCGTCGCTACTTTGACGGCGGGCGCTTGTGGACCTATTGTTTTGCTAGCCTAGTATTTCAATCATTGGGGAGATGCCTAAGATGGCCAAGAAATATCATCTAATTAGCTCCGTAACTTGACCGTGGGTTCAGCGCGCCGTGATTCTTTTGCGTGCGAAAGACGTTGATTTTGAAGTCACCTACATTGATCTACAAAAAAAACCGGACTGGTTTTTGAAAATCTCGCCGCATGGCAAGGTGCCCGTATTATTAGTGGATGATGAACCTTTGTTTGAATCCAACGCCATCGCGGAATATCTGGAGGATGTGATCCTGCCGGCGAAACATCCTAGCGATCCCTTCAAACGTGCACGTAACCGTGCCTGGACCGATTACGTGCCTGATTTCTCCAAGGGCATAAACATTTACTACACCAAATCCCAGGATGAATTAGAGGCTAAGCTAGCCGGTGCGCCCAGGTTTTTGCAAAAGCTGGAAGACGCCATCGCCAACGAGCGTGAGAACGACGGTCCTTACTTTAACGGAGAGGATTTGTGTCTAGTGGATGCCGCCTATGCCCCATTTCTGCAACGCCTCTTGATGGTGGAGCAGTTTACTCAGACAGGCATGCTGCGAGATTTCCCTCTGGTGAAGTCCTGGGCAGAGGCTTTAGTGACCAACGATTGCGTTAAGAATTCGGTGGCTGAAAGCTTTAATGACACCTTCTACGGCAATTTGAAGAAACGAGACTTTTATGTGGGTACATTATTAAGCGAAGACGTAGTAGCAGCGGAATAATTTTGGCGGAGGGGTATCACTTATAGCGGGGCTGGGTAGGTGTCTATTAGGTCCTTCCGCTAAGTGGATGGCTATCAAATAGCGACTTACCTAACCAGCTATCAAAATATCTTTCCGGGATTAAGAATATTATTTGGGTCCATCATAGATTTGAGCTGTTTCATCAGGTCGATTTCAGCCGGACTGCGGGAGACCATCAAATAGTCTTTTTTCTGCAATCCAATCCCGTGTTCAGCAGAGACAGACCCTCCTCGGGTAGCTAGGGGATGATAGACGGCATCGTTGATCAGCTTTTTGGTGTTGGTCCCATTCTCCCCCACTGCATAGACGATATGGAGATTACCGTCACCCAAGTGCCCAAACACGGCGAGCTTGCGGTTGGGCCATTGTGCCAAGATGGGTTCGTCAATTTCTTCAAGATAAGCGGGCATAGATGCAATGGGTAATCCCACGTCGAAGCCGATGATCGGGCCCCAGGTGCTTAGGCTTTCTACGTCATCCCGCAAAGCCCACATAGCTTGACGTTCGCCTTCAGATTTAGCGATAACGGCATCAACCACCAAACCTTCTTCCATAGCGTCCGCTAACATACTCTCGAAACGGTTGCTATCCAATTCGGGTTCGCCTCCCATAACTTCCATTAGGACATAATAAGGGTATTCGTCGGACATTGGTTGCGCTGCACCAGGGCGGGATGTCACCAGTTGGAAATAGTTTTGCCACATCACTTCATAAGCTGATAAGCATCCACCCGAGCGGCTGTTGCAAAAATTTAGAAGCTTCGGAAGATTATCAAATTCATCCAACGCCAGACAGGCGGTTTGCTGACTAGCGGGTTTGGGTCGCAAACGTAGCACTAATCGCGTAACTACGCCGAGGGTGCCCTCGCTGCCGATAAACATGTGTTTCAGGTCGTAGCCGGCATTATTTTTTATGATTTTTCCTAAGGAATTCAGGATTGTGCCATCAGCCTGCACCGCTTCTAGACCCAATACCATATCGCGTGCCATGCCGAACCGGACAACTCGGTTTCCCCCGGCATTGGTTGAGATGTTTCCCCCAAGTGTGGCTGAGCCGCGCCCCCCCAAATCAAGGGGAAAAAAGAATCCAGCTTCATCCGCCGCCTCTTGGACGGTTTGTAAGGTAACACCTGTTTGTACGGTCATAGTCGCAGAGGAGGGATCGATTTCTTCGATCTTTCGCATGCGTTCTAGGCTAAGGATAACCTCATCTTCTCCAGCAGTATTGCCGTCCACCAGCCCGGTCAGACCACCATGACACACCACCGGTTGCTGTTGTTCATTGCAAATTTTCAGGATTCTTGAGACTTCGTCCGTATTACTGGGACGTACTAGTACCTTGGCATTTAGTGTCTCGTCGGGATGACTATAACCGGCGGAGCGTCCAGACATCTCTTCATTCCGGACTATACCTTTTACACCGACAATATCCCCCAACCGCTCAATGAAATCTGCCATGTCTTAACTCTGATCCCTTTACTAAATCATGTGTTAAGACCAGTTTATGTTGACGGCCACGAATCGCCAATACGTCCAACACCTACCGCCCAACAATCGGTGTTAGAATAATTGCGTTTATTGGTACCTATCAATTTTGCTGCAGGCCAGAAGGTAGGGCCATATTCGGTTGATGGATCCAGGCGGCAATATCCTTCCAAACAACTTCCGCCTGCAAGTCTCGTAACAACATGTGCCAGCCATCCGGGTAAAGGGCGAACCTCGGTTTGGCCGGCAGGCGAGCTATGGTTTCGTGGACTGGCCCGGCTGGCACGATCTCATCGTGCTCGCCGTATAACACCATTGTAGGATATTGCAGTTTAGGGGCTGCTTCGTAGGCATGGCCCATAAGCTCGGTGACGCCATAGACGGCGTCGATCCGCGTTTGTCGAATAATCAAAGGATCTTTTCCCAGCTCGCGCAACATGGGGATGTTATCGCTTGCACGGCGTTTCAGGCCGCTGCCCGTTGCCGTCTTCCAGGGCATTGTATGGGCCGACAACCAAAGGCCGAAGCGCAACATGGGGTGCATGGATTTTCCTCCCCACATTCCTGGTGCTACGAGGATTATACCAGCCACTCTTGCCTTTGAGGCTTCAGCCAAAGCCAGGACCGCAATGGCTGCGCCCATGCTTTCACCCAGTACATAGATCGCTTTGTCCGGGTGCCGCTGCGTGATCAGCGCCACAAAAGCTCTGGCGTCGGCAGCAAGAGCTGCCGATCCACCCCAAATTCGCGCCTCGGGGGAAGCCCCGAAACCGCGTTGGTCGTAAGCATAGGTGGTGATACTTTGACCGGACCACCAGGCGGCCGCATCATCAAAATATCTGCGGTACATGTTGAATCCGTGCAGCGCTATTATTACTGCCTTACTCTCGCTCTTTGCCGGCCAGATCTTCAGGGGCAGTTTCTTGCCATCCTCGGTAATGAATTTAGAACCCGTTATGGCGGCAGGAATCAATCCTGGCTGGAAATCCTGTACTCGAGGTGTGCAGGCAGCTAGACAGGCAATCGCACACAAAATTGTGGCGGATGCCCTAAGATGGCGCTTAATCATGCCCAGGGAGGAATTTATATTATGGGAAATCTTGCAGATCTGGCGATGCAGCGGTTTGGCATGGCCGTAGATGTTGCGGAGGAGGTGCCTGGCTCCGAAACCTTGGCCACGATTCTCTCGCATCGAACTCATAGGAGGTTTTTGGATAAACCGGTGGCCGAGGATATATTGAACCTTCTGTTTGCCTGTGCCTTGTCGGCGCCGGCAAAATCTGATTTGCAACAAGTTTCTATAATTCGTGTTCAGAACCCTGGAAAGCGAAAGGACATCGCTGCGTTGATGCCGGAAATGGGCTGGATAGGCTCTTGTCCTGTTTTCTTGCTGTTCTGTGGTGACAGTCGCCGCATTCGAAAACTGGGAGAGTTGCGGGGAAATCCTTTCGCCAATGACCATTTGGACGCATTTCTGAACGCTGCTGTTGATACGGCACTGGTGATGCAAAATTTTATCATTGCAGCCCAGGCCGCCGGTCTTGGGTGTTGTCCCATTAGCATTGTGCGCAACCACATTGACCGTATCGCGGAAATCACAGCCTTGCCTGATTTCGTATTTCCCGTCGCCGGAATGTGCCTCGGTCATCCGTCCCATCCTGGCTTCACTTCTACACGGCTGCCAACGGAAATCACTATCCATACGGACCAATATGACGACAGCGATCTGCCAAGGCAAATTAACGCTTATGACCACCGACGAAATGACATTTACAGGATTCCGCCCGAGAAATATCGTATGACAGCGGAGCGTGGCAGCCCAGATTTTTACGGCTGGTCCGAAGACAAGACCCGTCAAGTCTCGGTTCGGGAGCGTGACGACCTAGCAGATTTTCTTCGCCGACACGAATTTTGTCTGGACTAAATTCTATTAACGCACCAACCGTCCGACGCGGCGGCGGAGGTTGGGCAGAACTTCGCTGTCGAACCATGGGTTGCGCCTTTGCCATCCGACAGTGCGCCAGGAGGGGTGCGGCAAGGGAATGAAATCAGGACCATAGATTCGCCAGGCCTGAACTGTTTCGGTCAGTGACTTGCCTCGGCGTATCCCAAGAAATTGTTTCTGGGCGTAGGTGCCCGCCAGTATCGTCAATTCAACGTTTAGCAAAAGCCGCATAAGCGGTGGGTGCCAAAGGGGTGCGCATTCAGGCCGAGGGGGCCTGTCGCCACCTTTGGGTAAACGGCCCGGATAGCAAAATCCTACAGGTACAATTGCGATTTTTGACTGATCGTAAAATTTGTCTTTATCAATACCAAGCCAATGGCGCAATCGGTGGCCACTGGGGTCGTCCCAGGGCGTACCGCTAGCGTGCACCTTAGTGCCGGGCGCCTGGCCGACAATTAACAGTCGTGCGCTTTTTTGGGCTCGCAAAACAGGGCGTGGGCCAAGTGGCAAATAATCTTCACAAATATGGCAACGACGAATTCGCGATAGTAGAACGTCCAGTTCTTGTGAATTTTGCATGCCTCAACATTTGCCAAAAGGAATTAGCGAAGCAAGTCCTGTTTGGGAAATTTATCAAACTTTAATATTAATAGATTACTAGAATTTGGGTAGGCGATTCCGGGGCTTAAGAGCAAATGTTATTGCGGTAACCCTCCAAGAAATCACTGTAAGAAAGGCCAATCCAGGTTGATGGTAAAGGAGAGAATTTTGGCGGAAAAGCAAAGTTAAAAATTTTGGGCGGTGGTCATTGGGGTTACTATTTTCACCCTAATAATTTCCCAAAAATTAATTGGTTCCTCTAGCTATCTCCAGATGCGGTTGGCGAAGTAAACCAAGATAGTGGTCAAGAATATGGCGCACTGGACGCCTTGCCAGTTTACCGGTGATATTGTTAATACCGGCCTATCGTGGCGCGGATTTAGTCCCACAGGGTCAAGAGTAGGCATTTATGGACGACATTACCCTCGAGTCGGTTTCTAGTCCCAACGGGATCGGAAACCAACCACCAAGCCTTCGTATTGAATTGATTAACCGCGGCGTCGGCTGGGCCACGGCCACTTTTGTGGCCAGGTCGGAGCATCTAAACCCAAAGGGCATGTTGCACGGCGGCATCATAGCAGGTCTGTTGGATCTAATCATGGCCATTGCAGCCGGTTCCCACCCTGATCCGGAGCAACGCCGATTTTCCGTTACGCTCAGCCTATCCATGAATTTTATCGGCAGCGCGCCAGCGGGGCCCTTGGAACTGAGAGCCGAAACCACGGGTGGCGGAAAACACACTTGTTTTTGTGATGGTCGCATCAAGGATACGGATGGTAACCTAGTTGCTACTGCGCAGGGTGCCTTCAAGTTGTTGGCGCCGGGCACTGAGAATACGTCGGAAGTTTAGTTTACGTCCCGTACCGCTCGCTTTGTATTTATTCTTGAGCATTTGGAGCAGAAGGTTTTAATACTCAGACCTTTTTTCAATCGTTCTATAGAATTTGTCATGAGATAATTCCAGAAAGAATAGCCCATTAGATGAATATTACTTCACGAAGCCTAACTTTTTGTAATACTGCGCTTATAAACTGAAACGAAATGCAGGTGGACGCTAAATTTATTTGTGAAAATGATTGTTCCGCATTGTTGATTTAGATTGGTATTAAGGACTTAGAGGAGTGGTCGCGGAGTGACAGAATTGCAACAATGGCAGTTGGCTCGCACGCCGCAACATGGGTTGCCGGTGGCAGATGATTTTATGTGGTGCGAGGGCTCCGTAAGCGATCCAGGCATGGGGCAATTGCTTAGCCGGACCATTTATCTTTCACTCGATCCTTACCAATGGGGCCGGCGGCGCCGGGGTTTGGAAAAACCAGGCGAAATTTGTCATGGCCGCACCGTCAGTCAGGTGGTTAAGAGCAATATGCCAGGCTATGGGGAAGGAGATTTTCTGTTCAACACAAACGGCTGGCAGAGCCATGGCCTGACAGGTACAGGCATTTCAGATTTCAACTATATGTTCCCGAGAAAATTGGATCCAGCGGTAGCTCCGATTTCTACGGCGATCGGCGTTCTCGGTATGTTAGGCTTGACCGCCTATTCCGGCCTGGTGGTGCAATGTCAGCCCAAGGAGGGTGAGACCGTTGTTGTCTCTGCTGCTTCGGGCGGGGTCGGCCAGGCGGCCGGACAGATGGCCAAAATTCTTGGCTGCCGCGTTGTTGGTATAGCGAGCCGGGAGGAAAAATGTTCTTTCGTGACCGGTGAACTGGGATTTGATGCCTGCGTCTCGCACCTCAGCGAAGATTTGAGTGGCGATCTAGCTGAGGCCTGCCCTGACGGCATCGACATCTATTTCGAAAATGTAGGCGGTAAGAGTTTCGAGGCAGTATTGCTTCTTTTGAATATGAATTCCCGAGTCACGCGCTGCGGTTTGGTATCGCAATACGGCACCATGGATAACCGCGACGCGTCAGAAGTCTGGATGGAGATGGGCCAGCCGATTTTTGATAAAAAGAATTGTGGCGTCCATCCTCTGGCGGTGGGCAATTTCGTAGCTGATCATCAGGATACATTTTTGGCACAAATGGCCGACTGGTTAAGGGACGACAAGGTAAAATATTTAGAAGATGTCCGGCCCGGTCTTGAGGACACACCGACCGTATTCCGGGCCATGCTCGAAGGTGGCAATTTCGGTAAGACCATGATGCAGGTCTCCGACGACCCAACAAAATAGATGGAACGACCTGCCTCTAATGCAGATTCAGTGTTAGGCCGACTGATCCTTGGTGGCCGCAAAAATCAAATCGGGCCAGTCGCCAGCTAGGTCGTCTAGGTGCCATGCATTGCGGGCCAGGAGTACTAAATTTCCTTCATGATCGTCGGCCACCACGGCGCGTTCTTTGTCTGCAAAACGCTTTAGCAGGACTTCGTCCGACGTTTGGACCCATCGGGCCGTGTAAAGGCTGCTAGTCTCGAAATGCACAGGTAGATCGTATTCTGCTGCAATTCGGTCGGCCAGCACATCGAATTGCAGAGTGCCGACGACGCCGACGTACCAGTTTGCGCCCATCCGTGGTCTAAAGACGCTAGCCGCACCTTCTTCGGCCAATTGCTGCAGAGCTCTCCCAAGATGCTTAGCCTTCATAGGATCGTCCGGGGCGACGCGCTGCAACATTTCTGGTGCGAAAGAGGGAATGCCGGTGAAGGTCAAATTCTCCCCTTCGCTTAAGGCATCGCCGATATGCAGATTACCGTGGTTGGGCAGGCCGATGATGTCGCCGGCATAGGCGTCTTCGGCCGTACCGCGATCCTGGGCCAGGAACAGGACCGGGTTGTGCATGTTGATTTGCTTACCGCTACGCACATGTTTCAACTTCATGCCCTTTCGGAAATGACCAGAACAGATGCGCATGAAGGCCATGCGATCCCGATGTTTCGGGTCCATATTTGCCTGGATCTTGAATACGAAGCCTGAGACCATTTGTTCATGCGGCTCAATCGCCCTTGTCGTGCTTGGTCGGGGTCCAGGCGGTGGCGCCAACCTGGCTAAACCAGCCAGCAGTTCCCGGACGCCGAAATTATTGATGGCCGAGCCAAAATAGACCGGTGTCATGTGACCTTCGCGATAGGCCTGGTGATCGAATTCAGGGCAAAGGCCTTGAACCATCTCCACTTCGTTACGAAGGGTATTAGCGTCGTTGCCCAGCATCTGGTCTAGCTTAGTGTCGTCCAGGCCGGAGCAGACCTCACCATCGCCTAAAATATTCTTGTCCGCTTTGTCCATCAGCACCAACTTATCTGCGAATAGATCGTAACAACCTTTGAACCTGCGCCCCATGCCGATAGGCCAACTGGCCGGGGTCACATCCAAGGCAAGACCCTGCTCAATCTCGTCTAACAAATCGAACGGCTCCCGACCCTCGCGGTCCATCTTGTTGATAAATGTTACGATGGGTACATCGCGCAAACGGCAAACTTCGAAAAGCTTTCGGGTCTGCTCCTGAATACCACGGGCCGCGTCCAGCACCATGACTGCGCTGTCGACCGCTGTTAATGTCCGATAGGTATCTTCTGAGAAATCTTGGTGGCCCGGTGTATCCAGCAGATTGAATGTGCAATCCTTGTAGTTGAACGTCATGACGGACGTGGCGACGGAAATGCCCCGCTCCCGCTCCACCTTCATCCAGTCCGAATGGGCGCGCCTGGCATCGCCCTTTGCTTTCACCGCGCCGGCAAGTTGGATCGCACCGCCGAATAGTAGCAGTTTTTCTGTCAATGTGGTTTTGCCCGCGTCCGGATGGGCAATGATGGCAAAAGTACGGCGATGAGCCACTTGGGCGGCAATATTGTTCATAACGGATTCCGGCTTGATAGGTTTCGCGGCGCGTATAACACCATTATGCGACTCAGAAAAGGTTGCTAGGTACTGCGCAATTTCGAATTTTACCGCACCATCTGTTTAGGATGCGCTTGGTCAACGGCCATTTTCTGGTATATGTGCCAGGATTTGCAAGAACGAGAGAGATTGAGGTGTTTCTGGCGAAACAGCACTTAGATTTGGGTCTATACACCAACCAGCGCGATAGGCAACTGTCGTTCTGGCAGGAAACGGTCGGTTTGGATTTCGATCATATCGGCAAACTAGGAGGTGGGGTACACCAGCTTCGCCATCACATGAACGGTTCGATACTCAAGGTTAATCATGCTCGCGATCCGTTGCCGGACCTTCCACCGTCTGGGTACCGTAAATTGCTAATCGCAAAAGACGGCCTGGATCACGTGCAAAGCCTGAAAGATCCGGATGGAAATGCGGTTGACATGGTCCCGACGGGACATCAGGGGGTGGTTGGTATCGGCATTGAGATCGCCGTGAGTGACTTGGATGCTGCCAAGGCATTTTGGTTAGATGCCTTGCAGTTTCAGCAGGGTGATAACGGCACAATCTTCGCTGGAGATACGGTTCTGTTCCTGGTTCAGGACGACGCGGTGCTGCCTTCGCCTGACGAAAAGAGTGCGTCGGGGTATCGCTACACAACTGTTCAAATCCACAAGTGCGATGAGGAACATGCCGGAATTCTGGCGCGCGGTGGTCGGGAGGGTGAGGTGCCTCGTACCATCGGTACTACGACGCGTTATTCCTTTGTCCGGGATCCTGACGGAAATTGGCTTGAGGTCTCGCAACGAGCACAGTTGACAGGCACATTGGAGCAATGAGATTGGAACAAGAAAATGAGGTGTCGGTGATGAGCCAGCAGATTTGGAATGTATATCTTTCGGGTGAAATTCATACCGATTGGCGGGAGCGGATCATTGATGGCGCAACAAAGGCTGGACTAGCCATCGAATTCAATTCGCCTGTGACTGACCATGCTTCCTCCGACGACTGCGGCGTCGCTATCCTTGGCCGTGAGGATCAAGCATTCTGGCACGATCACAAGGGTGCCAAAGTCAACGCCATACGTACGCGGACCTTGATTGAGCGAGCGGATATCGTAGTGGTGCGATTTGGCGACAAGTACAAACAATGGAACGCCGCCTTTGATGCCGGCTATGCTGCGGCTAGAGGGACATCCATCATCACCTTGCACGATCCGGCTTTGCGACATGCGCTAAAGGAAGTGGATGGCGCTGCCATGGCTACTGCTGATTCGCCGGATCAAGTGGTACAGATACTCGGTTATGTCATCAATGGTCGATTGGCCGACACGGGTTGAGGTGGACAAGAGCGAAAATATGACCACGCGCCGACCCATCAACCGCGCCGATGTTGAAGCCTCATTCAACAACCAGGTCCAAAATATGGCGATCGTGCGCCATATCGGCCGTCCAATTGGTAATGCCCTCACTCCATTTTTCTTTAATCAGGGTTGGACGGCAAACCGGATGACCACGTTGCGGCTAATGCTAACGTTGCTGGCAGCCATTATTTTGGGTTTTGGATCACCGGTCGTCGTATGGCTAGCGGCAGTAATGTATTATCTTTGTTTCATAACTGACTGTATCGACGGCAATCTGGCGCGTCTCGGCGACAACACCAGCTATTGGGGTAAATTCTACGATGGCGTAGCGGACAGGCTTTTTTATGCCATTGTGCCATTCGCCGCTGGAATTGGTCTTTGGCGGCAGGAAGAATTTGTCTGGCCTCTCGTGGTCGGTGCAGTCGCAACAATTATCTATACCTACAACGATTTGATCTCCAACCGTTTGCAGTTCTTCCGGTTATGGATGGAGTCGCAGTCAGGGCCAGCCAGCTATCGGCCAGGACAATTCCTGAAAACGGTGGAAACCTGGAACGACAGTGTCATGACCAACGGTTTTTTCATAACCCCATTGTGCTTATTGGTGCCCGAAATGGGTTTGTATTGGTATTTCTTGACAACTTTGATCCTACAAGGAATTTGTGGTGGCTTGGGTCTTCTGGCGCTGCTTTTCGCTGCGGCCAGAACCCTAGACCGCAAACGAAAGAGTCAACATGCCAAAGGGGTCGATCCCCGAGAGGCCACCAGGCCAGGTCTGGAATAGTCGTGTGGAGTTTCGTATGCACCCTGCTGATCCCCAATCAAATCTCTGGACCCATACCGCTACACCGGGGCCGGAATGTCCTTCCCTGCAAGGGGAGGGTAAAGCGGACGTCGCCGTGGTGGGTGGCGGATTTACCGGATTGTCAGCCGCTCTGCATTTGGCTGAGGGCGGTGCTAAAACGGTTCTACTAGAAGCAGGGCCGCCTGGATTCGGCGCTTCCGGCCGCAACAATGGCCAGGTTATCCCCGTCTATAGCAAGCACAATCCCGATGATGCGGTAGCGACATTTGGCCCGGAGCAGGGCGAACGATTGAACGACATGGTAGCTGGTTCGGCTGATTTGGTTTTCGACTTGATCCGTAAACACGAGATTGATTGCGATGCCGCACAAAAGGGCTGGCTGCAGCCGGCTCACCGTGCCTCACGCTTGAGTGGTGTGCAGAAAAAACATGATCAGTGGGCCGCCCGGGGGGCACCAGTGGAGATGTTCGATGCTGAAAAAGCAGTCGAGTTGACGGGCAGTCCCATTTATAAAGGTGGTTGGATGCATCATGCGGGTGGGCATATTCAGCCGTTGAGCTATTGCCGGGGCCTGGCGCGGGCGGCCCAAACTGCCGGTGCGGCGGTGCATGGCGAGAGTACCGTGCAATCCGTCGACCGCCAGGGTGACAAATGGTGCCTAAAACTAGCTAGGGGCGCAATTTTGGCCGAGAAGGTGATTCTTGCCACCAACGGGTATACAGGTGATCTGTTTCCAAATCTCCGACAGACCATAGTGCCGCTGCGATCCAGCCATTTGGCAACGGCTCCCATGAGTGACAACGTCTCGAAATCGGTCTTGCCGAAAAACCATGGTCTGTCCGATACGCGGCAGGCGCTTTGGGCGTTTCGCAAGGATCGGTTTGGCCGTATCGTTACGACGTCTGCTCCAGTATTTACCGCTGGCGCCCGTGGCCGGATGACGGTGTCTACCATCAAACGTCTGAACACGGCCTTTCCTCAGATTGAAAATCCACAAATCGAGTATTTCTGGGAGGGCATTATCGCCATGACGCCGGAGCGGTTGCCACACTATCACGAACTGGCCGCGGGCATGATAGGGGCTTTGGGCTACAGCGGCCGAGGCATCGCCTTGGGTACGGCCGTAGGTCGCATGATGGCGGAACGGGCTCTAGGTAAACCGGCTAGGGAACTGGCTTTGCCGGCATCGCCCCTGAAACCCATGCCCATGCATGACCTGGTAGTGCCCCTGGCCCGCACTTTGAGTTGGTATTATCGCTGGCGCGATACCAAGGATTAAATATTTTGTGACGGCTGGTCGATTCTGACCAGCAGGCAACCGCTGGTTTTAGCGCTTCAATACACTCTGAAGCTTCATAGCGATGCCCATGTCACCTTCTATCTTCAACTTGCCCGACATGAACGCTGATGTACCGTCTAGTTCCCCTTGCGTCATGGCGATGAAATCATCCAGGGATATTTTCAAGGTGCAGTCGGCTTCACCATCTTCGTTCGAGATCAAGTTGGGTACCTGACTGGCGTCTAACATCAGGAATGCGCCGTCGCCAAAATCCCATTTTACAGACGCACCTAGGCCGCAATCTTCGCCCACGGCTTCGCGCATTCCCGTTGTCACTTGTTCCAAAGACATGATCGGTAATCTCCCAAGTTCTTTGAGGTAATTTATAATTCTGAAGCTTCAAATAGCCTCGCCGGAGCCCAAAAGCAATGGTCCAATCTCAGTTGGATTTCTTGACCAAGTGGGGGCCGTTCAGTAGCTTCGAAAGATAGCGCTGCCTTTTTGTGAAGAGAGAAACTATGCCTTACGGAACTGTGTTTCGGCCTGGATTGTTTAGCGGCGAAACTATCATTGTTACGGGCGGCGGCAGCGGCATGGGGCGTTGCACCGCCCATGAGTTGGCCCATCTTGGGGCCAAGGTGGTATTGGTAGGCCGCCGCAAGGAAAAACTATTACAGGTGCAGCAAGAGATTATCGAGGACGGGGGTAAAGCAGAATTTCAGGTTCTAGACATTCGTGAGGAAACGAATGTCATTGCCGCTGTGGAAATGATCATCGACCGGGACGGACCGATCTATGGATTGGTAAACAATGCCGGCGGCCAGTTTACGGCTGGTCTGGAAGATATTAGCAAGAATGGTTGGGACGCGGTGGTCGGCACTAATCTGACCGGCGGTTTCCTTATGAGCCGGGAAGTCTTTCGCCAATGCATGAAGGAACAGGGCTCGGGCGTGATCGTCAATATAACAGCCGACCATTGGATGTCCCTGCCCACCATGGGGCATTCTGGAGCAGCCCGAGGCGGGATGGAGAATTTCACAATGACGGCTGCGGTTGAATGGGGCCGTTACGGCATTCGGGTCAACAGCGTGGCACCCGGCTGGGTCATAACCTCCGGTTTTGACACATACGGCAGTGACTGGGGCCAACATATGCGCTCCTTGGAGAAATTCATCCCTTTGAATCGCCTGGGTCGTGAGGCGGAGGTATCCGCAGCTATTGTCTTCTTGCTAAGCCCGGCCGCTGCCTTCATTTCGGGCAGTTGTATTCGAGTTGATGGTGCCGCCCCCAATATGCAGCATAATTATACTCTACCTGACGGCCCCGGAAACCAGCACTTTTCTGGTTTCCATCGTGAGATCATGCCAAGAGTCCTTGGTGGCGGGACCGACAATTAGCATAAACCAGGGTCAAGGAAACTTTGCAAATGACCTTCACCAAGGTCCTGATAGCCAATCGTGGCGAAATAGCTTGCCGCATTATGTCCTCGGCCCGTGAATTGGGATACGAAACCGTTGCCGTCTATTCCGAAGCTGATGCCAACGCACCGCATGTTCACATGGCTGATTTGGCGACCTGTATTGGTCCGGCACCAGTAGCAGATTCCTACTTAAATATTTCTGCAATTTTGGCGGCGGCAAAACGGACAGCCGCTGATGCGGTGCATCCTGGATATGGTTTTTTGGCAGAGAATTCCCAATTTGCCCAAGCATGCACCGAAGCAGGATTGAAATTCATCGGACCGTCACCGCAGGCCATCGAACTCATGGGTAACAAGCGCCTGGCCAAGCACCGTATGGTTGACGCGGGAGTGCCGTGCCTGCCAGGCTATATTGGTGCGGCGCAAGGCGATGCCATCCTGATTGCGGAAGGTATAAAAATTGGATTTCCCTTAATGGTTAAAGCTGCCGCTGGTGGCGGCGGGCGTGGCATGCGCCTGGTTCAGGACAACGTGGAGCTAGCGGCCGCTATAACGGGCGCCCGTTCTGAGGCTGAGAATGCCTTCGGATCTGGCGAACTGATCCTTGAAAAGGCAGTTGTTAACTCCCGTCATATCGAAATTCAAGTTTTCGCCGATAATCATGGCAATTGCGTGCACCTAGGGGAACGGGATTGTTCGGTTCAAAGACGTCATCAAAAAGTCATTGAGGAGGCACCATCACCTGCGGTGGATGAGGCCTTGCGGGCAAGGATGGGTGCGACAGCCGTGGCGGTGGCCCAGGCCATCGATTATGTGGGGGCAGGTACTGTTGAGTTTTTGCTGGGTGCCGAGGGGGAATTCTACTTCCTTGAAATGAATACTCGTTTGCAGGTGGAGCACCCGGTAACCGAAATGATTACGGGGCTGGATCTTGTGGCTTGGCAGTTGGATATTGCCTCCGGCGATCCTTTGCCCCTGAACCAGGACCAAATAGAATTTCAGGGGCACGCTATCGAAGTGCGGCTGTATGCTGAAGATCCTTACAAAGATTTTCTGCCTCAGACCGGACCCGTAGTAGCTTGGCAGCCCTCACCGAATGTGCGCGTGGATACTGGTATAGCCGAGGGACAGGAGATAACGCCGTTTTACGATCCCATGGTGGCAAAAATTATTGCTCATGGACGGACCCGGGAAGAGGCCCGCCGCCGCTTAATAAGGGGGCTGGACGGTACGGTTTTGCTCGGCGTGCCTAACAATCGCGGGTTTCTCAGAAGTATGTTGCAGCATGAAAGGTTCATTTCCGGCAGCGTGACGACAGAATTTATTGGTGCAAATTTTTCCAAACCGAAACGAGCCATTGCCGGACCTGTTGTTGTCGGCTTGGCAGGGGCACTGCTCTACCGGAATACCGCTTCTACGCAGTCTGGCTGGCAATCTGGCTCACCAGCAAACTCATTGCTGCATCTGCGTTGGGGCGAGGAACAGTCCGTCTGTAAGATGGT
>CAZDQC010000057.1:0-16813 GCA_964507245.1 uncultured Rhodospirillaceae bacterium
CTCCTGCAAATTCCGGCTGATCTGCCAGCATCGCTCCGATCCCTTGGGGGAAAACATTGATGCCACGCAATTTTACCATATTGTCGCTCCGGCCCAAGAAACCTTGCATGCGGCGCAGGTTGAGATCCGAGGGCGCAGTATCTATACACATGGCCGAAACGTCATGGGTATTGAAACGAATGATGGGATAGATGTCGTCCTTAAATAAACATGTATTCACCACATCTCCCGTACTGCCATCCATAACGGGTTTGCCGGTATCGATGTCGCAGATTTCTAGGTATTGAGCATCCTCCATAATATAGAGACCTGCCTTGTCCGGACCCTGGCCAGCAATCGCGCCAGTATCACCGACTCCATACCAGTCGTAGATTTCCGCGCCTTTCCAGGCACGAGCCAAAGCGATTTCGTCCTCCCGCCCCATGTGGCCAGAAATCATGCGTATTGGCAGGTCACTGCCTGGTTTCAGGCCCTGTTCGTGGGCCACATCAGCCAATCTTTTAATGTAATCAGCGAACCCAACCAGCATGGTAACACCGAATTCCTTCATCAGGGCGACCTGCTGGATTGATGGCGTTTCCACCCCGGTACCAGCTGGCAGGAAGAATGAATTTGTCCAATGTACTACGGCCTCACGAATATAATGGCCGCCATTGATCATGCCGTGGCCATAGACCGACTGCACAATATCGTCCTCCCGCAACCCCTGCAGCAGGTACAGGCGGGCAACAAGAATATTCTGGATCTCCCGGCTTCGGGGCCCATACAGCAAGACCTGCGGCTGGCCCGTCGTGCCCGATGTAGTATGCACGATAACCGGCGGACGCGACGACGCACCATAAGTGTCCATGCCATGAAAGTCTCCGAACGGCGGATACATGATGATGGAGGCCATGATGTCCGATTTATCGAACGTGGGCAGTTTGATGATATCTTCCAGACCTTTGATATCCCTTGGCTCTAGTCCTTCAGCACCCCAAAGTCGCTGATAAAATGGAATGCCCCAGGCCCGCTTCATTTGCACGGCAAAGCGATCCTCTTGCAAGGCACGTAGTTCGTCCCGACTGATCGATTCAAACCGACACAAGAAGTTTGGCCCAATGGGAAATTCCCTGACCAAACCGGCCATATCTGATGCATTGAAATAATTTGGCTGTTCAGACATGACCCTCGCCTAGATCAGGACAAGACAACAGGCAAGCGGCCGCTAAACGAAAGCATAACGTCAATTGGCCGGCGTTCTTGCCAATGGGCGAGTCGATCCAACGTGATGGTTTCCCCGGCAATTATCAGTTCGTCACCCGTCTCGCAAGCCACTTCATCCGGCAGTTCAACGGTTAAATGTTCCAAGGAAACCCCAACCACACGTAATTCACGACCCCGATGCAGAACAAAGGCATCCTGACCTAAACCCGGCGGGGTATAGCCGTCATTTAGCCCGCAGGGTGCCACAGCAGTCCGTCGTTCCCGGCGCGAACGGTGGTAACCTCCTGATCCCATGACGGGGCCCGTATCATGATTCCGCACCTGTATAACTCTACTTTTGACAGCGCGAAGTGCCGGCCGGTACGGAAAATCGTTCGTCATGTCCGGCTCAAGCGAATTTAGCCCAAAAAGAATATGTCCTGGGCAAACGGCAGAACATCCATCGCTCCAACCCACGATTAGAGCGGAACTCGCTATAGCCTGAGTGATGGGGATATCCAATCCTCCCGCACGCAAGTTGGTCACTAATTCGTAAAACAACGCCAGTCGTTGCCGGGCATAAGCCATGCCGTCAGCATCTTTGAACGACAAGTGAGTGTATAAACCTTGTAACTGAACATTTGTCAGACTGGCCACCTCCCGTAGCAGATTGGGCGCTTCATCCAGAGGGATGCCAAGACGACCCAAACCGCAATCTACTTTGACAAAAACGGGCGCAGTTACCTTGGAAATTTTATCCACTGCGAGCGCACCATCCATATCATAGATTGTCGGTATGAAACCCCGGGCCACCACATCCCCCAAAGCGTTAGGCAGGGCGCCAGCCAGCAATAGAATTGGCGTTTCAACACCAGCCTCACGCAAGGCTATGGCCTCGGCAAAGGAGCCCGTGGCCAGCATTTCTGCCCCCGCCTGGGACAGCACCCGGCCCACTAGCTCAATGCCATGGCCATAAGCATTTGCCTTGACTGAGGCGATAATCTTTACACCATCACCGATACAGCGACGAATTTCACCAATATTATCCATTAGAGCAGACGGATCCAGCTCCATCCAGGTAGGATGAGTTTCAGGCCCCATGGCTATAATTTCTCCAATCCACGTCAATCCTCGATGAACAGAGCAATTGTTTGGTCAGATTCTCGTGCGCTCTTCAAATTCATCTAACTCTCTAAACAGCGATCACCTACATTCTATGAACAAATTTTTCTCATTCTTTCTCTCTAATACAAATCTTCGGCTTGGCAGGGCAGTTCCGATCGTTACTGTATAGTAAATTTCGGATTTAGGGGTAGGCTGTCAGCGTGAAACCGGCAAGGTTTGATTATCTACGAACTACCCATGCGCATGCACAAATTGGAAGCCCTGATCAACGAGGCTAAGACATAAATGATCATCGACACCCACGCCCATTTCGCCCCACAAGCCATGCTGGCATCCCTAAAGTCCGAGGCCAATCAATTTCCCAACGTGGAATTGTTGCATCAGAACGACAGCTATCAATTGGTATTTGCCGGCAGTTCGCCAACCCGCCCCTTGTCGCCGAAGCTGCGGGAGACGGAACAGCGCCTGACCTGGATGGATGAACAGAGCATTGACCAACAAATCGTCGGTGGCTGGCTGGATAGTTTCGGTTATGAACTGTCGGGAGAAGAGGGCGAAGCCTGGAGCCGTTATTTGAACGAGTTTCAAATGAGCGGCACCAATAACAACAGCCGGCTGACGCCCCTAGCCACCGTGCCACTGCAGGATGGCAAGCGGGCAGCCAAGGTTTTGGAGGATGCACTAGCCGGCGGCTTCAAGGGTACGATGATTGGCACTCAGCCAAAAGGCAGCCAGGGTAACTTGGACGACCCGGACCTGGACCCATTTTGGGAGGCCGCAAACAGCCTGGGAGCCACCATATATCTGCATCCCATGTTTGGCTGCGGCGACCCCCGCCTTCTAGATTACGACATGATCAACGCCGTGGGCCGGGGCACGGATACCACAACAGCGGTGGCGCGCATGCTTTTTGCTGGGCATTTCCTGAAATACCCTAATATGAACTTCATCCTTTCCCATGGCGGCGGCGCCATCCCTTATATGTTGGGCCGCCTGGCGCGGAACCATGCAATCCATCCTGGCAAATACGCCGATCCGATTGCCGGCTTTAAGAAGCTCTATTTTGACAGTGTGCTATTTGCGCCCAATACCCTGAATTATCTCTGTTCGTGTTGTGGCGCAGACCGGGTGATGCTGGGTTCGGACTACCCCTTCCCCATCGGCGACGGAGAACCGCTGAAAATTATCGCGTCAGCAGACCTGGACGACACACAAAAACAAATGATACTGGGCGATACGGCAGCTGGTTTGTTTTTTTAAAAACATCGGCGGCACCCAGCCCTCGGCTGAATTGTTTAGCCCGCGCGGGGAATTTGAAACTCCGCGAACCATCAGGGACGCTTCCCTTAACTGGCTTACTTAAGGGAACAGGGCGACTGAATAACCAGTGAGCCCCGTCGTAGTTGGCATTAGCTCCGAAGCAGCAATGTCGGCAGCCACAAACTAATTTCCGGGTAGGCGATCAAAACAGCCAGGGTCAGAATATCCATGGCTAAGAACCACATTATACCCTTGAAGATGGTCTCCAATGGTACCGCGTCGCCCACGACGCCCTTGAGTATATAAACGTTCAGGCCAACGGGTGGCGTGATCAGGCCAATTTCCAGAAATTTTACCATTATAACGCCAAACCATACCAGATCGTAGCCAAGGTCCTGGATCACTGGGGTGACCACCGGAAGTGTGAGCAACATCATGCCCAGAGGATCCATGAAAGTGCCCAGAACAATATAAATGACGGATAATGAAAGCAATATCACTAAGGGAGGCACGTCTAGGTGTCCCGCCCAGAGTGTTAGTTCTCCGGCAACGCCGGTCAGGGCGATAAAGCCGACAAAGATCTTGGCACCCAACACCAAGGCAAATATGTTGGCTGATTGGCGAGCAGTCTCTACCAGGGAATTCCGGCCACTTTCCTTGTCTAGGCGCCTAGCTACGAACCCCAGTATCCAGGCGCCCGCCGCTCCGGCCGCAGCCGCCTCGGTCGGGGTGACAATACCGGAATAGATCCCGCCCATTACGATGACGAAAAGCACTATGATCGACCAGGTACCCTTCAGGGCGGTAATTTTCTCGGTCCAGTTGGTCGGTGCTCCGCGTGGAGCAAATTCTGGATTAATCCTGGCTCGAATCCAGACCATGGCCATGTAGATCAGTGCTGATAGGATACCCGGTATCAGGCCCGCCATAAGCAATTGACCTACGGATTCCTCCGTGAAGATCCCATAAAGGATCATCAGAATTGAGGGCGGAATAAGCGAACCCAGGGTGCCTGACGCAGCCACCACGCCAGTCGCCAGGCCGGCATCGTATTTATGCCGCAACATTTCCGGCACGGCCAATTTTCCCATAGCCGCTGCCGTCGCCAGGGACGAACCACTGACCGCGGCGAACATGGCACAGCCCGCGACCGAGGCCAGGGCCAGACCGCCATGCAGTTTCGACATCCAGACCCGTGCGGTGTCATAGATATCGCGAGTGAAGCCGGCATGGAAGGCCACATAGCCCATCAATAGAAACAGCGGCACCGCCACGATGGGGAAGGACGCGATAAAGGAAAAAGGCTCCAACGCGGCATAAGCGAAGGCTGCCTCGAAACCACGTTCGAAATCAAATGCTTCGCCCTCGGGCCAACCGACTGCGAATATCATACCGACAAAGCCGACGATGGCCATACCAAAGGCGATTGGCACTCGAAGGGACACGAGGAACAACATCGCACCCAAGCCGAGCATACCTAGTACAAAAGGATCCATTACGTATCAAAACTTTCAAAGTTCGGCGTCAAGGACACGATCTTCTTCCGACCGGGTTGCTGTCGCCGTGTCATAAATTATTCCGTGAATCGATTGCACCAGGTCCACCAGCAAACGTATTGCGAACAGGCCAACGCCAAAGAACAAAGCGAACTTTGCCGGCCATTCGACCAGTTCCAGCGGACCTTCCACATAGGCTTGAATGTCATAGGATTCCTGAAAATCCGTGTAGACGGCAGTGCCAACAATCGTAAAAGCGATCAAGCCGACGAAAACGCCGAAGGTTTCCAGCACCACCTTTTTGCGGTTTGGCATCCACTCCGTAAAAATCGTCACAAAGACATGCTCCCGCGAGGCCTGAACCGAGCTCAACGGCAGAAAGACGATGAACACCATCAAAAACTCGGAAAACACCAAATCATCGGGTATCGGCATAGCAAACAAATAACGACCCAAGACGGACGCGCACACCAAAATGGTCAACGTAATTAAGCCCATGACCGAAATGAATACCGTCGCCCGGTCAATCCAATTCAAAATTTTCACAACAAGATCAAGGGGTTCCGGTCGATTGGACCGGAACCCCGCCCTCTTACTAATTCATGACTAAGCTAATGGCCGATTATTACTTGGGCGCCCAAGGATACCCTTTGTCATTCAGCCGCTTTGTCCATTTGGCATGAACCATTTTGATTTTGGCCAATATAGCATCCGGGTCCATACCCTTTTTGCTAATTTTTTTCTTCCAATCAATGGTGAAAGAGGCCGCGGCCGCCCTGAACTTGTCTTCTTCGGCCTTGCTCAATTTCATGATCTTGACTTTTCTGCCATCAATGCCTGCTTGCAGGGTTTTCTGAGCGTCCACCATGTCTGCGATGTATTTCTGGGCGTAAACGTCCATATATTCATCGGAAGTTTTCACCAGAATGTCGCGAATATCAGCCGGCATTGAATTCAACAGCTTGGTGTTGATGCCGCCGCCATAGCCGAGCACCTGGCCCATGGCTGCTTCCGTCAAACAACAGGCAACTTCGTAATGTTTGTAGGATTTGACGAACGGCGTGTAGTTGATGGTGCCGTCGATGGTGCCACGGTCTAGAGCCGCATAAAGTTCGCCAAAGCCGATCTTTACAGGGACGGCACCGAGCGCCTTGAACAGATGGGTCCAACCGCCTGATGTGCGGATCTTCATGCCTTTTAGGCCGGCCGCGGTAGTAACAGCCTTTTTCGCCATCAGCAATTGCACGGGACCCGTGGTGTTGTTGAACAGAATGGTGATCTTATGTTTGTCGGTCTCCGCCTTTATTTCCGGTACGGTCTGGCGCAGTTCGAACCAGGTCCGCATGCCTACCCAGGCATCCGAATGTAGGAACGGTGTATTGGCATAGTTCCAGACCGGAAATTCGGCCGGATGATAGATGCCGATGACGGTACCCATGTCTGCTATTCTCGAACCAACGGCTTTCATGGTAGCCTTGCCCTTCACCAGAGATTGGCTCCAGTAAAATTTTATCTTGATATTTCCATTGGAACGGCTCTCAAGCTCTTTAGCCCACCACTTCAAGGCCCCTGCGCGGGGACCACGAGGCGGGCCAATGTCCGCATACTTAAGATTATAAACTTTAGCATCCGCTGATGAATAATTAGCTGGAGCAGCCAGCAAAGCGGTCACCGCTATGGCTCCACAAAGTACAAGTCTCAACATTTAAAATCCCCCGATTAGGTCAATTAGAACAATTATTCGTTACCTGATTTTTCCCAGATAATTTTCAAAAACGCCCTTATGGTACCGATGTTTAATGGAAAATGAAACATGTTTAAGGGAAAATGAAACGGTTTAGCGGTTCATGCAATTCTTGAAACTGATGGAAAGCTCGTTGAATAATGAAGCGAGTCAAGTATCAAGTCCCCACTGAGGCAAAATACAACCAAACCGCCGAAGAGTGGCCCACGGTAAGCCTTATATCAGATGAATTATGGCGTTTCGTACACGGCCGCGATAAATTTGATGATCTCAGTCGACAGGATCGTGGATAACTCTCCCACCTGATGGGACATTTCTAACAAGGTTCCGCATAGTCACCCAGGCTTGAGCAGCGCGTAGGGCCGTATCCGCCGATCGCTGTATCTGGGCGAAAGCATTTCTTCCGCAGCAGTTGTTACCGATTACCTTAACGAAAGATAATATGGTCCGTAGTGCCGATCAAAAAAATCGTTGAACCGAGCTAACCGATGCCGTCTATTCGGCTTCTTGTTTAGGCATGCGGGCAAGCCAGATTAGCGGTATCGGGATCAGCGAGATAATTGTGAACAGGCGAAACGCATTTATATATCCAATCATGGCAGCCTGACGCTCGATCTCTCCTGTTGCCGCGGCCATCCCCTGGGTCGAACTAACATCAAAAATACCAATGGCCCAAGGCATGGACAGCACCTTTGAGAATTCGGATAGGGGTATGCCCAACTCGACGCTGTTAATAAAGGTAGATTGGATAACCACGGCGACCGATATGGATATGAATAATGAAGAGGCAAAGTTGCGCAACATATGAAATACGGCCGTAGCGTCGTCCAGATATGCGGGTTTTACCGTAGAAAACATTATCAAGGTCAAGGGTACCCAGGTCAAACCAATGCCTACGCCTTGCAGAACACCGGTCCAGGCGACACCAAAATAGGTTAGATTGATGTCGTATTGTGATATAGCCCAGCCTGAAACCGCCTGGCATAGGAAACCCAGGGTTAGAGTTATATGTACGTTCCATTGCGCCAGGCGGATTACCAATAGGAAAGAAACCAAGTTGCCTGCACCCCGAATCGCCAAAAGCACGCCGATCGTTGAGTCGGGGTAACCCCGAAGGTCCTGCAGGATCGACGGAAGTAGAACCAAGGGCGTGAAATTCAGCATGCCAAAGATGAAGGCCAAAATTAGGCCAATGCTGTAATTGCGGTCTAGAAACAGGCGTGGGCTGATGAAGGGTCGCTCCGCCGTGGATATATGAACCAGAAAAACATAGAGAGCTAGAAATCCGACGGTACATTCCACAATCGTTTCTGAGCTATTGAACCAATCGTTGCGCTGGCCACGGTCAAACATGAACTGAAAGGCAGCCAACGCTGCCGCTAGGGCAAGAAAACCAACCCAATCTAGACTGGGGCCTTTCGGGCGGTTGGGACGTCGTCTTATGAACATCCAAATCGCTCCAGTCGTGATGAGCCCAAAAGGCACAATCATAAAGAACACCCAGCGCCAGCTATATTCCTCGGCAATGGCACCGCCCAGGGTGGGGCCGATGATGGGGCCAAATACAACGCCGACACCCCACAAGGCCGTGGCCAAGGCGTGTTGGTTCTTGGGAAACGTGTCCAGAATGATGGCCTGGGATACAGGCACCAATGGGGCGCCGAACGCCCCTTGCAACACCCTGTAGAAAACCAGTGCCTCTAAACTATTGGCAAGGCCACATAATACCGATGAAAAAGAAAAGCCGAGGGCGCAGAACAGCATTACGTTGCGCCGGCCAAACCTGTTTGACAACCAGCCGGAAATTGGTGTGACTACGGCCGTGGCCACCAAATTGAATGTTACCACCCAGGCCACCTGATCCGGTGTTGCCGAAAGGGCGCCGCGCATTTGCGGCAGCACCACATTGGCGACGGTTATCGCCATGGCATACAGCATGGTAGCGGCGGATACGGTTGCCAAAACAATGAAGCGTCGCGACGCCGGCACCATCACAGCCGGATCGGCGATCATGGTCATGATGTAGATATATCAGCACCACGGCTGGTAGAGCAAAAAAGATTATGTTGCCAGAACTTGCCTTGGCTGAACAATCACAGCGGAATATTCCTGGTGGAACGATATCTGGCCTACCTTATTGGTGAACCAGATTAAATACACAGCTACCCTACCCCTTTAATCGCGGTAACCTGGCCGCCGAGGGATTATGACGTCTCGGTGCACATAAACACTGAGGATCAGTCCAAATCCTATTAACAGGGACATCATGGAGGTGCCACCGTAAGACACCAGCGGCAAGGGAATGCCGACAACTGGAATCAAACCCATGACCATGGCCATGTTGATGAAGACATACAGAAAAAATGTTGTGATCAAGCCCGTAGCCAGGAGCCGCCCAAACTGGCTGCGGGATCGCAAAGCAATCGCGTAGCCATACACGATCACCACAACATACAATCCCAACAGGCCAAGACAGCCTATCAGGCCGAATTCTTCAGCCAACATGGTGAAAATAAAGTCAGTCTCCTGTTCGGGCAAAAATGCCAATTGGCTCTGCGTGCCCTGCATGAATCCCTTACCGAACAGACCTCCAGAACCCAAAGCAATTTTTGATTGCATGATTTGGTACCCCGCACCTAGAGGGTCCCGGTCCGGGTTCAGATAGGTCAGCACCCGATCTTTTTGGTAGCCGTGCAGTATAAAGCGCCAGCCGAACGGAATGGCGGCCAGCAGGAGTCCTATCAATAGGGCGAATTTCCAGAGACGGACGCCAGCCAGAATTAAGATCGCCATGGCCGTGGCCAATAGCAAGATCGCCGTGCCTAGATCAGGCTGCCGCATGACCAGGGCGACCGGCACCAAGATCAGCACCAAGGGTATCGCCAGCCAACGCAGACGGCCGACCTCTTCCATGGGCAGGCCGTGATAGAACCGGGCTAAAGCCAGGACCAGGGCGATTTTCATCATCTCGGACGGCTGCAATTGGAACAAGCCTAGATTGACCCACCTCCGGGCACCCATCCCGATCTCACCCATCACCTCTACCGCGATCAACAGCAATAGAGCGGCCGCGTAGATCAAATATGCATGGCGCAACCAGGAACGGACGTCGATCATCGCGATCAACAGCATCAGTGCCAAGCCAGCACCATAGCGCACCATCTGCCGCGAGGCCCAGGGGTCGATGCTGCCATTGGCAGCCGAATACAACATGGCAAAACCCACGCCCGCGATCATGGTCAATAGTACAATTAGAAGCCAATTGATCTGCAAAATTTTCTGCAGCAGGGTGAGATCTGACTGGCGACCCATGGGCCCGCCGAGCGTCATGGCGTAACCCTCATATTACGTCTCGCTTGCCGCCGAGCCCGCGCCATGGCTAGAACCAAGGGCCGAGCGAGATAGTGGATCGCTCGACAGCACTTCCGTCATGATATCCTTGGTCAATCGGGCCGCATAAGTGCCCGAGCCGCCGTGCTCCACGACTACGCAGGTGGCATAACGCGGTGCACTCACCGGAGCGAATGCAGTGAAGAGGGCATGGTCTCGTTCTTTCCAGGGCGTTTTCTTGGCTAGTTTTCCCCCCGCCTTGCGTTCAGCGTTGGAAATGCGGCGAACTTGGGAGGTGCCGGTTTTACCAGCCATTCGCATATCCAATTCCTTATCTAGCTGGTATTTCCGGGCAGTACCCCGCTTGCCATTCACCGCCTCTGACATGCCATTCATAATGATCCGCAGATTGCCTGCTGATACCCCAATGTTCCGGTGAGAAGTGGAAAGGCTTGCTGCTCGATCGAGGCGATCGTCATTCTCCGTCCCACCCGCTCCCGAGTCTATTCGGCGGGACAGTTTAGGCATGACAGCAATACCGCCATTACATAGCCGAGCTGTCATGACCGCCAGTTGAAGCGGCGTCGCCAATAGATAGGCCTGGCCGATCCCGGTGATCAGGGTTTCTCCCATTTGCCACGGCACACCAGTGACAGCCAGCTTCCAATCCTTGCTCGGCACCAGGCCATCTAGTTCGCCGACCAACTCGATACCCGACGCCTCGCCCAAGCCAAATCGCCGGGCCATGTCGCCGATGCGATCTACGCCTAAACGGCGCGCGAGGTCATAAAAATAGATGTCACAGGATTGAGCGATAGCCTGGTTCATGTTCATCCAGCCGTGACCGCCATATTTATGCCGCCAGCAATGAAATTTTGTGTTGCCCAGTTCGGTAACCCCATTACAAAAGACCCGATGGCTGGGACCCGCGACACCCGCCTCCAGGGCGGCCAGGGCAACAATTATTTTGAAGGTTGAACCAGGCGGATATTGTCCGGCAATGGCCTTGTTGATCAGCGGCTTGCGGGGATTCTGTACCAGAGAGTTCCAGGCCTTGGTTGACATTCCAAGATTGAAGGCATTCGGGTCATAGCTGGGGGAAGAGACCATGGCCAGGATTTCACCCTGGTGAATGTCCATGACCACTGCCGCTGCGCTTTCATCAATCAGGCGTCGGGAAATCTTTTCCTGCAGGTCAGTATCAATTGTCAGCACCACATCGTCGCCGGGCTGGCCATTCTGTCGTGCGAGTTCGCGGATCTCGCGGCCATAGGCATTGACTTCAACCCGGCTGTTGCCTGCCTTACCGCGGAGAATTTCATCATAGACTTTTTCGACACCATTTTTGCCAATTCGGTAACCAGGCAATTCGAGTAAAGGGTCGCCAGTTTGGTCTTCTTCAGAGACAGAGGAGACGTAACCGACGACGTGCGCAGTCTCGACACCAACCGGATAATGGCGTCCTTCACCCACGTCGGGCTGCACGCCAGGCAGTTCAGGAAGCAAGACATTTATTCGTGCAAACTGTTCCCAGGTCAGGTTTTCCGCCACCTTAATTGGCACGAACGGTCGTTTCCGCCTGACCTCGCGCAGAACGCGACGTCTTTGGTGGGGGTTGATGGGGATAACACGGGCCAAGCGATCCAAGGTTTCGGCCACGCCATTGGTCTGCTCCGCGATCAAAACGACACGGTAGTTCAGCCGGTTCGAAGCCAACTCATGACCGAAACGGTCCAGTACCAAGCCGCGGGGCGGCGGCAACAGACGCATGGAAATCCGGTTTTCCTCTGCCAGCATCTGATACTGATCCGATTCCAGTACCTGCAGATAGTACATTCGGCCCATGAGAATTGTGGCCAACGACAACTTGCCCCCCGCCAGTAGGATAGCACGTCGCGTAAAGACTTTATGCCGATTCCCTTTCCTTTCCATGGCCTATATTCAACTACGTCGATAAGGTTAAGGTATGTGCCCTTGCGAGCAGAACTGCCACTAGGGGATAGGCAGCGGCGCCAACAGCATGGCTGACCAGCAGAGGCGCAGGTTCGATGATTGTGGCGTGGAACAACGAGGCCACAACCCAATTGGTAACGGCGGCACCAGCGGCGATCAAAAGATATCCCAGCCAGCCCACGGTAAAGGATTTGCCAGCCAAAGCCCGACGCTGGCCCGAAGCGGCCCAATTTACCATGATCAACACGAGAGCATTTAGGCCCGGCGGCCCGCCGCTGAGAATATCAACCATAAGGCCCAATAGAAAAGCCGCGCCAGCCGGCATCAGTTCCGGACGGAATAAGCTCCAATAATAAACCGATATCAACGCCAAAATGGGTGCCGCCAGGGAAGACTTCGGTAAGCCATAGGGCAGAACTGCGAAAAGGATCAGAAAAACTGACAACGTAAAAGGGATACCCGCTCTGGCGATATCCATGATCCTGTTGGTCAGCATTATTTGCATTTACTGTCCCGCACCGATCGCCTTCGCATTTCCTGTTCGCGTGATGTCATCCGCCGGCAGTGTGCGATACCGTAAGATGGTGACGTATTCCAAACGGGCCCAGTCCACAAACGGTTGAATGCGCACCTCACCGTGACTGACTGAGGAGATAATACCAACAGACAGCCCCGGCGGAAACACGCCGGCGTGGCCCGAGGTGACTAACCGGTCTCCAGGATTGACCATGGCATTAGCAGGTAGAAAAGTCAGACGCGGGCGGGTGGAATTATCGCCAGCCAACACGGCGCGGTGACGGGAATGCTGGACTACCACAGGAACACGTGAGTTCAAATCGGTAAGCAACAACAATCGAGAAGATTTCTTTCCCACTTCTACTACCCGGCCGACTAGTCCCAGGCCGTTTGTTGCCGCATGGCCTCGTTCAACACCTTCTTGACGACCGGCGTTCAATAGAGCGGATTGAACGAATAGACCGCCGGTATCTCCAATAACTCGGGCCGAGATAAACATTGGCGCGGGGTCATGTGCCGGATTCAACAGACCGCGCAGACTGGCGTTTTCCTTTTCCAGGTTTCGGGCAATTGTTTGCCACTTACTCAGCCTCGCCACCTGTTGCCGTAAGACCCGATTTTCCCGATTGGTATTCCAAAAGAATTCGACCTCGGCAACCGCGTGGCGCGCCGAAACCACCGGGGTACTCATCACTTCTAATACCGGGGCAAAGGCCTCTATTGCCATAATGCGCAGTTGGCGGACAACCTCCCCATGAGTTTTACCTAGAATTAGTAAGGCGCCAGCAGCCGCCATTAGCAAAAGCAAGCCAAAGCGCTGCGCCATCCCCCGCGCGGGTGCAGCGACCTTCGATAGCGTCGTTAGTCTTGGCCCTTTCGCCACTACCTGTCCCGCCCGTCTCGCTCAAAACCATTGATCAACAGGGTCAGAGACCCCTCACATACGAGGTCTAGTAAGACGCGTCAAAGACCTCCCTGTCCTTAAATAATTTCATGTCTTCCAATACCCGACCCGTACCCAGGGCCACGCACGATAGTGGCCCGTCGGCAATCGAAACCGGCAAGCCCGTAGAATGGCGGAGTACAAAATCCAAATTGCCTAGCAAGGCGCCCCCACCCGTCAGCACAATACCTTTATCGACGATGTCGGCAGCCAGTTCAGGTGCAGTATGTTCCAAGGCGACCTTCACTGCTTCGACAATGGCGCCCACTGGTTCTGCCATACTTTCAGCGATCTGCCGCTGACTAACGAAAATCTCCTTGGGCACGCCGTTCATCAGATCGCGGCCCTTGATAGTCATTTCCACCCCTTCACCGTTTTCTGGCGCACAGGCAGAGCCTATCTCCGTTTTCACACGTTCTGCGGTGGCCTCACCCACCAATAAGTTATGGGTGCGGCGGATATAGCCAATAATCGCCTCGTCCATCTTGTCTCCACCCACGCGGACCGAGCGGGAATAGACGATACCTCCTAGGGACAATACAGCAACCTCTGTGGTGCCGCCGCCGATGTCGACCACCATGGAGCCCGTGGGTTCCGTCACTGGCAGACCAGCACCGATGGCCGCGGCCATGGGTTCTTCAACTAAATAGACCCGCCGGGCACCAGCGCTCTCGGCAGATTCCTGGATAGCCCGGCGCTCCACCGCTGTTGAACCCGAAGGTACACAGACGACGATTTGGGGCGAGGCAAAGCTACGTCGGTTATGAACTTTGCGGATGAAGTGCTTTATCATTTCCTCCGCTACTTCAAAATCAGCAATCACCCCATCACGCAATGGACGGATGGCCTCGATATTACCAGGCGTCCGGCCCAGCATCATCTTGGCCTCTTCACCCACGGCTTGGACCATCTTTTTGCCCTTGCGCGTAGTTATGGCCACCACAGAGGGTTCGTTCAGGACGATGCCGCGACCTTTAACGTAGACCAGGGTATTAGCGGTACCGAGGTCAATGGCCATATCCGCGGATAACAAACCGAATAGCTTAGAAATCACTTAGTTTCGCCCCCGGTCTAGTAGACTATTTTCAACAACAGTTCATAAAGGAAACACTATTAACATTATCCAATTAACCAACCATCAAGACTAACCAACCGCTGTTCAAGTGAATTCGCTAACTAGTTGCCACTGAAACGCCACCATCATCCATAAATTGGGCAGCATTGAGTCAATATTGAGCGAACAGCGAGGCAACGGACACCGAAGCGCATAGGGTACTGGTTAACGGATCCAGCGAACCGGGCCGAATTGCTCAATTCCAAATCGTTATTACGACTAATTCTACGAGAGCCGCAAGTGGAATAATTACATAGCGCTAAACGGCAACGTCTGCTCGGTGTCAGTGAAGAAATATGGCGGCCGGGGCCACTCCTCTTGGAGCACACCAATAATTTTCCTATCTATACCTCACTGTCCATAAACGAGATCGCATATGCTCCCAGTTATTCAAGCTAGGTATCATTATCGAACACCTACCAGACACAGTTCAATGCCAGGGCAGTCAACTCACGCAAATGTGCCCTTTCGTATTTTCAGTCCAGATTGATAGTCGCGTTGACTGGACACCGTTTTTCCTTTCAGACTATGAATCGCTGAAGATAACGACCGCTTGTTAAGCCAGATGAAGTCGCGATTTGGCAATCCGTTTCGAAGGAGAAGAGTCAGATGGAAGTGGTGGCACCGGAAACCGTCGGCCTGTCGCGCTCGCGTTTGGAAAAGTTGACTGTGTGGATGGATAACCAAGTCTCCTCCAACCGTCTGGCTGGGTTAAGTACTATGATCCACAGGCGCGGGGAATGTGCCTATTTCAATTGTACGGGCCAAATGGATGTGGAGGCGGGAAAACCGGTCGCAGAGGACACCATTTTCCGCATCTATTCTATGACCAAACCGATTACGGCGGCGGCAGCAATGATCTGCTATGAGAACGGGCATTTCCAATTGGACGATCCAATAGCTAAATTCCTGCCGGAATTTAGCGAGATGCAAGTCTGGGACGAAAGTTCGGATGACTTAATCACCGTACCGGCGGAGAGATACATCACAGTTCGCCATCTGTTGACCCATACGGCGGGATTTTCATACGAATTCATGGACGCGGGGCCGGTAGAAGAATTTTACCGTCAGAACAAGATTGTTTTTAATCCGGGCCGCCAGACCGAGGACGGCACCGATCTGGCCGAAACCACTCGGCGCCTAGCGACGGCGCCCTTGGTGCGCCAGCCTGGATCGGGATGGGGATATTCCGTCGCCATAGATGTCCTGGGACGTTTAGTGGAAGTCTGGTCCGAGCAAACCTTAGAAGAATTTTTCACGGAACAAATTTTTCAGCCCCTAGGCATGACCGATACAGCATTTCAGGTTGTTGCCGACAAGGCGGATCGCTTCGCTGCATGTTACGATCCTTCTGAAGGAGGGGGTCTAGGCAGCATCGGCGGACAGAATTTGCCCATCCGAAGAAGCGCTGGCGTGGGTCTTAAACTGAATGATGCTCCCGCCGACAGCCATTACCTCAAAGCACCTGAAACCCTGTCAGGTGGCGGTGGCCTGACGGGCACAATCGGCGATTATGGCCGCTTTTGCCAGATGCTGTTGCAAAAGGGTGAATTGGACGGTGCCCGCATCCTTGGTCGCAAGACAGTGGAATTCATGACCGCAAACCATCTGCCCGATAACAAGGACATGGCCGCCATGGGCCAGCCAGTGTGGAGTGAATCGTCCGCCGAAGGCATTGGTTATGGCCTGGGAATGGCCGTAGTGATCGATGCGCCAACCACCCAGGTCATGCGATCCACAGGCGAATATTTTTGGGGAGGGGCGGCTAGCACGGCATTTTGGATCGACCCAACCGAAGATCTTTACGTTGTCTTGATGACCCAGCTGGTACCATCATCCTTCTACCCCCTACGCAACGAGTTGCGTGTGGTGATCTATCAAGCGCTGGTGGATTAGAGGCGGAATGAGTGCTTGTATTGCTGGGTCAAACTGGCAAATGATGGGGGAAGCGCGAATTCGTGAGGACCTGCAAATTGTTGAGCTCGCGCATGACGTGGCGTCCAGAGGCGTTTATAGGGCCCGTTAGTCTCCATGATCTGACACAAAATTCTTGTCTGCATCACTTCGGCGATGCCACGGGTGGGAGAGGGCTAGCGGTGGGCCAGGACTTAGCTCCTACCCGACGGCATCATCGATATTGTCTGTCC
>CAZDQC010000057.1:16913-19939 GCA_964507245.1 uncultured Rhodospirillaceae bacterium
AGAGAATGCCTACAGACCAGCGTTCTGGCCCTAATGTTCATCAATTTGATTGCCGCTTGGTCGTCAGAACAACAACACCAATGCGGTTCTTGACGCTGCCCTTAACATCCCCATTCAGGTTGGATCGATCCGATCCATGATGAATTGAGCCAACCATTCCCTTTTTGTTGACATCAGTTCTTGGTCTTGTCCACCAAACGGCCTTCGGCGATCCAAGGCATCATGGCACGCAGTTTTTCGCCTATTTCTTCGGATTGGTGTTCGGCGGAGCGGCGGCGCATGGCTTTAAAACTGGCCTGATTAACTTTGTTTTCCAGCATCCAGGTGGTGGCGAAGTCTCCAGACTGAATACGCTCAAGTGCCTGGCGCATATTGTCCTTCACATGCTCGTCAATTATCTTGGGGCCGGTCATATATTCACCATATTCTGCCGTATTGGATACTGAGTAGTTCATATTCGCAATGCCACCCTCGTAAATTAGGTCCACGATCAGCTTCATCTCATGCATACATTCGAAATAGGCCATCTCGGGCGCATAACCGGCCTCCACTAATATCTCGAAGCCGGCACGCATCAACTCGCAGATACCGCCGCACAAAACAGTCTGCTCGCCGAACAGATCGGTCTCACATTCTTCCCGGAACGTGGTTTCGATGGTGCCCGCGCGGCCGCCACCGATAGCAGAAGAGTAGCTAAGCGCAATTTCGAGCGCGTTGCCGGAGGCGTTCTGGTCGACTGCGACAAGGCAGGGTACGCCTGCTCCGCGCACATACTCCGAACGCACCGTGTGGCCTGGACCTTTGGGGGCGATCATGAACACATCCATGTCGTCGCGAGCCTCGATCAGATTAAAATGGATAGACAAGCCGTGGGCGAAGGCAATGGCTGTGCCCTGGTCCATGTTATCGCGCAAATCGTTTTCCCATAGATCTGCCTGGCCTTCATCGGGCGTCAGCACCATGGCCAGATCGCACCAAGCGGCGGCCTCGGACGGTGTCATTACTTGAAACCCGGCGGCCTCGGCCTTGGGCGCGGAGCCGGAGCCAGTGCGAAGAGCGACGTTTACGCTCTCGCAGCCAGAATCTTTTAGATTGTTCGCATGGGCATGGCCCTGGCTGCCATAACCGAAAACGGCTACCTTCTTGCCTTTGACTAGGTTTACGTCGGCATCGCGGTCATAATAAACGCGCATGATTAAAAAAACCTCCCTTTGCTCATTTGCGCCGCGACGGCGGTGCAGAAAATGGTAGAATTCGCAGATACTGAATTTGCGGCCTATCTACATGGCCTCGGCCCCGCGTGCAATGGCCACGACGCCAGTACGCGAGACTTCTGCTAGACCAAGGGGACGCATAAGATCAATGAAAGCATTGATCTTGCTGCTGTCGCCCGTGACTTCAAATACGAAAGAGCCTAACGTGGAATCCACCGCTCGGGCGCGGAAGATATCCGCTACCCGCAAGGTCTCAATTCGGTTTTCGCCTTGAGCCACTACCTTGATCAGAGCCAGTTCCCGCTCGATCGAAGGCCCTTCCACGGTTAGGTCCACCACGTTGAAGACGGGCACCAGACGTTCCAGTTGGGCGCGAATCTGGTTGATGATCATCTCATCACCAAAGGTGACGATATTGATGCGACTACGATCCAGTGAATGGTCCACTTCGGCCACGGTCAGACTTTCGATGTTATAGCCCCGACCGGAAAATAACCCCACCACGCGAGCAAGAACGCCTGGTTCATTATCCACCAGAACGGCTATGGTATGGCGTGGCATAGTGCCTTTTTTATCAGTCATGCTCGACACTCCCGCCGCCGGCACCTAGACCAGCGCCTGGCCAGCATCAGTAACGTGGTGCTTGGCGTCTTCCTGGTCCGCATTCAGGATCATCTCGTTATGGGCCGCGCCCGATGGCACCATGGGGAAGCAGTTCTCCTCCTGCGCCACACGCACGTCGGCGATCACCAAGCCCGGCGTATCGAGCATCTTCAGAATATCCTCGTTTAGAGTGGCAGGATTTTCGATCATCATACCCGTCGCGCCAAAACTATCCGCTAGTTTGACGAAATCAGGCAGAGCCTCTGAATAGGTTTCTGAATAACGGCAGCCGTGCAACAGTTCCTGCCATTGCCGCACCATGCCCATCCAGCGGTTGTTAAGTATGAAAATCTTGAGCGGGAGGCGGTACTGAATAGCTGTTGACAGTTCTTGAATGTTCATCATGGTTGATGCTTCGCCTGCGATGTCCACTACCAGACTTTCTGGATGGGCCACTTGCACGCCCACCGCCGCTGGCAAGCCATAACCCATAGTGCCCAGGCCGCCAGAGGTCATCCAGCGGTTTGGTTCCTCAAATTTGTAATATTGCGCCGCCCACATCTGGTGTTGCCCTACTTCAGTTGTAATGTAGGTATCCCTGCCCTTGGTCAGCTCGTAAAGGCATTTGACTGCGTGTTGGGGTAAAATGACCTCCTTACCCTGGTTGTACGACAAACAGTCGCGAGAGCGCCAACGCTGAATGATTGTCCACCATTCCGAAAGTGCTTCATGATTTGGACTATAATTTTTGGCCGTCCAGTATTCAAGAATTTGGCCCAGCACTTGGCCCACATCGCCCACGATGCCAATTTCCACATGAATGTTTTTGTTGATTGACGAGCGGTCCACATCTACATGAATTTTTTTCGAATCCGGTGAAAAAGCATCCAAACGCCCGGTGATCCGGTCGTCAAAGCGGGCACCAAGGCAGATCATCACGTCGCAGTCATGCATGGCATGGTTGGCCTCATAGGTACCATGCATGCCTAGCATACCGATGAACTGATCATCCGAGGCTGGATAGGCACCAAGGCCCATCAAGGTGTTAGTGATGGGATAGCCAGTCAATTTAACCAGCTCCCGAAGGCGCTTGCAGGCCTCAGGCCCTGAATTAATCAGACCACCACCAGTGTAGAACACAGGACGTTTAGCACCCGCGATCAGTTCCACAGCTTCTCTGACCTGCGCCTCATTACCCATACCCGCGGG
>CAZDQC010000058.1:0-5012 GCA_964507245.1 uncultured Rhodospirillaceae bacterium
GGCGGTTTGGTCAATGCAGGGGTTGCAACCCGGACCAATTTAGGTGGAGGGGGTGGTGCCCACTTAGCCTGCTCCGGTGGAGGCGATGACGGTTTATCTGGATTGGAATCGGAAGCTGACTTCACGACCGGTTTCAATTCTGGCGCACGAGGCGGCGTCGGTTCCTCGGTCTTTTCGGCCGGGTTTTGTAACACTGTGCGCTCCGCCACTGTGACCAACTCTACGATGATTTGCTGTTCCTGCATCTCCAAGGGGTCCAAAATCACGGGCAAGCCATAAATCGTCGCCAAGACAACTCCCACATGCAGGGCACTCGATAATACTAATCCATTACGCACGACCGATTACTCTTTTTTCTTAGCCCGCGGACGCCCGCCGGGCGCCTCCGTTACCAAGGCGACCTTGTTGAATCCGGCGGCATTCAGACTACCCATGACCTCCATCACTGTTCCGTAATCCACCAATCGATCCCCTCTCACGAAGATTCGCCGTGATGTAAGGTTTTCCGAAATCGCCAGCATCCGCGCGACTAGTTCCTCCTTCTTAACCGGCGTTTCCTGCAAATAGATCTTGCCCTTATCGTTGATGGATACCGTCAAGGGTTCCTCGCTGCCTTGCAAATTGGAAGCAGCGGATTTCGGCAGATCGATAGGCACGCCCACAGTTAGTAGTGGCGCCGTGATCATGAAAACCACCAATAAGACCAGCATAACATCGACGAAGGGCGTAACGTTAATTTCAGACATGGCACTATAACGTCCTGGTCGTCGTCCAATGCGTGAGCCGTTAAGCACTCGCCCCGCCATCATTTGCCCCTTTCATCCAGTTGCCGGGACAGGATGGCAGAGAATTCACCGACAAAGCCTTCCAAACGAATCGTATAGCGGCCCAGGTCGGTCGAGAATTTGTTATAGGCGACTACAGCTGGAATCGCGGCAATCAGGCCCAGCGCTGTGGCGAATAAAGCTTCGGCGATTCCGGGGGCGACCACGGCCAAGTTTGTATTCTTGGTCAGCGCGATGGCCTGGAATGAATTCATGATACCCCAGACCGTTCCAAACAATCCAATAAATGGCGCGGTGGAGCCCACCGTGGCTAGGAAGCCCATGTAGCGTTCCAAACGCTCGATCTCCCGAGCCAGTGTAATGTGCATGACCTGTACAATCCGGTCCTTGATTCCGGCACGTAAAGAATCCTCGCCTGTGAGACCCTTCGAGGTCGAGCGTCGCCATTCCCGCATGGCGGAGACGAACAGTAGTTCCATAGGATGGTTGGGGCGGCTGCCGATCCGGTCGAAAAGTTCCTCCAAGCTGCCGCCTGACCAAAAAGAATCTTCGAATTTGTCCGCCTGGGCGCGTAAGCGGCGAAGGCGAATGCCCTTTTCAAATATGATGGCCCAGCACCAGAACGAGGCCAAGATTAACACCACCATGACCGACTTGACCAACACGTCCGCCTTGAGAAACAGAGCCCAAAGAGAGAAGTCGGTGGCAGAGACAGATCCTGCCAGGGCAACCGCATCAACGGCTTGGTTTTCCATTTAAACTCTTCCTAACTAGCGATGGCGATTTCATTGAGGGCAGCGCGGAAATGGGCCGGTAGGCGCCGTGGCCGACCACTTCGCCCGACGCAGGCCAGTCGGGCCTTGGCCCGGGCAACGTGTTCGTCGTCCCAATGGGTATCCTGACCCTTATCCATGCTGGCGCCGCCGAACATTTGGATCCGAGTGCGCACCTCAATTCGATCGTCCAGGCGCGCTGGTTGCGGATATTCGATTTCACATCGGCGCACAGGGAACATGACGCCTTCGCTATCCAGTAATGTTCCTTGGTCAATACCGGCTCCTCTCACCAAGTCGCTGCGGCACTGTTCCAAAAACCTGTGATAGTTGGCGTGCCAGACGACGCTGGCGGCATCGGTGTCTTTCCAATAGATCCCTGTGGGAAAGCGATGGCTTTCAGACACTGGTAATTCCTTCCTTATCATCCGACATCGGCAGTTCAATTTGTTTATGGGTTTGTTTTGGTACGTTCAGTCCCAGATGTTCGTAGCCGAAACGAGTCAACACGCGACCCCGAGGAGTCCGCTGCAAGAAAGCCTGTTGGATTAAATAGGGTTCTATGATGTCTTCTATGGTGTCCCGTTGCTCCGACAGCGATGCGGCGATTGTTTCCACGCCTACCGGGCCACCTTCGAAATCGGATGCAATACAGGCCAAATAACGCCTGTCCATAGCATCCAGTCCGCGTTGGTCCACCTCTAAACGGTTAAGGGCGGCATCGGCCTTCACGGCATCGATCCGCTCCGCGCCGGCCACAGTAGCGAAATCCCGCACACGGCGCAGCAGTCGCACCGCGACGCGAGGTGTGCCTCTGGACCGATTGGCGATTTCGGCGGCGCCATCATTGAGCAAATCCATTCCCAGTAGACTTGCCGCTCGGGTGATGATCTTCTCCAACTCTACCACTTTATAAAACCGCAGCCGAATAGGGATGCCAAATCGCTCCCGAAGAGGAGACGAAATCAAGCCGGAGCGGGTGGTGGCACCGACCAGGGTGAAAGGGGGCAGGTCGATGCGTACGGTGCGGGCTGCAGGCCCTTCGCCGATCATTAAGTCCAGTTGAAAATCCTCCATGGCTGGGTACAGCACTTCCTCAACCACTGGGCTAAGGCGGTGTATCTCATCGATGAAGAGAACGTCCCGTGCCTCGAGATGGGTCAAAATGGCGGCCAGATCACCTGCTTTGGCGATTACAGGTCCAGAGGTGGCGCGAAATGAAACGCCCAATTCTCGCGCAACGATTTGTGCCAACGTGGTTTTCCCCAAACCAGGAGGGCCATGAAATAGCACGTGATCCAGGGCTTCGCCGCGCTGGCGTGCGGCCTCAATATAGATGCGCAGATTCTCTTTTTCACCGCTTTGTCCGACGAATTCGGCTATTCCTTCAGGGCGCAATCCCGTGGCGCTAGTATCTTCCCTAAATGCTTGGCTTGCGACCAGACGTTCGTCGTTTATAGGATCAGTCATGGCGCCAAATACCTAAGACCATCACGTATCAAGGTCTGTAGCTCAGCCGCCTCGCCCAAGCTGTTAATGGCGGTTTGTACCGCTCTGTGAGCTTCCAATGGGCGATAACCTAGGTTTACTAGAGCGGACACAGCGTCGACGGCGGGTCCCTGTGTTGCTGCCGCGGTTTCTGGGCTCGTGGTACTCGGTCCGAGGGCTAGATCGCCGATTTTGTCTTTCAATTCCGATACGATGCGGCCCCCGACCTTGGGCCCAACGCCAGGGGCGCGGGTTACCAAAATCTTGTCCTGGTCCAAGACGGCCTGGGTCAATTCATCGGTTGTCAGTGTGGAAAGAATTGCCAGGGCCACCTTGGCGCCCACGCCCTGCACGTTGAGCAGTAATCTAAACCAATCCCGCTCTGCCGCCTCGGCGAAGCCATACAAATGGATATGGTCTTCTCGCACATGAGTTTCGATCAAAAGGGATATGGTGGCACCCAAATCACTAATATTGCCTAGGGTCCGAGCGGAACAAAACACTAGATAGCCGACCCCGCCCACGTCGATAATACAGTTGTCGCTGCCACAGCCATCCAGACGGCCGGAGAGTTTTGCAATCACGGGCGCACTCTCCCCAAAGGCTGTTTTCGTTCCATCTGCGAAATTATTTGCTGATTGTGGCGTAAGTGGGCGTGACATATCGCGACAGCCAGTGCGTCCGCCGCGTCATCCTTCACGGCGCCCGCTGTAGGCAATAAGGTGCCGACCATCATGGCCACTTGCTCTTTATGCGCATGCCCCGTGCCGACAATCGATTTCTTAATTAGGTTGGGTGTGTATTCGAATACGGGAATGTCCGCTATGGCCGGCGCCAATAACAGCACGCCCCGAGCCTGCCCCAGCTTCAACGTAGATGCGGGATTTTTGTTGACGAAGGTTTCCTCCACCGCTGCCTCGATGGGTTGCCATTGCCCCAGAACCTCATCCAGTCCCAGATATAGCTGACAAAGGCGTTTTGCTAAGGGCAGGCCGCTGTCTGAAACAATTGTACCATGGGCAACGTGGCCTAGTCTGCTACCGTTCACTTCCAGCACGCCCCAACCAGTGCGTCGCAGTCCGGGATCGATACCAATCAACCGCATTTGGAATGCCCTAGCCGTTTAGTTTCTGCATGACGTCGTCGTCAACTTCGAAGTTGGCTGAAACCCGCTGTACGTCGTCGCTGTCATCCAGCGCCTCCAAAAGTTTGAATAGGGTCAAGGCGCCGTGTTCGTCTAGTGGAATAGGGTTCTGCGGCTGCCAGGTCAACCGGGCTGAGAGTGGTTCTCCAAAGCGTTCCTCCAAAGCCTTTGCCACATCGTGAAGATCAGAGGCCTCGCAAATTATGTCATGACCGCCCTCATGGCTATTTACATCATCTGCGCCCGCCTCTACAGCCGCTTCGAATACCGAATCTGTGTCCGCTACATCCGTTGGATACTCAATTGTACCGATTCGGTCGAATTGATACGAGACGCTGCCGGTTTCTCCCAGGCTTCCCCCGAATTTGCTGAACGCAGCCCGCACTTCCGAGGCGGTGCGGTTCCGGTTGTCCGTTAATGCCTCGACAATTAGACAGACGCCGCCCGGACCATAGCCTTCGTACCTGATCTCCTCGAAGCTGTCTCCGTCACCAACTTCGGTGGCCCGTTTGACAGCCTTGCTAATGTTATCCTTTGGCATATTGGCGGCCCGGGCGGCCTGAATTGCGGATCGCAGCCGCGGGTTCATATCCGGGTCGGGTAGGCCGGAACGGGACGCTACAGTGATTTCACGGATTAGTTTTGTGAAGACCTTTGAACGCTTGGCGTCCTGCGCGCCCTTTCTGTACATAATATTTTTGAATTGGGAATGGCCGGCCATAATATTCGAATTACCCTTTGTCCCTGCGCTAATGTCTCGAATCAGGCGCTAGATTCGCCAAAAATTTACCAGATATAGTGGTCAGGCACAGCTCCTAACCA
>CAZDQC010000058.1:5112-19000 GCA_964507245.1 uncultured Rhodospirillaceae bacterium
CGAGGAGATTGCAAACAAGCGTCTTCATTATGCTGCGGGTCGCTACGACGGTCTGATAAAGCACATGCTGGTTCCGGCTGCTAAAGTTTAGGTTTCCGTTGGCCAGATTGGAGACAATCGCCCGCCTACACGCAGGGGTGCTAAATATGTTGCAAGACCCGTATCATCGTCTGTCTCAAGATAAATCCCACATACTGTGGCCTCGCCGCTCGCTGGGCTAAAGTGCCCCGCGGTCATTTTCCGGATGAACCGGTAGACCGGCTCAACTTTATCCATGCCGATCACGGAATCATAATCACCGCACATGCCTACATCACTCATATAAGCGGTACCGCCGGGCAGGATCTGATGGTCGGCTGTGGGGACATGGGTATGGGTGCCGAAGACGCAGCTGACTTTACCATCTAGATAGTGGCCAATTGCCGCCTTCTCGGACGTGGCTTCGGCATGTATGTCTACGAAAATGGCATTCACACTAGCACCCATGGTGTGTTTGCTTAGCGCGGCCAGAGTGGCTGCGAACGGATCGTCGAGCGGGTCCATAAAGACACGGCCCAGGACCTGGATGATTAAAATTTTTCGTCCACCGGGCACGTCATAGACGCAAGCACCACGTCCCGGTGAGCCGTCAGGGAGGTTAAGTGGTCTGATTAGGCGCCGTTCACCATCAATGTGGGGAATTATTTCTCGTGCATCCCAGGCATGGTTGCCTAGGACAACTACATCAGCGCCTGCCGTGTACAACTGATCGCAAATCTTGGGCGTGATGCCAAAACCATTGGCAGCGTTTTCTCCGTTCACAATTACAAAATCTAGTTTTAGATCCGAGCGCAAGCGGGGCAAATGTTCAATTGCTCCACTGCGCCCCGACCGGCCGACCAAATCGCCCAAATATAGTAAATTCACGCGAAATCCCTTTGCCGCTGAAACCGCTTTGTGCCTTGCTCAGTGACCAACCAATCTAAGGGTTCGTCATTTTCGTCATATGGCACGTAGGCCACCTCTTGTGCCGAAAAGCCCAGGCCCACTGCCAGCAAGTCCGGCGCCGTTTCGCGCAGGGCCCGCAAAGTATTGTCATAGTAACCGCCGCCATAGCCCAAGCGAAAGCCCTGGGGGTTGACGGCCAGGAACGGTACGATCACCACCTTGGGCACAACCTCGTCGGCATCAGCAAGTGGTTCAAATACGCCAAAATTGCCCTTGTCTAAGTCATCGCCATGGCGCCAGCGGCGAAAAGACAAGATGCGAGTCCTTGCCGTGACCTTTGGCAGGGCTATGTGGTGGCCATGATCCAACAGAGCATAAAGTAACGTCCGGCAATCTAGCTCAGACGGCAACGGCCAATAGGCGGAAATTACGGAGTTTTTCGGTAGAGAAAAATCTTTTAAAAACCAAGCGGCAGCTTCTGTGCTTGCGCCGTTGCGCTCGTTCGCGGTAAGGGCGCTGCGTCGAAATCTTGCTTCGGCGCGAGCTGCCGATTTGTCAATACAATTCATGAAAACACCAGATTAGGGACAGGGATGGGCAGGATCGCCAAGCCGTCGAAATACTTCGCTCCGCTGTGGCCTGCTAACGCAGGTGGGCGCCCCGATGCTATGACCGCAATCCCAACAATAGCAGCTCCCTTACTAACGATATTGGCCCAGGGGACCTTTACATCAACCCCGGCAGAACCCTTCCGAAGGTTCTATTTAGGACGTCTCCAGCCTCGCGGCAATGTCTTCGATACGCCGGCATATTTCATCCAAGGTTCCCTCATCGCCGCTTGTGGCCTGCATGTCTCCGGCCTTTAAAGCGTCCAGTTCCTCGCTAGTTTCCGCTAGCTCGTCCGCTACCATAAGGGACGCCATCAATAGCAACCGCGCTTCGCCAACTTGACCGACACTTTTCACAAGGTTTTCCACTTGTTGATCGATGTATTCGGCAAGAAAGGTCAGATGCTTTTCCTCGCCATCCTCGCAAGCGACGAGGTAATCGCGACCGTTGATCTTCAGGTTCACTTGCGCCATTACCTTATATCCTGAATCACTCTTCGAGCAGGGCCTGGACGCCATCGATAGCGCCATCCAACCGGGCTGAGATGTTGTCCATGGTGCTTTGCAGAGTTACGTTTTTCGCTTTGGTCTGGGCCAGATCCTCAGACTGTCGGTCGTTCTCGGCCTGGGCATTGGCAAGCTCCGATTCGAGGCTGTTTATTTCTCGGTTCAGGCGTTTGACATCCTCCGCTCCCGTACTGTTATTTTCAGCTGTCCGCCCGAGGACTAATTCTAGCCTTTTTACAGCTGCTTCCAGCCGGGCTTCCGCGCCACCTTCGTCCGCCATCGTGAATTCCGTACTTTATCTAAACGACTTGTTCAACAACGTTACGGCACAAGGTAAAGCCCGTTCCGCCGCGGCGTCAACAGATGCCGATCCCTTTTGTTGTGGAATGGGGGCAATTATTCACTTTTCGCGGTTGACCTAGCAAGGTGAGCAGCTATGTTGGCCGCCAATGCGGGAATCGGCGCCGTTTACCCGGTTGGCCCGTCCACTAGGCCAGTACATCCGGTTGCCAGATGCCAGAACAGTTCATCTTCTTTGACCTGATATGTAGGCAATTCCGAGACATAATATGACCTCGAGTGATGCTATAGCGGCGTCTCAAGCTGCGACTCATGCTGAAATGGCAAATGCCATCCGATTTCTCGCTGCCGATGCCGTGCAGGCGGCCAATTCGGGCCACCCCGGTATGCCTATGGGCGCCGCCGACATGGCTACGGTGCTGTTCGCACAATTTCTAAAGTTTGATCCCAATCAGCCGCACTGGCCCGACCGGGATCGTTTCGTCTTGTCCGCCGGCCATGGTTCAATGCTGCTCTATAGCATATTGCACCTGACCGGTTATGAAGACATGGACATGGGCCAGTTACGGAACTTCCGCCAGTTAGGCAGTCATACAGCAGGGCATCCAGAATTCGGAGCCGCTACGGGGATTGAGACCACGACCGGACCCCTTGGTCAGGGCTTGGCCACCGCAGTTGGTATGGCTATCGCAGAACGCATGTTGGCCAGCCGGTTTGGTGATGAACTAGTAGATCATTACACGTACGTTTTGGCTGGCGACGGTTGCCTGATGGAAGGCATTAGTCACGAAGCCGCATCGTTTGCGGGTCATCTGCGATTGGGAAAACTGATAGTCCTTTTCGACGATAACAAAATCTCCATCGACGGCGGCACCTGCCTAAGCGTTAGCGATGATCAGTGCGCCCGGTTCGCTGCCTACGGTTGGGATGTGATTCGCGTCGACGGCCATGACCCGGTAAAATTAAAAGGGGCAATTTCCGAAGCCCGCCTTACCGACCGGCCGTCGCTAATCGCGGCCCGAACAGTTATTGGACACGGCGCTCCGACCAAGGCGGGGTCCTCTGCTGCGCATGGCGCACCCCTTGGGGATGACGAGATCGCTGCCGCCCGCGAAAAGTTGAATTGGCCCTATCCACCCTTTGAATTGCCAAATAATGTTGTGGCGGCCTGGCACGAAGCAGGTGCCCGAGGCTGCGCTACCCGGGACGCCTGGGCTGAAAGATTGGCGGCCATGGATGCGGACAATCGCCGTGCCTTTAACCGAGCCCTGGCGGGCGATCTACCCGCCGGCATCATCGATGCCATGGCAGACTATCGCAAGGAACTGGCGGACGAAAAGCCGCAGATGGCGACACGGGCTTCTTCCGGACGGGCCTTAAAAGTCATAAACCAGGTTGTGCCTGAGACCGTTGGTGGGTCGGCCGACCTAACAGGTTCTAATAACACGTTGACGCCGGATCTTGGTTTTGTCACCTCCGAGGATTTTTCGGGCCGTTATATCCACTACGGTGTCCGGGAGCATGCCATGGCGGCAGCAATGAACGGCTTAGCCTTGCATGGCGGGACCATTCCATATGGCGGCACGTTTCTTGTTTTCTCGGACTATGCGCGAGGCGCGATGCGCCTCAGCGCTTTGATGGGGTGCCGGGCAATATATGTTCTAACCCATGATTCCATCGGTTTGGGCGAGGATGGCCCGACCCATCAACCGGTAGAGCATTTGGCGGCCCTGCGCGCCATGCCCAACCTTAATGTTTTTCGTCCTGCCGATGCCATGGAAGTTGCGGAATGTTGGGAATTGGCGTTGACGGCTAAGGACCGGCCCTCGGCCATGGTTTTGACTCGCCAGGCCGTGCCGCCGGTGCGGTTGGATTATCGGGACGATAATGTCTGCGCTAAAGGTGCCTACGAATTGATTGCCGCTGAGGGCAAGGCGCAAGTGACCTTGTTGGCGACGGGCTCGGAAGTCTCCATCGCAGTGGCGGCACGAAATCAATTGCAAAGCGCCGATATACCGACCCGTGTGGTCTCCATGCCATGCTGGGAATTGTTTGAGGAACAAGACGAATTCTACCGACAGGAAACCCTGAGGCCGGAAACGGTTCGCATCGGCATAGAGGCGGCGATATCTATGGGCTGGGACCGGTATTTGGGTTCAACCGGCGGATTTGTAGGCATGGGGGGGTTTGGCGCGTCAGCCTCAGCGAAGGATTTATTTAAGCATTTTGGCATTACTGCGGAAGTCGTGACCAATACGGCCAAAACAAAATTAGCGAAACAATAGTGCTGATAGGAGAACACAATGGTTGTTCGTGTGGGGATCAACGGATTTGGCCGCATTGGCCGCCTGGTGCTGCGCGCTATCTCGGAATCGGGGCGTAAGGATATTCAGGTGGTTGGCGTAAACGACTTGGGTTCCATTGAAACCAATGCGCATCTGCTTCGTTTTGATTCTGTGCACGGTTCATTTCCCGGCAAGGTTAAGACTAGCAAGACTGGCATGAACGTTGGCAAGGGGAACATTTTAGTCACGGCAGAGCGTGATCCTGCCAATCTGCCCTGGAAAAAACTGGGAGTTGAAGTGGCTTTGGAGTGTACTGGCATATTCACCGCCAAGGATAAGGCGTCGGCTCATTTGGCTGCTGGCGCCAAAAAGGTTTTGATCTCTGCTCCATCTAGCGACGCGGACATCACAGTGGTCTATGGTGTTAACCACAAAAAGATGCGCAAGTCTCACAAAGTGGTTTCAAACGCTTCCTGCACCACCAACTGCCTAGCCCCAATCGCTTTTGTTCTGAATAAGGCCATGGGCATCGAACATGGCTATATGACGACGATCCATGCCTTCACCGGTGATCAGCCGGTGTTGGATACCTTGCATGGCGATTTGCGCCGAGCCCGGTCTGCCGTCATGTCCATGATTCCCACTTCAACCGGTGCCGCCAAGGCGGTTGGTCTAGTTCTGCCCGAATTAGCGGGCAAGTTAGACGGCACTTCGATTCGGGTGCCAACGCCGAATGTCTCTGTGGTTGATTTCAAATTCCGCAGTAAGAAAAAGACCACGGCAGATGCTGTCAACGCCGCTGTCGTCAAGGCTGCGAATGGCAAACTGAAAGGGGTTCTGGCAACATCAGCCGTACCGACGGTGTCGATTGACTACAATCACAACCCGTCCTCCTCCACCTTTGATTTGACCCAGACACAGGTGATTGACGGCCGCTTCGTGCGTGTCTTGACTTGGTATGACAATGAATGGGGCTTCTCCAACCGGATGAGCGATACCGCCGTCGCTCTGGCCAGGCTTTAGCTGGCAACGCACGTGCGGGTCTTGGATGATCTGGTTCTTCCCGGGGCCAAGGTTCTGGTGCGGGCTGATTTGAACGTCCCGATGCGAGACGGCCAAGTCAGTAACAAAACCCGCATCAACCGTACTGCACCCACGTTGGCTGAACTGGCGGATAAGGGCGCAAAGGTGATCGTGTTAGCCCATTTTGGCCAGCCTAAGGGACAAGTGGTGTCGGAAATGTCTCTAGCGCCATTGGTTGCGCCGCTGAGTGAAGTTCTGGATCGTGTCGTAGCCTTCTCGACCTTGGACGACGCCATGGATGTGGTAGGGAATATGGCCAATGGCGACGTTCTGTTACTGGAAAATGTGCGTTTTGACCCCGGCGAAGAGGCCAACGCAACTGAATTCGCCAAACGACTGGCAGCCTTGGGCGACATTTATGTGAACGACGCCTTTTCCTGCGCTCACCGGGCCCATGCTTCAACCGAAGCACTGGCACATCTATTGCCGTCGGCGGCGGGGCGTTCTATGCGAGCGGAAATTGAAGCCTTGGAATTCACCTTGGCGAACCCTAAACGGCCGGTAGCAGCTCTGATCGGGGGTGCCAAGGTGTCGAGCAAATTGGCCGTCCTGGGTAACCTGCTGGATAAAGTGGATCAACTGATTATTGGCGGCGGTATGGCAAATACCTTTCTGTTCGCTAAGGGTCTCGGCGTGGGCGCATCTTTGTGCCAAGAAGAACTGGCTAATACGGCGCAGGACATCTTGTCCGATGCACAGGCTGCCGGTTGCGAAATTGTTCTGCCTGTCGATGTGGTGTTGGCTCAGGCATTTGAAGCCGGGGCGGACTGCGCTACCGTGCCGGTGGAGAAAGTGCCCGACAGTATGATGATCCTGGATGTGGGTCCGGCTAGCGTGCGCGATTTGAGGGTCCGGCTGGCCGGTTGCAGGACCTTATTGTGGAACGGTCCTATGGGGGCCTTTGAGATATCACCTTTTGACGAGGGTACAGTGAAGGTGGCTCAAGCGGCGGCGGCACAGACAAAGGCGGGCAATTTGATCTCCGTGGCTGGTGGCGGGGATACTGTGGCGGCCCTAGCTCATGCCGGGGCGGCGGATGATTTCACATATGTGTCCACAGCTGGTGGTGCATTCCTAGAGTGGCTAGAAGGTAAGGATTTGCCAGGGATCAAGGCTCTGGAAATCTAACATACATTCGGACTATGACTCTGCTATGTCCGCAATCATTTTTCACAATCAGCGGCAAGCCGAATGCAGCCTGGAGGCCGCGGCTGACTTGTCTTGTCACGTTATTCTACTGACGGCACCAGGCGCAGCGCGATATGGCGGTCCAGGTTTTTATTGGGCTATGGTACGAGCAGCACGCGACCAGTACCCCCAAGCGGAGGCAACAGCGCTATTAGATTGTGGCAACGACAGCGCGCTGGCGCAGATAGCGTTGCAAATTGGTTGGCGTCATCTGGTGCTGATGGGTCGGGACAGCGTACGGACGAAGGTTAGGCAAATTGCTCGGGCCTATGGCGGAGAAGTTCTAGCCCGCCCACCCAAGGCGTTCGATCCTGGACCAGACGTGTTGGAGATTGTGGATCTATGCCGGGGTGTTCTGAGTAGCTCTTGATTTGCCGAGGTATATGGGACTATTGCTGCAGTCTATGACACATGATAATTGGATGAGTGAGGAAACGGGGCGCTGCCGCCTGTACCTCATTACCCCCCCCAAATTCGATCTCGCGGCATTTGCCGAGCACTTGCGGGCCGCTCTGGGTGAGGGGGATGTGGCCTGCTTGCAGTTGCGCCTGAAGGACGTCGACGATGATATCATTCGCCAGGCAGTGGACGCTTTGATGCCCATCACGCAGAAATATGATGTGTCATTTCTGGTTAATGACCGACCGGACCTGGCGGCTGAGCTGGGCGCAGATGGCTGTCATGTGGGTCAGCAAGACATCCCTTATGCTCGGGCGCGTTCTATTTTGGGTGCCGACCAAATTGTAGGCGTGACCTGCCATAATTCTCGGCATTTAGCGATGGAGGCGGGGGAGGCTGGGGCTGACTACGTTGCCTTTGGAGCGTTTTTCGCCACGGATACGAAACAGGCAAAATCGACAGTGGATGCAGAAATTTTACGCTGGTGGTCGGAGTTGTTCGAGATCCCCTGTGTGGCAATCGGCGGAATCACGGTGGACAATTGTCGCCCCCTCGTGGTGGCCGGTGCGGATTTTCTATCTGTCGTGGCCGGTGTCTGGAACCATCCTCAGGGCCCCGCTGCCGCGGTGCGGGATTTCAACTCCGCAATTGCGGAGGCATCATGACAGCCGATTCAAATCGGTCTCGGTTGCATCTGATTTTGACTCGTGGCGGACAGCCGTATTACTTGGCGACGACAGGAACGATGGGTTAGAAAACGTTTCCTCAAACGCGGACCCACTTGGGTTCGCAGACCTCCAAATGGAGTAGATAGATGGTGGGACCTCTTGATGGCGTGCGGATATTGGACCTGACCACGGTGGGTTATGGCCCCTATGCCTGCCAAATACTGGGTGATTATGGCGCCGACATCATCAAAGTTGAGTCTAGGGAGGGCGATATCACGCGCGATATCGCACCATTCCGAAACGCCGGCATGGGGCCATTTTTTCTGATGGCAAACAGAAATAAGCGTTGCATCGTGCTGGACTTGAAGACTGACGATGGGCGGAAAGCCTGTCTGAAACTGGTAGAAAAGTCAGCCGCACTGGTCACCTCTATTCGGCCTGCGGCCATGGAGCGCCTCGGTCTAGGCTATGAAGATTGCCGGACGGTGAACCCTGAAGTTGTCTATGGTGCCCTTGTGGGTTTTGGCCAGTCAGGCCCCTATGCAGAACGCCCCGCTTACGATGACATCATCCAAGGCGTGTCGGGCATGGCAGACATGCAGGGCGGGCGTGAAGGGCCGCCACAATTTATCAACGCCGCTGTCTGCGACAAGATCTGCAGTCAGGTGGCTGTCCACGCTATTATCGCCGCCTTGTTTAGCCGCTTGAAAACCGGTAAGGGGCAATTGGTCGAGGTGCCAATGTATGAATCCATGGTGGGCTTCAACCTTGTGGAACATCAGGCAGGGGAGACCTTCGAGCCACCCTTGGGACCGGCAGGTTATGAACGCTCTATGGTCGAATACCGCCGGCCTTTCGCCACAACTGACGGCTATGTCTGCGTCCTGCCATACAATACCAAACAATGGCAGTCGTTTTTGGTGGCGATGGGGCGGGAGGATTTACGGAACGATGTCAGGGTCACCGACCCCAAAACCCGTAGCGAGAAAATAGGAGAACTTTATGAACTGGTAGCGGCGTTGGTGCGGGATTGGAAGACCGGCGACCTGTTAGCTGCTCTTGAAAAGGCCGATGTGCCTTATGGTGAGGCGATGCCGATGAGTAAACTGGCCGACGATCCCCATCTGCAGGCAGTTGGACTGTTCCGATCGTACAATCATCGCACGGAAGGCATGATTAGATTGACCGTGCCTCCAGTGAAATTCTCCAAAACGCCTGCGGAAATCCATTCCTTACCTGAGGCCTTGGGCGAAAACAGTGTCGAAATTCTTCGCGAGGCCGGTTATTCCGATCCAGAAATATCGGAACTCATGGGAAAGGGCGTCAGTGTCGACGGTCGATTGCCACAACAGCCGCCCAAATCGTCAGTTACATCCTAGGTGCCTCTAACGGGTCGGTACCGGTTTTTCACCGCGATAGTCGTAAAAGCCTCGTTCAGCTTTGCGGCCTATCCAGCCAGCTTCGACGTATTTCACCAGCAAGGGGCAGGGGCGGTATTTACTGTCGGCCAGTCCTTCGTAGAGCACCTGCATGATTGCCAGACAGGTGTCTAAACCGATGAAGTCAGCCAGTTCCAGCGGGCCCATACGATGATTAGCGCCCAGACGCATGGATTTGTCGATACCTTCCACGGTGCCCACGCCTTCATATAGAGTGTAAACCGCCTCGTTAACCATGGGCATAAGGATACGGTTTACAATAAAGGCGGGGAAGTCTTCTGAGTTAGTGGGAACCTTGCCCGCTTTTAACACCACTTCGCGCACGTTATTGAAGGTTTCTTCATCCGTGGCGATGCCGCGAATCAGCTCAACTAGTTCCATGACCGGTACCGGGTTCATGAAATGCATGCCCATGAACTTTTCCGGTCGGCGGGAGACGGAGGCCAGGCGGGTGATGGAGATGGACGAGGTGTTGCTGCAGATTAGGGCGTCCGGGTTCAGGACTTCGCCGAGATCTGACAAGATCTCCCTCTTAATGTCCTCATCTTCCGTGGCGGCTTCCACCACCAATTCCGCATGGGCTAGTTCCGGAAGGCCGGCCACGGTCCGAATTCGGGCAAGGGCATCCGTGGCCTCTAACTGATCCAGGCGGCCGCGGCTAACTTGCCGGTTGAGATTATTTTCGATTGCCTTCAGCGCCTTTTGCATCTGTGCATTGGAGGTGTCGGTCAACAGGATGTCGTATCCGGCGACGGCCAGAACATGGGCAATGCCGTTGCCCATCTGACCCGCGCCAACAATACCAATAGTCTGTATCATGACTTAACCTTTGATAAGTAGAAGGCCACAGCCCTTTTCCCCCTCAATGGATGTTGCATCAAGTGATTAGCAGGGGAATCTGGTATCGTGTCCCCTTAATTTTTATGCCGGTGGCAATTTTTTAAGCTCTTCTTCCATTTCTGGTATTGCCTTGAACAGGTCAGCTACCAAACCATAATCGGCAACCTGGAAGATTGGTGCTTCTTCGTCCTTGTTGATGGCGACGATCACTTTGCTGTCTTTCATGCCGGCTAAATGTTGAATGGCGCCGGAGATCCCCACGGCGATATAAAGCTCAGGCGCAACTACCTTACCGGTCTGGCCTACCTGGTAGTCGTTGGGTACAAAGCCCGCGTCTACCGCGGCGCGGGAGGCGCCTACCGCTGCGCCAAGTTGGTCGGCGACAGCTTCGATGATCGGGAAGTTATCACCCGACTGCATACCACGGCCGCCGGAAATGATAATCTTGGCGGCAGTTAGCTCGGGGCGCTCGGATTTAGACAGCGCTTCACCCACAAAGCTGGAGATGCCAGGATCTCCTGCGCCGTCTATGTTTTCGATGCTGGCGGAACCACCTGTCGCTTCGGCCTTGTCAAAACCAGTGGCGCGCACGGTGATTACCTTAATGGCGTCTGAGGACTGAACGGTTGCCATGGCATTGCCGGCGTAGATCGGTCGGACAAAGGTATCTGGACCCTCGATGCTTGAAATTTCTGAAATTTGGCTCACATCCAGCAAGGCCGCGACGCGAGGCATGAAGTTCTTACCCACCGTGTTTGCCACGGCCAGCACGGCATCATATTTTTCAGCTATGGTCACTACGAGGTCGGCCATTGGTTCGGCAACCATGTTGGCATATTCCGAGGCATCGGCGACCAGCACCTTGTTGACGCCGGCGACTTGTGCAGCGGCCTCGCCTACTGCGCCACAGCTGCTTCCGACGACCAGGATGTCCACGTCGTTGCCCAGCTGTTTGGCAGCGGTCACGACGGACAGGGTTGCAGGTTTTAGCTCCGCATTATCGTGTTCTGCAATGACCAGGGCGCCCATTAGATTACTCCCACTTCGTTACGCAATTTGCTAATCAGCTCGGCGGCATTTTCGACGATCACTCCTGCCTGACGCTGAGGCGGGTCCTCGACTTTAAGCACGGTCAGGCGCGGCGCCGTGTCAACCGAGAGATCTTCGGGGGTTTTTTCATCAATGGGTTTCTTTTTTGCCTTCATGATGTTCGGCAGGGAGGCATACCGTGGCTCGTTCAGGCGTAGGTCTGTGGTTACCACCATAGGTAAATTCAGTTTTATAGTCTGTAGTCCACCGTCGATCTCGCGTGTCACATTTGCGGAAGCGTCGCCCAACTCGATCTCGGAGGCGAAAGTACCTTGAGGCCATCCCAGCAACGCCGCCAGCATTTGGCCGGTCTGGTTGCAATCATCATCAATGGCCTGCTTTCCCAGGATCACCAAGCCGGGTTGCTCTTCCTCGACTATAGCCTTGAGAATTTTGGCCACATGTAGGGGTTCGAGGGCATCCTCAGTTTTGACTAGAACACCTCGGTCGGCGCCCATGGCCAACGCAGTGCGAATAGTCTCCTGGCATTGCTGGACGCCGATAGAAACGGCAATGACTTCCTCCGCCTGTCCAGCCTCCTTCATGCGCAGGGCCTCTTCGATGGCGATCTCGTCGAACGGATTCATCGACATTTTTACATTGGCTAGATCAACCCCGGTCTGGTCACCCTTGACCCGGATCTTTACGTTGTAATCAACCACGCGTTTGACGGCGACGAGAACTTTCATCAGCTGCCTCTTCTTATGGGGAAAGGTCTTTGGTTCCTCCCGTTGCACGGCATCCCATTCCCGTGCGCCGGACGGCCGCATTACCGCGGCCACCAATTCATGCAGCGCTGCAAAATAGTGAAGGCGCAAACGTGAGTCAACGCGGCAAAGTCCGGCCGCGGCAATAAGGTCATAATGCCAGGTTAAGGTAAAAAAAGCGCCTCGCAAGGTGGGTCTGTAGATAGAAATTCTAGCAGATTTCCATCTGGATCCCGGAAATAGACTGATTGGCCCCAGACGCCATCGGCTGCCCAGCGAAGTACTGGTCCTTCAACAATTACAATCCCGGCCTCGGTCAAATGCTCGACAGCCTCCTCAATCGTGCCGTCCCAGCGAAAGCATACATCAAGGGTCCCAGCGCACAGGTTTTTGGCCACCAGATAGGCCGGCTCGTCCAAATATTGTAAATTAATTACCGCGCCGCCAAGCTGAATTGGCAGAACGGGTAATTTGCCGGCACGAAATCGTTCCAGATACCTTGGCGCCCCCCCAAGAGTATCGCAGTAAAATCTTATGGAACGCTCCATGTCTGCGGTCATCACAACCGCGTGGTCTATGGTGCAAATTTTGAGGGTCATCGTCATCTCCGGCTTGACAGGCGGTGGCGGGGTCGCTGTTATTTGGGTATTGGCAGGGAGCATACCATGTCTGAGATCGAATATTTTTACTCCACTCATTCCGTATTTGCCTATTTGGGGTCTGCCCGCTTCATGGAGATTACCCGAGCTGCTGGCCGCAAGATTGTGCACCGGCCTATTGATCTGAACCAAACGGTACCGGCGGTGGGGTCTTCGCCCTTCCGACAGCGCAGTGCCAAGCATAGGGCTTACTTTTTTCGACGGGAAATAGATCGTTGGGCAGAAGAGCGCGGCGCGCCGGTGATGCATGGGTTTCCCCAATACCATCACAACGACATGGCCATGTGTAACGGCATGATTATCGCGGGTGTGGAGCAGGACGTCTGTATGGATCAGTTGGCCCATGCCATGTTAAGCGCCCATTGGCAAGACGATGCGGACTTAGCGGATCCAGACACGTTAGTACGGTTGGCAAAAGGCGTGGGTATCGACCCTGAGCCATTGCTGAATGCGGCGTTATCCGAACCGACCCAGGCAGCCTACCGCGTTAACACGGAAGAGGCGATTGAGCGTTCCGTGTTTGGATCGCCTACATATTTTGTCGATGACGATATGTTCTATGGCCAGGACCGTCTCGAGATGGTGGAACGTGCCTTGCGGAAACCATATGCGTCGTCGGCTAAGGTTTGATGTGGAGGGATTTGGAAGAGATTAAGTCTCCGCCATATCGGAGGTGGAAGCAGTGGGTCAGACCGCCAAGATTTCCGCCGATATTCGCGCAAACATGGAAATTCCGCCGGTCACTTCGATCTAGCGGCCCCTTTATGATGTTAACGGCGGATTACCGGCTGCCTGGCGGTCGACGGAACCAATATATCTAACGGGACAACTTGGATGGGGACCGCATCGGCCTTGTTGGTCATTGCCGGGGCGGTCGGGTATCCCGGCTCGGTGCTTGTCACAACCCGAGACTGGCGGCTTGTGTAATGTTCTACGGTGGTCGTGTGGAACTAGCCATGGATCCAGGTGCCCCGCCGGCCATTGATCTAGCAGGGCAAACAAAATGCCCGGTCACTGGTTATTTCGGCAGCTTTGGATGCTGCCGGTGTGGCTCACGAGTTTCATAGTTACGAGGGCGCTAACCGCAGGTTTCAGATATTTGGTAATCCGGAACGCTATCACGCTGAGGCCAGTGAGAATTACTGGAAAAAGGTATTGGATTTCTTGAAGAGGTATCTCATTTAACGGT
>CAZDQC010000059.1:0-12194 GCA_964507245.1 uncultured Rhodospirillaceae bacterium
TGACGCAGTCGCCGCTGAACGTCTTGGGGTCCCTGCCATCGGCGTGATGACAACTGAGTTCGTCAGCGCAGCGGAACTGATGTGTCGCGTGTTGGGGCTGCCGCATTATAAATTTGGGGTGATTGAACACCCCATTTCCAGCGCAGACGACGTTGCCCTCATGGCGCGGGCCCGCTCAACTATGGAGGTCGCCGCGAACCTCCTACTACGCCCTTAAATATAAAAATCCCGGACGTTATAATCCTTGATCAGATTTTGCCAGGTCACATCGTTCCAGCGGTTGTCGTCTTCCTCCTTGGCGAGCGGCTGATAAATGTAGGGTTTTTCTTCCGGAAAACGCTGCCTACGCGCGTCAATGCCCAGGGCAATTAGGCGGCTGCGTTCATGAATTTGTTCGGCGGTGTAGGTGACCGGCGTGCCGTCCAGCTTCGAGGAAGAAACATTCAAAACTCGCTTTCGCGCAAAAAACCCCTCATTCAAGGTGACGCGCCGGTCAGGCGATGTATTGGCAAAAGACCCGTGCACGCACTGCCGATTTGTCATGAAGACATCACCAGCTTTGCACAGCAAGGGCACGGCGTTCTCGATCCGCTCTGAACCGCTGTCCGCCACCAATTTTCTTATGTCTATATCAGGCTGTTTGTGGCTGCCGGGTAGGACCCAAACTCCGTTGCCCGCCGTCGAAGAATAGAGCTGCGCCATGAAATTGAAGCCATGAGCATCCTGATTCCAATCGGAGGCATCCCAATGGGTGGTGCCGTCCCGGTGCCAAGCCACGGAGGGGCCTAGACCCGGTTCCTTTATGAAGACCACTTCGTTGTATGGCACAAAATCCGCACCCAGCACTGCCTCGGCCACGGCCAGAAGGTCGGGATGGCCGTACAGGCGAACGCAGGAATCCATCAGTTGAAGATTGCCCCGCAGGCGCTCGATAGTAAATTTTGGCCCATTCTGAGGCGGTTCCGGATCCAGCATCTTGACCGGATGACGCCCCCTGTTCAGGGGTGTCCCGCCCACTGGGTCGCTTAACGGTTTCGCCCAGACATACGTCGGCAAGGCAAAATCCACGCCCATTGCGGGGTTGCCATCGCGATCCACCTCGCCACCCGGCGTGGTCGGCGCACGGTCGAGAACACTCTGCACATCAGCCCGTAATTCCGTCAATTCCTCTTTGCCGATCACGTTCTCGAAAACGTAGAATCCAGCTCGTCCATAGGCCTCTATAATTTCGCTGTCCAGTTTGCCGTCATTTTCAAACTTGACCGGGCCGCGATTTCCCAATGACAGTGCCCGCTGCTCACCCTGGTGAATATAATCCGCCATTACTTCAGCATGTTCCGTGGCGGTTATGAATTTTGTGGTTTGTGGAGTATTCATGACTTTACTGATACCAATGGCGGTGGGGATCTGGCAAGTCCGAACGGCTTGGGCTAAATTTCCGTCAACAAACCTCAATAGCGGTGCGGACACACCTTCGCCATCGACCACCGCAAAAATCAAGCAAGGAATTTTAACATAATGAGTGCTGGAGAACGTTTGCCCGGAACACCCGACCCGATGCACCGATGGCCCGGGGCGAAGGGTCTGATAATTGCCGGTGACGCCTGGGGTGACCCCCGCCGCCAGTTGGTGATGCTATTGCACGGCGGCGGGCAGACGCGCCACGCCTGGAAGGGTGCGGGCGAGACCCTGGGGCTATCGGGCTATTACGCGGTAGCCTACGATGCCCGCGGTCATGGAGATTCCGACTGGGCCGAGGGGGGACATTACGGACCCGATTTCATGGTTGAAGATCTGATATGCGTGGCTGAAGCATTAGGCTCCGACAATCCTATTCTAGTAGGCGCCTCCATGGGTGGCGGAGTCAGCCTGTTGGCTATCGGCACAGCCAGGATCGAAGCCAGGGCCTTGGTGCTAGTAGACATGGCCCCCAAGATCGAACCTGAGGGCTCCCGCAAAATTCAGGAATTCATGAACCAAAAGCCTGACGGCTTCGACACCTTGGAAGAGGTCGCCGAGGCAATCGCGAATTACCAGCCCCACCGCAAGAGACCCAGAAATCTGGATGGCTTGGTCAAGAACGTTCGTCTGGCCGCCAATGGCAAATATCGCTGGCACTGGGATCCCGCCCGGCGGAAACACCAGGTCGCCAACAACCCGGCCTATCGGGCGCGCCTCACCGAATGTGCTGATACCTTGACCCTGCCAACCTTATTGGTGCGCGGCGGTCTGTCGGATGTATTGAGTGAGGAAGGCGCCCAGAGTTTCCTGAAACAATGCCCACACGCTGAGTATGTCAACGTTAAGGATGCCGCCCACATGGTGGCCGGTGACCGTAACGACATCTTTGCCGGCTCCGTTATTGAATTCCTAAACCGAGTAGCGCCGGCGTGATCGCATCACGCCTAGATCTTATCCTGGGTTTTGGTATCAAAATCGCCGGCGTCGTGACGCTGTCTTAATTGCTCGTGCAGTTCGCCTGAAATTCGGTTAACCATGCGGCCCCGCTTTACAGCGTCGCGGCTGTCAATCTCTCGCGTCCATCGGCCTAAATGTTCGTAGGACTGTGCGGATAGAAATTCGGCAGCGCCATAGACCCGGTTCAACACCAACGCCCCATACCAGGGCCAGATCGCCATGTCGGCGACGGTATACTCGTCGCCACACATATAATGGTTATTCGCCAAGTGCCGGTCCAGCACATCCAATTGGCGCTTTACTTCCATCGCATAGCGGTTGATGGCATATTCGATCTTCAAGGGTGCATAGTTGTAAAAGTGACCAAAGCCGCCGCCCAGATAAGGCGCACTGGCCATTTGCCAGAATAACCAGGACAGGCATTCAGGCCGCTGGGCCCGATCGCTGGGCAAAAATTCCCCGAACTTTTCCGCCAGATACAACAGAATGGCCCCGGATTCAAACACCCGCGTCGGCGTTGGGGTGCTGTGGTCCATCAGCGCAGGAATTTTGGAGTTGGGATTTGCTCCAACGAAGCCACTACCAAATTGATCGAGATCGCCGATCTTGATGAGCCAGGCATCGTATTCCGCGCCAACGTGCCCCACCGCCAATAGCTCTTCCAACATTACGGTAACTTTCACCCCATTCGGCGTTCCTAGAGAATAGAGTTGTAAAGGATGTTTGCCTACGGGCAGGTCCTTGTCATGGGTGGGTCCGGCGATAGGACGGTTCATCTTGGCAAACCGGCCCTCACTTTCCTTGACCCATGTCCAAACCTTGGGTGGCACATAAGGCGATGAGTCGTTCATAATCAAAAACTCCAATCAGACAAGCATGGGCGGCTAGACCCTGAATTAGGTTTGACCCTACATAACCGAATCGTCCATCACCATAAACGTAAAGGCGCGCCTCATCACCATTGCCAAATTGTGTCCCAGGCCATGGGCGGGCTCAGCTTCTAACAAATTTTATATCTTGAGTACGCAAAACAAGTGGGAACCAGATGGGAAATGAAATGAGGTATGGCCGAGACAAGTCGAAATGCTAATTTTGGCCCGTGGCGGAATATCGTTGTTCTTTTTTCGGCCTCGAAAACAGAAAATCGTCGAGCTCGAAGAACAAACAAATTTCTGAGGGGCTAGCCATCAAGAACTTTTACCCCGGCTCGCAAAAGAGTCAGAGGTGGCAACCAGTTGCCTACTGGCATTGTATGGCTGACCAGGCCAGGGCCCGCCGGTGCAGCGTCTTCCAGCCATAAGTGCACAGCAATGGCGGGTGGCTCGTAGCTGATATTCAAGAGGCGGTCTGGGCCGGTATAGAGATCAAAGGGATAGCACGTGGTTGGCCCGGCAAAAGCGATGGTGCCGCCGAAGGACGCCGTAATGGGCCGGTGCACATGCCCGGCCAGCACGCGTACCACCTGATCGTGGCGGCGAAACAGGGCGTCCAGTTCAGCTCCACCATGGCGAAGCCCCTTGGAGGAGCTTCCCGTCATGCCTGAATAAAAAGGCGGATGATGCATGGCCACAATGGTCGGACGATCCGGCGCCTCCCTCAGCCGCGCATCCAGCCAGGCCAGACGTTTCGGACACATCTCTCCTGACGTCTCACCGGCGATGACACTATCACAACAGATGATCCTCACCGGATGGTCCTCAATCACATAATGTAGAAAATCACTGGTAGTGGGCAGCCAACTCGTACCGCCGAATACTTCACGCAAAGCACCGCGATCGTCGTGATTGCCAGGGATTAGAACCATGGGCGCCGTCAATCGATCGGCAATGGCACCGAAGGCCTTGTATCGACGCAAGCTGCCGTTGGAGGCGATGTCGCCGGTATGCAAGACCAAATCGGGGCCTGGTTTCATAGCATTAATTGCATCAACCGCCTTTTCTAAGGCAGCAGCGGTATCGAAATAGCCATAGACCAGCGTGTCCGGTTCATCGATATGCGTATCGGAAATCTGTACCAGAAACATGAACATTAACCTTCTTCTATGGCGGGGACATCGTAGCCAGCTAATAAATCATCTACGATGCGGTCCAATTCACCCCAGGGGGTTTCTCGGAAGCTGTGACCCCGAACGATAAACGAGGCGCCAGCATAAAACTTTTCGTACTGCTGATGGCGTCCAGCGAATTCCGAACCGACCAAGTCCCAAGCCAAGCGGAACAGTTTCATGCGCGCCAGGGCATCCAGTTGCGGTGTCTGCCAATAGGCTTCAAATTTTTCTCGCAAATCATCGTCATGCATCACCGAAACATCCGCCGGCATCTGAAAAATTCCGCCGCCGCACAACTCACGAACGATGTCAATGATCTGCGAATGGTTCTCGGTGCACCAGTTCAAAGCGGCATACATCATGCGTCGGTTGAAGGTCACGTACCCTTCCGGCCAATCCTCGGCCGCCTCTATCTGCCCTTCCACCATGCCCCACAGCCCGGCCTCCAAGGCCGATAGACGGCCCAATGTTTCCATAACCGCCGGAACCTTGTTCGCGCCAGTGGATTGTGTGATTTTACTGGCCAACGCCACCAAAAGACGCATCTTGGTATGAAATCGCACATTGGACTGGTGGTTGCCGTAGCAGTGCGAGGGCGTCTTATTATAGATCTGATAGGATTGTGTTGCGTCATCCAAGACAAAGACCCGCTCCCATGGCACCTTGACCTCATCGCATATGACCATGGCGTCGGTCTCGTCCAAGCGCCAGCTTAAGGGACTGTCGAATTCGTTGTATGCGTTTGGTTCCAAGGGCTTGCGGGACCATAAGGAAAGCCCCGGCGCATTGCAGGGTATGGCGCAGGTGATAGCCTGTTTTGATTGGTCCGGCGCCAAGGGAATTACATTGCCGATCCAGATTTCATCCGCGATGACGGCACCGGTGGCGAGCATCTTCATGCCTGAAATTACGACGCCGTCGTCTTCCTCCCTCAGCAGCTGTAGGGAGGGAACAGGGAGATTCTGTTTCTGATAAAAGGCCGGATCACGAGCAGCCTGAGGCGGCAGTACAGCATACGCCGCGTAAATGTCGTTGCGGCGCATATACTCGTAATAGCCCCGCAGATTATCCGAAAACTTACCCCGATCCGTATCCAAAACATCCGCCTTGGTGCACATGCCCGTGACAAAGGAAGAGACATGATCCGGCGAGCGACCAAAGAAGCCGTAGGTGGCCTCAGCAATTATACGGTGGGTTTGCGATCGTTTGCGCAAATCATCCCTGTTTCTAGCAAGAATATAATATGTGGAATATTGTTCGCCATCTTCTTCAAAGGCCGTAACCTCCCGCTTGGTAGAATCTGCCTTAATGTCATAGATAGCCGCCGCCGTGGTCGCGGCATGGCGGAAGGCCGGGTGGGTCGTCACATCATCCACACGCTCCCGGCCGATATAGACAACCCTGCCATCTCGCAAGCGTTCGAGATGCTCCTTGCCTGTACGCAACATCAGGTTTGCTCCACCTGCCACACTGTATCTATATCCGCCTTAGCCGGTGCCGTGCCTTCAATGCGCGCCCAGCTCAGCACGATAATATGCCTTCGTCCGGCAGGAAATTTGATAGACCAGCGCCAAGAACCTGCGCGCCGAGGTTCAAACACAGTATTTCAATCAGCAATCTAAATTTTGCCATAGCAACGCTCCTATAATGCAAGGCTTGAAAAATCCTAGCATATCTTCGCCAACCTACGGCGCTTAGTTCGACGGCTCTACTCAACTGACAAGAAGGTTGATATGTTGCCTCGCAATCAAACCAGCGAAAAATGCGGAGTATAGGATGTCGTTGAGGGGACGCGTTGCTCTTGTCACAGGAGCAGGCCGGGGTATTGGTCGGGCCATCGCCGTGGCCCTTGCCAAGGATGGCGCTGATATAGCTGTTAATTATCGCCGGGACGAAGCAGCGGCATCAGAGGCCGTGGCGGAGATAATAGCGCTGGGCCGCAACGCACAGGCATTCCAGGCCTCGGTTGATGATCGGGAGCAGGTCAGCACCATGGTAGAGAAAATCGGTGCGAAGTTGGGTACTATTGGTATCCTGATCAACAACGCCGGCATCGCCAGTAAGGGCCTGTCTGTGACGGACACAGATCCGGCGGAGATGGAGCGGGTGGTGCGCGTACATGCCTTTGGTCCCCATTATTTGTCAAAGTTGGTGATCCCCATGATGCGGGAGCAGGCCAGAGGTGATATCGTCATGATTTCTTCCGTCGCCACAGACAGCTATGGCGCGTTTGGCGCGCCGTACAATATGGGTAAAGCCGCAATGGAGGGCCTAGCATTTACCCTGGCCAAGGAAGAGCATAAGAATAACATCCGTACCAACGTGGTCGCCCCACCGCTGGTGGAAACCGACATGGGCCGTCGTCTAGTTAAGGCGCGCTCCGGTCTAGAGGATCTACGCGAGCTGGATGTCCACATGCCATTTGGTCATGTCTGTCAACCTGAAGACATCGCCAACGTGGTGCGCTTCCTGGTCTCAGAGAGCAACACCTACGTCAATGGCCAACGGATCGCCGTTGACGGGGGCGGTAGCGCCAGCGCACCAAAATTTGAAGAAAAATAAGCCGGGGCCAGATAATGCAATTTTCCTTCCGAATACCCAACGCGGATTATTTGGGTTTTCCCGCCACACCAAACGCCATCGTCACGGCAGCCCAGCGGGCAGAAAGGTTAGGCTATGACGCCCTGCTGTTGAACGATCATTTAATCATCAATGGCTCAGCAGACGTGGTCACCTCGTGGGGCAATGTATACGAGCCCTTGACCACTATGGCCTTTCTGGCGGCACAAACCGATCGGATCAAACTGGCGACTTCGGTGCTGATCCTGCCCCACCGCAACCCTATACTGACCGCCAAGACCGTGGCCACGTTGGATCAATTCTCCAGCGGCCGCATTATCCTGGGGATCGGCGCAGGCTGGATGGAAAATGAATTTGACGCGCTGGCCGTCAACTTCGCAGACCGGGGACGCCGCACGGATGAATATCTACGGGTCTGCAAGGCCTGTTGGGGGCCCGATCCGATCTCATATACCGGCGCCTATCATCAATTTCAAGATATGCATTCTTCTCCCAAACCGGTGCAGAAACCGCACCCTCCGATATGGATCGGCGGCTCGTCCAGGGCCGCCCTACGCCGAGCCGCGGAATTTGCCGCCGTCTGGCAACCCGTTCCGACGCCTTTGCCAGATCTTATAGCAAACAAGGCCAAACTATTAGCGGCCTGTGAAAAGGCGGGTCGGACCGAACCGCCGAAAGTCCGTATGAGTTTTCGGGTTAATTTCTCTGAAATTACGGGTAAAGACCCGTTGAGTTCCGACGGCAATCGGATGACCGGTCATGGCACCGTCGAAGATATTGCCAGCGATATTAAACAATATCAGGACAAAGCGGGCCTGGATCAGTTCCAGTTGAACTTTAACGGCTGTAGTAGCCTGGATAAACTGGAACGGTCCATGACAATTTTCATGGAGCGGGTTTGCCCAGCGGTCATGTGAGAACCTGACCATAGGGTAGCGGCAGCGGACGTAGTGTCCCGCTCCAATTGCGACGGCAATAAAGACAATGGCCCGCCCCTATTCCGCATATAAAGGCCAAAAATCACAGGTTTAGCGCACTTAGGCCGCTTAACTCGAGAATCCTAGATAGACAAAGGTATTGCCATAAAATTTCAGTGATTCAGCATCCTGAAAAAGGTTGACCTCGGGCCGGCTTACGGCCTGTTTCACTCATTGGATCGTCGTTACAAAGTCCCAGTGCAAAATTTTCAACAGGCTCCAACTGCCCAATTTTGCATAGTACAGAAAGCCAGGGGGGCGTGGACCTATGGCACTCTCGGCACTGATCTCGCTCTAGCAGTCTTTCCTGAGGATCAATTTCTGCCAACCGCATTTTTTGGATGCGAAGGCATCAATGGGGTTTTACGCGACGCACAAACCCTGCCCCGCCATCCGCTTGACACCCACCCCCGTTGCGCCTAAAAACCGCCGCGACCCAGGCCAGCTGGAGATATTGCGGCGCGGCCCGGTTTTGCGTGAGAATTTGACACGCCGGTTGCGGCATTTTGGGAACAGTAACGGCTGATGTTCGATAGCCTGACAGGCCGTCTGGGAACGGTATTCGACAAACTTACCCGGCGCGGGACGCTGAGTGATGGGGATGTTGATGCCGCTTTGCGTGAAGTGCGTCAGGCCCTGTTAGAAGCAGATGTCGCACTTCCCGTAACACAGGATTTCATCAAACAGGTGCGGGAACGCGCCGTCGGCGAAGAAGTCGTAAAGAGCGTCGCACCAGGACAGATGGTGGTCAAGATCGTCAACGACTGTCTGGTGAAAACTCTGGGCTCGGAGACGGTCGATATCAATCTGAATGCAGCCCCCCCTGCATCGATCATGATGGTCGGCCTACAAGGCTCAGGCAAAACGACAACCACGGCCAAACTAGCCAAGCGCCTGGTTGAACGGGATAAGAAGAAAGTCCTGATGGCCTCTCTAGATACCCGCCGCCCAGCAGCCATGGAACAGCTGAAAGTTTTGGGCGAGACAATCAATGTGCCCACTCTGCCCATTGTCGAGGGGCAAAACCCCGACGGCATCGCCAAGCGGGCTATGCAGTCAGCCAATTTGCAGGGTTTTGACATCATACTTCTGGATACCGCCGGGCGGATGCACGTGGACGAGGCTCTGATGACCGAGGTGCAGGCGGTACATGGCGTAGCCCAGCCGATAGAAACCCTGTTGGTAGTCGACAGCCTGACCGGCCAGGACGCAGTTAATGTGGCAGAACAGTTCGGCAAACGCCTAAACCTGACTGGGATTGTGTTAACCCGGGTGGATGGCGATGGTCGGGGCGGTGCGGCCCTGTCCATGCGCGCGGTCACCGGGTGCCCCATCAAACTGCTAGGCGTGGGCGAAAAGCTTGATGAAATTGAAGCATTCCACCCCGACCGTGTCGCCTCGCGCATTCTTGGTATGGGCGACGTAGTCAGTCTGGTGGAAAAGGCCACCGAAACGATCGACGATCGCGAAGCCGAGAAACTGGCCAAAAAGGTCCAGAAGGGCCAATTTGATATGAACGACCTACTGGACCAATTGCGCCAGATTTCCAAGATGGGAGGCCTTGACGGCCTGATGGCCATGCTGCCTGGCGTAGGAAAGATGAAAAAACAAATGGCAGAAGCCAATATTGACCCCAAGTTGATCAAACGCCAAGAGGCCATAATCCTTTCCATGACGCCCGAAGAGCGGTTGAAACCAAAGATGATCCACGCCTCGCGCAAAAAACGCGTTGCGGCAGGTTCCGGCACTTCGGTGCAGGAAGTGAACCGCCTGCTGAAGCAGTTCAAACAAATGTCGGGAATGATGAAAAAGGTTTCAAAAATGGATAAAAATGGTCTTATGCGCGGGGGCCTGCCGGGCCTCAGCAGTAGTATGCCACAAATTCCCGGATTGCCGGGGCAAATCCCACCACGTTGACACTGATAGGAATTTATACGGAATTTCGAAGTAACAGGAATCAATATATGTCATTGAAAATTAGACTGGCCCGCGGCGGGGCAAAAAAACGGCCGCACTATCGCATTGTCGTTGCAGACAGCCGCATGCCCCGGGACGGCCGTTTTATCGAACGCTTGGGAACCTACGATCCCCTCTTGACCAAGGACAATGAGAACCGCGTTACGCTAAAAGATGAGCGCATCCGCTACTGGCTGGACAAAGGCGCCAAACCCACAGACCGCGTGGCCAAATTCCTGGGTACAGCGGAAATAATCCCCATGCCGGCGCAGAAGAACAATCCGCAGAAGGCCAAGCCCAAGGCAAAGGCTCAGGAACGCCTGGCCGCCGCCACCGAGGCCGAGGAAAACGCGAAGGCCGAAGCTACGGCACCGGCCGAGGAAGCTAACGAAGAGGCCGCAGAAGAGGACACGAAGGCCGAAGCTACGGCACCGGCCGAGGAAGCTAACGAAGAGGACTCGGAGGAAGCCTCGGAGGAGTGATTCTGCCGGGATTTTTTGCTTTGGTGCGAAGAGATGGCTGAAGAACACCTTTTGATGGGTGAGATTGTTGCCGCCCACGGCATTAAGGGCCTAGTTAAGGTGCGTAGCTATACTGAAGTGCCAGAAGATATCGTGGCCTACGGAGCTTTGCACGACCAATTGGGGCGGACGGTGAAGCTGTCCCTTCGCGGTCCCACGAAAGGTGGGCTGCTTGTGGAGCTCCCAGGTATCACCAACCGCGATGATGCCGAGGCGTTGAAAGGTACGCAACTTTTCGTAGACCGATGTAAGTTGCCGAAATTGTGTGGCGAGAATGAGGAATATTATCACGCGGACCTAATCGGTTTGCCCGCAAATTTGCCGGATGGAAAAACTTTTGGTCACGTCAGGGCTATACACAATTTTGGTGCCAGTGACCTGTTGGAAATTCAACCGAACGGGTCAAACGAGACTATCATACTTCCGTTCGACCGAGAAAAGGTGCTCGAGGTTAATCTTGAAAGCAGTCACTTAGTGATTACCGACCCGGCTGATGAAAACGACAATGAGTAGGGAGACATCGCAAAAGAAAAAAACCTGGACCGCGACGGTCTTGACCTTGTTTCCGGGCATGCTACCCGGTCCTCTGGGTCAAAGCCTGGCGGGAAATGCCCAAAAAAACGGCATCTGGCATCTGGAAACTGTAGACATTCGTGACTTTGCGCGCGATAAACATCGTTCCGTCGACGATGCTCCATTTGGCGGCGGTCCTGGCATGGTCATGCGGCCAGATATTTTGGCAAATGCCGTGGATCATGTGCGGAACGGCAAAAATCAGGGCAACACGGACCGAGTTTTTTATTTGAGTCCGCGAGGGCGGCGTCTAGATCAAACACTGGCGCAGGAACTGGCGGAACAGGACGGCATTGTCTTAATCTGCGGGCGATTTGAAGGGGTCGACCAACGGGTTCTGGAAAGCCGGAAAATCGAGGAAGTCAGCGTCGGCGACTATATCCTGTCTGGGGGCGAGACGGCAGCGCTAGTTTTGTTGGATGCAGTGGTGCGACTTTTGCCCGATGTGATTGGCGATGCGGCAACATTAAGGGAAGAGAGTTTTTCGAACGGTTTATTGGAGTATCCCCAATATACCCGGCCTCAAAACTGGGAAGGGAAAGAAGTGCCGGAAGTATTAATTTCTGGTCACCACGAAAAAATTAGGGCCTGGCGGTTAGCCCAGGCCGAGGTATTAACGAAGGCACGACGGCCGGACCTGTGGGACCGGTATCGGCGAGCCATTAAATCGCGAGGTTAGGGCAATGAATTTATTGCAAAAGTTTGAAGATGGCCAATTACAAGCCCGCATGGCGGAGTATGAAGTGCCCGAGTTTGCCCCTGGCGATACGGTGCGCGTTAATGTGAAGGTCGTTGAAGGAGCCCGAGAACGAGTTCAGGCCTTTGAAGGTGTTTGCATTGCCGTCAAGCGAGCCGGTATAAATTCTTCGTTCACGGTGAGAAAAATCTCCTACGGTGAGGGCGTAGAGCGCGTCTTTCCTCTACATTCACCCCGCATTGACAGCATCGAGGTATTGCGCCGGGGCCGGGTGCGTCGGGCCAAACTGTATTACTTGCGCGGCTTGACAGGAAAACGGGCCCGCATCGCGGAAAAACAAGATCATCGTAGGAGTGGCAAGGCCGATTCAAAGACGGGTGGCGAATAGCTCTTTTAAACGGAGCGCGACGGTATAGTCGCTCGCG
>CAZDQC010000059.1:12294-18969 GCA_964507245.1 uncultured Rhodospirillaceae bacterium
AAGACGGGTGGCGAATAGCTCTTTTAAACGGAGCGCGACGGTATAGTCGCTCGCGGACCCTATTATCGGATAATCCCAACGAGCTAGGACGGCGGCTCGTTCCTTGTCAGAACCTAATAAGCAAGGGGGCTACTGAATCATGGCTGGCAAAACACTTTACGACAAAATTTGGGATGCGCATTTGGTGGACCAACAAGACGATGGCGCCTGCGTGCTCTATGTAGATCGTCACCTTGTGCACGAAGTCACCTCGCCACAGGCTTTTGAAGGCCTGCGGTCCGCTGGCCGCAAGATCCATCGCTTGGACGCAACCTTGGCCGTAGCTGACCACAATGTCCCAACCAAGGACCGTGACCAAGGTATCCATGAGCCCGAAAGCAAGCTACAGGTGGAAACCCTGGAAGCCAATGTCGCCGAATTCAATGTGCCCTATTTCTCGGTAAACGATCCCCGCCAGGGTATCGTGCATATTATCGGTCCGGAACAGGGCTTTACCCAGCCCGGCATGGTGATTGTCTGTGGTGACAGCCACACCGCTACCCACGGTGCCTTTGGCGCCTTGGCCTTCGGCATCGGCACCTCAGAAGTGGAGCATGTGCTCGCCACACAAACTTTGATCCAGCAACGTTCCAAAAACATGCGCATCGACGTCGATGGCAACCTTCCAGTGGGCTGTACAAGTAAAGATCTGATCCTAGCAATCATCAGGAAGATTGGCACCGCTGGCGGTACGGGCTGTGTGGTAGAATACACCGGTGAGGCGTTGCGCGCCCTGTCGATGGAAGGGCGCATGACGGTCTGCAACATGTCGATTGAGGGTGGCGCACGAGCCGGACTAATTGCCGCCGACGAAACCACTTTCGAATATCTAAAGGGCCGCGCCATGGGCCCAAAAACCGGCCAGTATGAAGCTGCAGTAAATTATTGGAGAACGTTCCAAACCGACGTCGACGCGGTTTTCGACATCGATGTATCCCTAGATGTTTCCCGGTTAATCCCGCAGGTCACCTGGGGCACCAGCCCAGAAAACGTGGCCAACATTACCGGCAATGTACCAACACTGGATCAGGCCCGCGATAACGATCAACGCGCCGCTTGGGAGCGTTCTCTGGAATACATGGGTCTCGCAGCCGGTACAGCAATGCAGGATATTGCCATTGACAAAGCCTTTATCGGCTCCTGCACTAATGGCCGGATCGAGGACATCCGAGCCGCAGCTGCCGTGGCCAAGGGCCACAAGGTGGCGAATAGCGTCCATGCTCTGGTAGTACCGGGCTCTGGTCTAGTCAAGGAACAAGCCGAGGAAGAGGGCTTAGACAAAACCCTGATTGAGGCCGGGTTCGATTGGCGGGATGCTGGTTGTTCTATGTGTTTAGCCATGAACGCGGACCGACTGGAGCCAGGCGAACGCTGCGCCTCCACTTCAAACCGAAACTTCGAGGGACGGCAAGGATTTGGTGGTCGCACCCATCTGGTTAGCCCTGCCATGGCCGCGGCAGCGGCCATTGCAGGCCACCTGACTGACGTACGTGAAATGACGTAGGGGGAAAAATATGGAAAAGTTTACCACCGTTAACGGCGTCGCCGCACCCATGCGCAGCATTAACATCGACACCGACAAGATTATCCCGAAACAGTATCTCAAGACCATAGAACGCACCGGTCTAGGCAAAAATCTATTTGCGGAAATGCGCTACAACGATGACGGCAGCGAAAGAGAAGATTTTGTTCTGAACAAACTGGCCTACCGCAAATCACAAATTCTAGTGGCTGGTGATAATTTTGGCTGCGGTTCTAGCCGGGAGCATGCTCCATGGGCAATTTTAGATTTTGGCATCAAGGTTGTGATCTCCACCTCCTTCGCCGACATCTTCCATAACAACTGTTTTAAGAACGGCATTCTGCCAATCAAAGTTACGCCGGAGCAGTTGGAACTTCTGTTTGACGATGCAGACCGGGGTTCTAATGCCACTCTGACGGTCGATTTGGAGAATCAAAAGATTACCCGCCCCGATGGCGACGTGGTGAATTTCGAGATGGACCCATTTCGCAAGCAATGCCTATTGGAAGGTCTGGATGATATTGGCCAGACCCTTCAACGTAAGGGTAAGATCGATGGTTTTGAAGAGCGGCAAAAGACTGGGCAACCTTGGCTGTACGGCGAGGCTGCTGAATAAGTAACCATTACAAAAAATGCGAGTGACGAGATATGGCCTCGAACAAGAAAATGTTGATCCTGCCGGGTGACGGCATCGGACCTGAAGTTATGCGCGAGGTACTTCGGGTGATTGATTGGATGGATAATCGCCGCGCCGTCACCTTTGATATTTTGGAAGGCAAGGTCGGAGGCATCGCTATTGATGCCCACGGTACACCGCTGACGGACGAAACCATGGCGGATGCGCTATCCGCCGATGCCACATTATTGGGCGCCGTAGGTGGACCGAAATGGGATGATTTGCCCTTTGAGCAAAAACCGGAACGTGGCCTGCTTCGTTTGCGTAAGGAAATGGACCTGTTTGCGAACCTGCGTCCAGCTCTATGCTTCGATGCTCTGGTGGATGCCTCCACCTTAAAGCCAGAGATCGTCTCAGGGCTGGATATTCTGATCGTCCGTGAATTAACCGGCGGTGTCTACTTTGGTGAACCACGGGGCATCGAAACACTGCCCGACGGCCAACGTAAGGGTATTAACACACAGAGCTACACAACCTCTGAAATTAGGAGAGTCGGCGTAGTAGCGTTCGAACTGGCGCGCAAACGCAACAACCAGATTTGTTCGGTGGAAAAGGCTAATGTCATGGAATCTGGCGTTCTTTGGCGCGACGAAGTGACCAAACTGCAAGATGAATCCTTTAAGGATGTTAAATTGAGCCACATGTATGCCGACAACTGTTCCATGCAGTTGGTGCGCAATCCTAAACAATTTGATGTAATCGTCACGGACAATCTGTTTGGTGACATGCTATCGGACACTGCCGCAATGCTGACAGGTTCCCTCGGCATGCTGCCATCGGCTTCCCTGGGCGCGACGGATGAAACGGGTGGACGCAAGGCGCTTTACGAGCCTGTACACGGTTCGGCTCCCGACATCGCAGGCCAGGAACTGGCCAATCCCATCGCAACACTTTTGAGTTTCGCCATGAGCCTGCGTTACTCCTTTGACCTGAGCGAGGACGCCGACCTGATCGAACAGGCGGTGGAAAATGTGCTCGCCGGAGGTCTGCGTACAGCGGATATTATGCAGCCAGACAAGGCCAAGGTCTCCACCACTATCATGGGTGAAAGCTTGTTGCGTGAATTGGATAAGCTGGCCGCCTGATGGCCTTTGTTGTGGTTGACGCTCCTATCGCCAGCGCTATGATGCCAATGGGGCCCCTGTGGCGGAATTGGCAGACGCGATAGATTCAAAATCTATTGTCCTTAGGACGTCCCCGTTCGAGTCGGGGCAGGGGCACCACGCCATCAAAAAAATTTATGCATTCAGAAAGGAATAGAGAAATTGGGATTCTTCGGATTTTAGTGGTTCAGATGGAATTTATATATACCCTTGTTTCCTGCCAATAAATTCTCTCAAATCATATGACTTAAAATTGGTTTCATTTATTTATTCATACTTATAATTTTTAACAGGCCAATTTTTTCTGTCTATGATTTGGGTGTTTGACGTCACAAGCGTCTAACTGTTCTTTTCTCCAAGCGCTCCGTCTTCCCATCTTGCTCAAATGCCCTCAAACAATCTCACATCTCTATCTGCTCCGCCAGAGAGTGTTTCAAGCGCTTTTTGATAGGCTTCGCTTTCATAGGCTGCCACGGCAGCATCAAAGCTATCAAATTCAATTAAAACAGTTCTTTGGGCAATACCGTTCTCTTTAGCCACGACCCTGCAGTCACCCCCAGCCAGAAACCTCCCGCCAGACGCCATAATTGCAGGTCCTGCCAGCTCTAAATAAGCAGCTCGCTTATCCGGGTTGGCTTCACTTCTATGAGCGCTAATCATGTACCCTTTCGGCATTTCTGGCCTCCTTACAAGTAAAAATATCTATGTGTGTTTCTCAGCGGTGGAAGTTTGACAGATAATGTGGGGCAAGAGGAACCTGAGTTAAGGCTGCTTGCTGCGAGCCATCAAGGCTACCACTCTTTCCTGCTAGGCATATTTGGTCCTATCGTCCAAACTTAACGGCGTCGAAATGGCTGGGGCGGCAGGGATCGAACCTGCGATCACGGGATCAAAACCCGGTGCCTTACCACTTGGCTACGCCCCAATTCGACGTGCGCAATATAGGCATCAGAGGTTAGGGAAACAACGCCCTTGAAGCGCAAAATATAGCTATTTTGCGGTATCACCCACCTCCGGCTCTCGACGTTCAGGCCACGCAATAATGACACCGTAGCAGGACAAGGCGGCAATGCACCACGCCAGGGTCGTTGACGGCGCGAATGACGCTAGGAGTCCAGGCATCCCCGCCAAGCTAAGATAGACGAGCAAACCCCAACGCCAAGGTAACCGCCGATGGAGGAGATGATGCAAATGGTTCTGGTCTGAGGAGAAGGGCGAATGACCCCGAAATACCCGCAGCGCCATGACACGCAAACAATCTATTACCGGAATTAGAAACCACAAGATGACTAGATCGGCTGGTAGCGCCGCGAAAGCGGTGTCGTAAACATATATAGCTAAAAGCGCTATAATGTAACTGAGGGAATAACTGCCTGAATCACCTAAGAATAAGGATCCTCGCAAATTAAAAGCTAGCGCTATAACCAGGGTAGCGCAAAGGGCCAGCAGAACAAGATTCATGTGATCCGGCGCAAAAAGAAGCAACTCCACGCACCAGAAAAGGCAGAGGCCCATGACAACGCCATTCTTGCCATCGGCCATATTCACAGAGTTTTGCAGACCTACGATGCATACAGCAGTGAAAACAAGTGCGAACTGTTCCAGGAACAATGCCTGATTCCAAAAACTGAAGTGGAGGAATGTCACCTGTAATGCCGGGACAACCTCGAGAGCCACTAATGCTAACAACAAGGAAAGCAGCAACCGATATGCCGGACGAATGGGCTTTCGATCATCCGAAAGGCCCAACAACAGACAGGCCAGCCCGGCGCCAGCCGCAATCAAATATAACGGTAGGAACAAGCTGGTCATCGCAAGGTATACCAGTACGGCCAAAGTGGGCACCCCAATCGCTAGGCCACCTGTCTGCGGCGTAGCGACCGGGTGATTTTTCCTCTTACCATCGGGAATATCCAGCACCCGAAGGTGGGATCCAATCTGCCGGGCAAAGACCGAGATCAACGTGCTAACACCGGCGGCCAAGGCAACCACCACCAGCCCCTTCACACCGCCAACTGCCTCAGTGCTCCATCCTTCGATTGTACCCTCCTTCACATTGACGCGCGCCCCGGGACAGCGTAGTACATGCTTTGGTCAGGTCACATAAGTAATTAGAAGCTACGTGGCCCAGCCCACCCGAATTTATGCCCGATTGACGATGGCGACCAGTCCTAGAAACCCTGTCAACCTTGGCTTGTTCGGAACATTAATCGAATAGACCAAGTCCGTGTTGAGGTCAATTCTTGCGGGTTGGAGCGAATAAGTTATGACGGTTCTAGTAACCGGCGCAGCCGGGTTCATAGGCTACCACACCGCCCTGCGTTTGTTGTCTCGGGGTGAGCGGGTGGTCGGAGTAGATAACATGAATCCCTATTATTCACCAACCCTGAAGGATGGGCGCCTGCGCGGTTTGCTCGATCATCAGAATTTCACCTTTCATCAAATTGACATCGCTGATCGAATTGCGATGAACGAGGCCGTGGCCGACCTGAAGCTGACGTCCATTATTCATCTGGCGGCTCAGGCGGGCGTACGATACTCTTTGAAGAACCCGTTCGCTTATGTAGAAGCGAACTTGGTCGGCCACATGGTAATCCTAGAAATGGCACGGCACCAAGACAGCCTGGAGCACCTGATTTACGCTTCCTCATCTTCTGTGTATGGCGGCAATTCTAAGATACCGTTTTCAGAGGATGATCCCGTCGACCACCCGGTCTCACTCTATGCAGCAACAAAGAAGTCCGATGAGTTGATATCACAGTCCTACTCCCATCTGTACGGCATACCTCAGACTGGGTTGCGTTTTTTTACGGTATACGGCCCCTGGGGCCGGCCGGACATGGCATTATGGCTATTCACAGAGGCAATTTTGGCGGGACGGCCAATACGGGTCTTCAACCACGGTGATATGCGGCGTGACTTTACCTATGTTGATGACATAGTCACCGGAGTTCTTGCTGCCCGGGACCAGCCCCCAAAAAATGGCACTGCAAGCGGTTCGCCGCATCGCATCTATAACATTGGCAACAATCACCCCGAACGGCTTTTGCGGTTTATTGAAGTCATCGAAAATTCATTAGGCAAAAAGGCAGAACGTATCCTTGAGCCGATGCAGCCCGGCGATGTCAAGGAAACCTATGCGGATTTGACAGCGATTCGACGGGACCTAGGTTTTCAACCCACCACGACCATCGACGATGGTATCCCGCGCTTTACATCCTGGTACCGGGACTACCATAACATCTGATCCCAATACATGAGCGGAATTTTGGAGGCACAGGGCTGTATTGAGCGGCCGGGCCGAAGAAATTTCTGAACTATCATTGGTAGTAATT
>CAZDQC010000060.1:0-18237 GCA_964507245.1 uncultured Rhodospirillaceae bacterium
GGATGCGCAGGTCGAACTATACCGGCAAATTCTTTACGAGAGCGGGGTTGAGGTTGAGGCCTTTTTTAACCTACTATCAGGATTGAGCAATGGTGAAATTGAGCCCCTAGAGCGGTTGGCACACACAGAACCGTTGCATCTCGCTATGCTGCGCACGGCGCGGCGGGTTATTCCGGACGGCGCCCTGGAAGCAGCCTCGCCGTCGGTTCTGCGCTCCATCGCAACGTCACCAAATGCTTCTCTGTCCTTGCGGCTCGAAGCGGCTGAGCGTGCCGAGGCCATCGGGGCCTTAAAAACAGAGGTGTTGCGCCGGATTTATGCTAGCGTCCCTGTCTCTGCCGAACAGGGGGCTGACGCCATCGCCTTAGCAGACAGACAGCCAGGACCTTCAGCTAGCGCCGTTTTGTATCAGGTGGTCCAGATTGATGACCAGATAGAAGGCCGTGCCAGGGCACTGTCGGCGGCATGGCGTAACGGCCGCCACAGTGGTCGGTACATGACCGCTGTGCGTGTCAACCAACCCCAGGCACGCATTATCCGACCTTCGGCCGAGTTAGCCTGGTTTGCAGCTGATGCTGGCCGAGCGCTCCTGGCCGCAGGTGATAGCGTTGGGGCTCGTGCGTGGCTGATGGCGATGGTGCCGTTGGCCCGGGATGGTCAGACAGATGCGGCGGCAGCGGTGCTGGCTTTGGCGCCCCTCCTCAATCTTAACATAAGCGAGGGCAAGGATGCCGTTCTCTCCTCGATTATCGGCGAGGTTCTAGAAAATTGGTGGCAGGGAGAGGTTGCAAATAACAACGCTCACAGGCACCAGCGCGCCACGAGATTGTACACTGTCTTGTCCGCCTTGGGGCACGATGTTCCGGCGAAGCTTTGGCTGCCGCTTTATGAAGTGACGAGCGGGGATTCGCAACAGAGTCACACGGCCTTGTTGATAGGTCTTGAGCGGGCTGCGGCAGCTAATAGACGTGGCGAAGTTGTACTTCTCTCCCTTTTGCTGCTTGGTGATCGGGGCCCGGAGCGGAGTGATACAATAACGTTGGGGCGAATTGTGGCGGCTCTACGGCAGGTTGGCCTTGAAAGGGATGCAACCGCCGTAGCGTTTGAAGGCCTTTTGGCTGTTGGTTTCTAGTGCTTAATTTTGAGAATACATGTGAGTGTTGCGTTGTCCAAGTCATTACAATCCATCGATAGGTTCCTTGAAATGCTGGTCGTCGAACGCGGCGCAGCACCAAATACGCTAGATTCATATGGTCGAGACTTGCGTCATTTTTCCGAGTTCAACGGTTCCGCTATTGACCAGGCCAATGCAGAAGATATTCGTAACTATTTAGCGCAAATGGAACGGGAGGGTATGGCGCCGTCCACGGCGGCACGGCGGCTTTCGGCGTTGCGACAATTCTTTCGCTTCATATATGTTGAGGGAAGGCGTGCCGATGATCCATCGACGTCAATAGATAGCCCTCGCCGGGTTCGTCCTCTGCCAAAGGTCCTGACGGAAGCAGAGGTGGAAAAGCTCTTATCGGCGGCGAAGACCTACAAGGGTGCTGAGGGTATTCGTCTGGTGGCCTTGATGGAATTGCTATACGCCACCGGTCTGCGGGTCTCTGAACTGCTGATGCTGCCCTATCCAGCAGTGGGGTCGGACCGAACTTTTATTGTGGTTAAAGGAAAAGGTGTGCGTGAACGCATGGTGCCTCTGAGTGAAACGGCCATGAAGGCCCTAAAAAACTATGAAAATGTGCGAACCCGATTCATTCGGCGGCCCACCGGTGCTGGTTGGTTGTTTCCCTCCCGCGCCAGGGGAGGGCATCTCACCCGGCAGCGTTTCTCACAACTAGTGAAAGAATTGGCGGCGGTAGCTAAGATCGATGTCGCCAAGGTCTCGCCACATTCCCTGCGCCATGCTTTTGCTTCGCATCTTTTGGCGAACGGTGCTGATCTGCGGGCCGTGCAACAGATGCTTGGCCATGCCGACATTTCTACGACCCAGATCTATACACATGTTCTGCAAGAACGTTTGCAAGAGTTGATGAAGAGCGCTCACCCCTTAGCCGGCAAGTCCGGTTAATACGCCTGGGGTGGTACAGCGCATGATTAGCTTTCTAGATTTTGAGAAACCCATCGCTGACTTGGAAGCGCGTATTCATGATTTGCGTGAACTGGACGGCGAACAAGATGGCGGTGCTAATATTGACGAAGAAGTTGCGAAACTTCAGGATAAGGCAGATCAACTGCTGCGTGAGACCTATGAAAATCTTACACCGTGGCAGAAAGTACAAGTGGCCCGTCATCCGAATCGGCCGCAATTCGGCGATTATGTAGCGGGCTTGCTAGATGATTTCACGCCCCTGGCTGGCGACCGAGCCTATTCCGATGATAAGGCTATAACTGGGGGCATTGGCCGTTTTCGCGGTCGGTCCGTCATGGTGATAGGACATGAAAAAGGCAGCGACATGGAAAGTCGAGTGCGTCACAATTTTGGCATGGCCCGGCCAGAAGGGTATCGCAAGGCGGCGCGCCTAATGCGGTTAGCGGAGCGTTTTAATCTGCCGGTCATTACGCTAGTAGACACACAAGGGGCATATCCGGGCATTGGTGCTGAAGAACGAGGCCAGGCGGAGGCGATCGCTCGCTCTACCGAGACTTGTCTTGATGTGCGCGTACCCTTGATAGCCTGTGTTGTAGGTGAAGGGGGATCCGGTGGGGCTGTTGCCTTGGCCACGGGCAATGCGGTGATCATGTTAGAGCATGCTGTCTATTCAGTAATTTCGCCAGAAGGGTGCGCTTCAATTCTATGGCGGTCCGCTGAGCGGGCACAGGATGCGGCGGTTGCCATGAAGGTCACGGCCCAAGACCTGACAGGATTGAAGGTTGTTGATCAGGTGGTCGAGGAATCCGTGGGCGGTGCTCACCGGAACTCAACCTCGACCATTGTCGCTTTGGGTGATGCCATCGAGCAAGCTCTCAAGGAATTAGAGGGCAAGGACGGTGGGGCCTTGCGACAACATCGGCGAGATAAATTTCTGGCCATGGGCCAGCTGCTATAGATAAAGTTCCATTTCTATCTTTTCGCCAGGCTCTGCTGGTCTCCATGTGCAATAATTTACCCTTGCTACAGTTTAGGCAAATTTTTGTCAGTGCAATATTGGGCTAATCTTGAACTATTTAACTAACAGTCTAAGCCCCTTGGTGGTAATGCGGGTCTTTAAAAAGGTCCCATATTGAGCACACCCATATTGCCCGGGATGTCAATAAATGGGCCAGAATAGGCCGGATATCCGCTATCTGTTCCCTCTGCCGCATCCGTGGTGTAGGGAAAATGAATTTTGTGGATCGTCACGTGACCTTCTGCGGGAGGTATGTGGTTCTTTATGGGAATCGCAAATTTAGTAGGCCAATTTGCCTGTTTCCCTGCAAATATTTCGCGGTCACCTCGGTTTCTACGGCCGCAGGGGTAACGGCGTGGAGAGTTAATGCCTAAAAGCGCACAGGCACGACACGGGCGCCTCGAACCTGACCAGGGGCCCAGGCCACCGCGTTGGGGTCGCTTAGCTCAAATTCCGGAATACGCTTGAACCAGGTTTTCAAGGCGACCTCCATTTCCATCCGCGCCAGGTTGGAGCCGGAGCAGCGGTGAATTCCGATGCCAAAGGCTATATGCCGGTTGCGCTGCCGGTCGATCACCGCCTCGTCCGGATTTTCGAACACTGCCGGGTCCCTGTTGGCGGCAGGAAAATTGATCATCAGGCGCTCGCCCCTTTTGATGGTGTTGTCCCCATGTTCCACATCCTCCATGGCGATACGGCCCACTGATACTGGTGAATGCAGGCGTAGCATCTCCTCGACCGCGGTGGGAAACAGCTCCGGCTCGTCCGCTAGGCGCCGCCGATCCTTGGGGTGGGTGGCAAAATGCAGCATGGATGAACCGATGGAGCTCCATGTTGTGTCGATGCCCGCGATCAGGGTCAGGACACACATCTTAATGATGGTCTTATCCGCCAAAGATTCACCGTCAATTTTTGCCTGTGCCAGTAATGAAATGAAATCATCGCTGGGGCTCTCGCGGCGGTCGGAAAGTTGTTTGGTGAAGAAGGTCACTATCTTTTTATGACTCTCCGTCCGTAGCTCAATATTCTCGGCGCCCAATTCAACTATGCCACGTACCCATTCGACAAAATCGTCGCTCTGGTTCGGATCGATGCCGAGGATATGGCTGATGACTCGTGGTGTGATTTGCTGCGCATAATCGGCGGCCGCGTCGCATTCACCTTTATCAATGAAGTCGTCAATCAGCTTGTTGCAAAGCTCTTCTGTATAGGCGCGGTAGTTTTCCACGGCCTTGGGCGTGAAGAACGGCAGCATCAATTTGCGCAGGGGAATATTCTCGGGCGGGTCCATGGTTATGGGGGGAAATGTTTCGGTATTGTAGTGGGCCAACAGGTCTTTGCCCTCGGGCATTTCGACGACTGAGACTTGCCTGTTCGATAGCTCTGGTACTTTGCGTACCAGTGCCTGCGCATCTTCATAGGTGGTGGTTAGCCAAAATCCGCCCCGCTCTTCGGTACGGGAGAACGGGCATTTGTCGCGCATTTTTTGCCAGATGGGGCCAGGATCGCGATTATATTCCGCATTGAATATATCAAAATGTTTTGACAATTCTTCCACCGGGCAGGTGGTCGGGTTTTGCTTGTCCATGGCAAAGGCTCCTATATTCCCATTATATCAAACAAAACAATTTTTGGCGATAAATGTCAATAGGAAATAATCATTTCCATACGGAAATAAAATGTTTAGTGTGTAAATCATGAGTATGACATCCACAGAACTACGCAAGCCTGTCGTTGCCGTACAGCGTGCCGTACAAATCATGCGATTTCTGGGCGCCACGCAGCATCCTGCCGGGGTAAATGAGGTGGCCCGGGCCCTGGGTATCGTGCCATCAACCTGCCTGCATATTCTTAAAACCCTGGATCATGACGGTCTCGTTAGCGAAGACAAGGCCAACAAGAAGTATCAGTTGGGGCCTGCTCTATTGCGGTTTGCACGGGATATGGTCGGATCCAATGAATTTGTACGAAACGTACAGGGAGTGCTCGATCGAATTGCGCAACGCCATGAAGTCACTACCGTGGCCGTCTGCCAAGAAGGTATGGACCGAATCATCGTCGTCGCCAAAGCCAACGCGCCGACTAACTTCTCCATCAATGTTAACATTGGCAGCCGATTCCCAGTTTTGACTTCGGCTATAGGCCATTGTTTTGCGGCCAACATTGAAGGGAATCCGGAACATCTGCGCGAGGCTTTTGAAGAATTAAAATGGCAAGACCCACCGCTCTTCACGGATTGGGTTAAGGACATCGCTTTTGCCCGGGAACACGGCTATGCCGTGGACAAAGGTCACCATATTCGCGGCGTCACGGTAGTTGCCGCACCTGTGTACGCGTCCGTTGACGGCACCACCCGGGCAATCGCCGGTGTGGGTCTTTTCGAGCAATTGACGGGCGCGGCCAAGACTGCGCTGGCTGTGGATCTGAAATCCAGCGCCGCTGCCCTGTCCGAAATCTATTCCGAATCCATCATTAGACGTTCCGCATAAATTTTTCATGACTGTGCCACTGCCGGGTGCGAATATTCATCTCGGGAGAACAATATGAGTGAATTGGACGACCTGCCCTTTGTAGGAATGAAGGTTCTGGATATCTCGCAAGGGGTGGCTGGGCCCCATTGCGGTATGCTCCTGGCCCGCCATGGGGCGGATGTGGTCAAGTTGGAGCCTTTGATCGGAGACTGGGGTCGGCGGATCGGTAAGAGATATGGCGACAATTGTGCCTATGGCATGGCTTTCAATCGGGGCAAGCGTAGTTTGGCTTTGGATCTCAAGAACTCTGAAGGAAATCTCGTCGCGAGCCGTCTGGCTAAAGAGGCTGATGTACTGATTGAGAACAACCGCCCTGGCGTCACTGACCGCCTGGGTTTAGGCTACGATGCAGTCAAGGATGAGAATCCGGATGTCATTTATCTTTCAATAAGCGGCTTCGGCCAGACAGGGCCAAACGCCAACCTGCCAGCTACGGATTCAATCATGCAGGCTTTCTCAGGCCTGATGTCCATCAACAAGGGCAACGATGGCTTGCCGCAAAGGATTAATCTGCTCGCCATCGACGTGATGACTGGCTTGTACGGCTTTCAGGCCGTTACCCCTGCGCTCTACCGACGCGCCTTGAAGGGTGGTGGCACCCATATTAAGACCTCACTAATGGAGGCCGTTGGTGCCTTTCAGTCGGCTAAGATGATTGAATATGAACTTGAGGATGGTGTGGAAGCACCGTTGGGGGTGCCCGTGGCTATGTTCGCTGCAAAGGACGGCTTTCTCAATATCAACGGCCGCCGAAACGAACACTTCGTTGCCTTGTGCCAGATCGCCGGTTTACCGGAACTGGCGGAAGACCCAAGATATAGAACTCCGGAAGATCGGATAGAAAACGAAGCAAATTTGATGCCGCCCTTGCGGATGGCACTTGCAAATATGACGATATCAAACTTGTTGGTGAAGCTAACCGACGCGGATGTTCTGCACGCTCGAGTTCAGACTTATGGCGATTATTTTCAATGTGATCACGTTCGCGGAGTGCAAGCCGTCCGTTGGATAGAACAATCCGGCGTCGGACCCATCCCCATGCCGACCCTCCCGGGAATTCGACCGCTGCATGATGGGGATCCCATGGCGCACGCTCCGCACTTGGGCGAACACAGTCGCGAGATTTTGTTGGAACTAGGGCACACCGATGCAGAGGTCCGGGCCTTGGCGTGCCGTGGTGCCATTGGATTGTATGCGGCCTAGATAGGCTAGTTATAGCTACGGATTTATTGTCTATAGACATCGTGTTGGCAGTGCAACGGATGCCGGATAGACAATATCTCTTAGATAGACTCAAATCTGGTAGCGGCCTTCATGAACGCCTGTACCGGTAATGGAACACACTGCACAGCATTGTGAATTAGGTATCCGTACCCGTTGCAACCGTATTCTAGAACTACTCTAACTACCGTGGCAGTGCTTGTACTTTTTGCCAGACTTACAAGGGCAAGGGGCATTACGTGGGACCTTGCCCCAGGTGCTGGCGTCAAGGGGGTCTAGGGTAGCTGCTGCCTGCCGGGTCCGGGTCGGCAGGGGCGGGCGCACTCCATCGCCCTCTGGGACAGTGCCTTGGCTGTCTTCGCTGGCCATTATTAGGTCCTCACCCATCTCATTTTCCCCGGCGATGAGGTCCAAATGCCGTTCCTCCAGCATCATGGGTGTGGCTTGTTGATTGATTAGCATGTTCCCTTCCGGATCAGCCTGCAATTCAATATGGGCGAGGACGCGTGTTGTCGTGGTACGTAGCTCCACCAACAAATTCTCGAACAGAGTGAAGGCCTCTGACTTATATTCGTTTAACGGATCGCGCTGGCCATAGGCGCGTAGGACGATGCCGCCGCGTAAATGATCCAGCGTCAACAGATGTTCTTTCCAAGTTTGGTCCAGCAGTTGCAACAGCAACCCCTTTTCGATCATGCGCATGACGTCGGGGCCATAATTTGCTGCTTTTTCCGCCATGCGCCGGTCCGTCGCTACACTGATACGCTTGCGAATTTCCTCGTCCGCGATACCTTCCTCTGTGCACCATTCGGGTATTGGTAGATCCAAGGCGAACACCTCGCCCACTTCTTGCCGCAAGCCTTCGGTATCCCATTGCTCCGCATAGGCCCGTTCGGGAATATGGTGGGCAACCAAATTGTCGATCACGTCCGAGCGCATGTCGACAATGGTGTCCTGCACATCCTCAGCGTCCATTAGCTCCAAGCGCTGTTCATAGATTACCATGCGTTGATCGTTCATGACATCGTCATATTTCAGCAAGTTCTTGCGCAAATCGAAGTTGCGAGCCTCCACCTTCTCTTGGGCCTTTTCTAGCGCCTTGTTTACCCAGGGGTGGATGATCGCCTCACCCTCTTCCAGGCCCAGCTTGCGCAGCATTCCGTCCATTCGTTCTGAGCCGAAGATGCGCATCAAGTCATCCTCTAGACTGAGAAAAAATTTTGATGCGCCGGGGTCACCCTGCCGGCCCGATCTGCCGCGCAACTGGTTGTCGATACGCCGGCTTTCATGGCGCTCTGTGCCGATGATGAACAGCCCACCCGATGCCAGGACCTTGGCTTTTTCTTCTTTGATCTCCGACTGGATTTTCATGGCCTTGATCTCGTCAACCGCGTTATTGGGTGTCGTCGCCTCCATAGCTACGCGCATCTCTAGGTTGCCCCCCAATTGGATATCCGTTCCCCGGCCAGCCATGTTGGTGGCAATGGTCAGTGCGCCGACGCGACCAGCCTGAGCAATGATATAGGCTTCCTGTTCGTGATGGCGGGCGTTCAGAACGTTGTGTTTGACTTTCTTCTTCTTCAAAAGTTCCGATAGCACTTCTGATTTTTCGATGGACACGGTACCGATCAAGGCTGGCTGTCCCCGCTTTTGACAATCCGTGATCAGTTCTGCGATGGCGGCAAATTTCTCTTCTTCCGTACGATAGACCTCATCGTCCTGGTCGTCGCGGATCATTTCTAGGTGGGTAGGGATTTCTACCACCGCTAGTTTGTAAATTTCCAGGAACTCTCCCGCCTCCGTCATGGCGGTGCCGGTCATGCCGGACAACTTCGGGTACAGCCGAAAGTAGTTTTGGAAGGTGATGGAAGCGAGGGTTTGATTCTCAGGCTGTACTTCAACCCCTTCCTTGGCCTCCAAAGCCTGATGCAGTCCTTCGGAATATCGCCTTCCTTCCATTGCGCGACCGGTGAACTCGTCGATGATGACAATTTTGTCGTCCTTCACCATGTAATCCACGTCGCGCTGAAACATGTGGTGGGCGCGGAGAGCCTGGTTGGCGTGGTGCACCACCGTGACATTTTCCATGTCGTAAAGGTTGTCGCCTTGCAGCAGATTAGCCTCGCGCAACAGAACCTCGACGGATTCCGTCCCCTCTTCCGTGAAGTTCACCGTGCGGGCCTTTTCGTCCTTTTCGTAGTCGGATTCCGAGAGTTTTGGCATCAAGAGGTCGATTTTCCGGTACAACTCTGACGAGTCTTCCGCTTGGCCGGAAATAATCAGGGGCGTGCGCGCCTCGTCGATTAAGATAGAATCCACTTCGTCGACGATTGAGAAATTAAATGGCCGTTGCACCATGGAGGCACGGTCGAATTTCATATTATCACGCAGATAATCGAAGCCGAATTCGTTGTTGGTGCCGTAAGTGATGTCGCAGGCGTAGGCGGCGCGGCGTTGGTCGTCGTCTAGGCCGTGGACAATACATCCCGTGCTTAACCCCAGCTTTTCATAAACCACGCCCATCCAATTGGCATCGCGTTGGGCTAGGTAGTCATTAACGGTGACCACATGGGCGCCTTTGCCAGAAAATCCATTCAAGTATACCGGTAGGGTAGCGACTAGCGTCTTGCCTTCGCCAGTACGCATTTCGGCGATCTTGCCCTGATGGAGTACCATTCCGCCCATCAATTGCACGTCGAAATGTCGTTGTCCCAAAGTGCGCTTGGCAGCCTCGCGCACGGCGGCAAAAGCTTCAGGCAACAAGTCGTTTTGACTTTCGCCGTTTTCATGACGTTGGCGGAATTCATCCGTCTTGGCCGACAGTTGATCGTCGGAGAGCGCCTCGAACTCCGGTTCCAGCGCGTTGATCATGGCCACCGGTTGAGCTAAATCCTTGAGAACGCGCTCATTGGAAGAGCCGAAAAGGCGTTTTGCGATGCCGCCTAGAATAGCCATCAAAAATTCCCAAAAATTCGAACAAAACTAACAAATATGTCTGCGACCACCGGCAGGTGGTGCACGAGGTTTAATGACCAGTGAGACATAAGGACCGCCAGCGCCCCTGTCAACGGAACCGGAATGCAAGATTATCGAACGCACGTCAGACAAAATAGTGTGAGATAAGGTGTTAACGACTTGTAAGCAATCGTGCAATCATCAATATTGCCCCCTGGCGCGGTGACAACCGGCCTTGTCCTTAACAATATAAATGAAAGCTCAATCTATGATCCGATTGATGTGCACGCCACTTGCGTTCTGCTTGATGGTTGTCGCCTTTTTTGCCGCTGCACCAGTGTCTGCACAGCAACATGGGCTGGCTCCACCCGACACCCAAGTGGTGGCGGAAGTAAATGGCAGCAAGATATTCTTCAAGGATGTTCGCCTAGCCTATGAAAACTTGCCACAGCAATACCAGGGCATGCCCATTGCGCAGATTTATCAACCTCTTGTGCAGCAATTGACGGAGCGGCGCCTGGTGCTGATGGCGGCGGAGGCGGCTAAATTAGCCGAAGAGCCAGAGGTGGCTAACAAGATAAACCAGGCTCGAAACCGTATTTTGGAACAATCCCTGATATCCCGAGAAGTCGATGCTGCGTCGAATGAGGCGGCCTTGCGTGCCCGGTACGAGGCCGAAAAGGGAAAGCTTGATGGCGCCGCTGATGAAGTTCGCGCTAGCCATATTTTGGTAGAAACCAAGGAAGAGGCTGATGCCATCATAGCTCAACTGTATAAAGGCGGAGATTTCGCCAAGCTGGCCAAGAAAAAATCAAAGGGTCCAAGCGGCAACAAAGGTGGGGATTTAGGCTATTTCACAAAGGATAAAATGGTGCCGGAATTTGCCAACGCCGCCTTTGATTTGAAGCCCGGAGATATTTCTGCTGCGGTCAAGACAAGCTTTGGCTGGCACATCATTAAGGTTGTAGATCGCCGAAAGGGTGAGGGTGCTAGTTTCGCTAAACGGGCTCCTGAATTGCGCCAGGCCATTGCGCAGACGGTGGTAGCCAAATTGCTAGCTGAACTTTCGAAAGAAGCAAAAATTAAGGTCTATAAGATGGATGGCAAACCGGTGGAAGCCATGAATTAGTCTAAAAGGGTGAGATAGGGCCGACTTGCCAGCAATTTGGAGCCTGGGTACCATGCGGTGCTCTCACAGTATGGGTTGAACATGCCTAAATTGACTGTTTCGCCGCTGGCTCCGGCCGGTTTCCCCGATCTGCCCATAATTCCCGGTTTGCGCTTAGCGGCCCATGCGGCGGGTGAAAGTTATCGCAGCCGGGCAGATCTGGCTCTGGCGGAGTTGGCGGCGGGTAGCACCATCGCCGGCGTCTTTACACGTTCTACCATGCCCGGCGCGCCAGTGGTTTGGTGCCGTAGGCATATCGCCAAGGGCAAAGCCCGGGCCATTGTCATCAATGCCGGTAACGCCAACGTGTTCACGGGCAGGCAGGGCATGGACGATGTCGCTGCAACGGCAAAAGCCATTGCCGGTGTCGTGGGCTGCCGGCCGGGGCAAGTCATGGTTGCCTCCACCGGTGTAATTGGCGAGGCTCTGTCGGTGGATCGACTTGTGCGGGCTGCGCCAACCTTGCAGGGCAAGTTGAAGGATCAGAATTGGCGTGCCGCTGCCAAAGCCATTTGCACCACTGACACCTACCCAAAAGGCGCCTGGGCCCGGGCCGTGATTGACGGTGTGTCTGTAAAGATTGCCGGCATTGCCAAAGGCAGCGGTATGATAGCGCCGGATATGGCGACCATGCTGAGTTTTTTGTTCACGGACGCAAAACTGCCAAGCAACGTACTGGATGATTTGCTAAAATGGGCCAATCGCCGATCTTTCAATTGCATAACCGTTGACGGCGACACCTCCACTTCTGATACGGTGCTACTTGCGGCGACGGGGCAAGGCGCTAGGCATGCTCGGGTAATTGGGGCAACCGATCCCCGGTTGGTTTCGTTCAAGGCGGCCCTGCTGTCGGTGATGCAGGATCTGGCGCATCAAGTGGTCCGTGACGGCGAAGGTGCGAGCAAATTCATCACCGTTACCGTGTCTGGCGCGGTTTCTACGAGAGCGGCACATCGGATCGCCATGACTATTGCTAATTCACCTCTGGTCAAGACGGCGATCGCTGGCGAAGACCCAAATTGGGGTCGAATTATCATGGCCGTTGGCCGCGCAGGGGAGAGGGCGGATCGGGATAAACTGTCCATCGTCATCGGCGGCGTAGTAATCGCCGAAAATGGCCATCCGCATCCTGACTACCGCGAAGAGCAGATGGCCTCATACATGACGCGGCAAGAAATCGAAATCGCCGTGGACGTGGGTGTGGGCCGGGGTACGGCTACCGTTTGGACCTGTGATCTGACCCACAGGTACATCTCTATCAACGCCGACTACCGCTCCTGATGAATGAAATGCCCATGCTGTTGGTCGCCGCCGCCGCTCTGGTAAATATCGATGGCAAGGTCCTTGTGCAACAGCGTCCTGAGGGGAAGACCATGGCAGGTCTGTGGGAGTTTCCCGGCGGCAAGGTGGAACCAGGAGAGAGACTGGAACAATCCCTGGTTCGAGAATTGAAGGAAGAATTGGACGTCGACGTGACAGAGGCTTGTCTCGCCCCCTTCACCTTCGCCTCACATGTCTATGACGACTTTTGCCTACTGATGCCCCTGTTTGTTTGCCGGGTATGGCAAGGGTCTCCGAGTTCCGTGGAAGGTCAGGCCTTGAAATGGATCCGCCCCTTGCGCATGGGCGATCTACCGATGCCACCTGCTGACCGTCCACTGGTAGCCATGCTGCGCGATTTGCTGTAGGTACCGCGATGTCACTGTACCGAAATCCCAATTTGCCGTTTCGCCCGCCTTTGCGCAGTGAAAATTTGGTACTACGACCTTTGGAATGCATGGATGCTCCGGTTATTACCAAACTGGCGGGCGACTGGGAGGTCGCCCGCTGGACACTAGATATCCCCCATCCTTTCGACGCCATCATGGCCCGGGATTTCATCGCTTGGGCCCAGGAAGAATTGCACACTCAACGCCGGTTCTTTTTTGCCATGGTAATGCGGGCGACCGGGGAACTCGTGGGTGTGATTTCATTGACCTGCAATAGTGCGGGCGAAGGCGAAATCGGTTATTGGGTTGGCCGGCCCTATCAGGGCCGTGGGTACGCCCGCGAGGCGGCTGCAACTATCATTTGCGTGGGTTTCGAAGCCTTGGCGCTGCGCCGGGTTGTGGCCGCTTGCCATCCGGATAATGAACCATCCTGGCGAGTCTTGGAACATTGCGGCATGCGTTTTGTGGATGCCATTCAGCGTTGGTCCGTCGCCAGACGGGCTACTTTTGATCTATCTCTCTATGCTGTCGACCGTCAGGAGATCGAGAAATGAGCGGGCTCGTGTTTAGGTACGGCGGAGATTTTGCTGAGATGCAGATTACCCGGGCCCAGGGATGCCATATTTTCGACCAGAATGGCCGGCCGATTCTAGATTTCACCTCCGGACAAATGAGCGCCATTCTCGGCCACAGTCATGCGGAAATTGCTGAAGTCGTCCGGGATCAGTCCGCCAATCTGGATCATTTACACAGTAGTTTCCTATCTGACCCTGTCGTCGCCTTCGCCGAAACGCTGACGGCAATGTTGCCGGAAGGTCTGGACCGGGTATTGCCCTTGTCGACGGGGGGCGAAGCTAACGAGGCGGCCCTGCGCGTAGCTAAGACCTATACAGGAGGCTTCGAAGTGGTGGCATTCGATCGATCTTGGCATGGCGTAACCGGCGGCGCAGCGGCAGCCACCTTTTCGGGCGGCCGGCACGGTCACGGGCCGCCCTTGCCCGGAATTTTGACTCTGCCTACGCCTCACGCCTATCGTTCTCCATTCAATAAAGGTGGCATCTATGATTGGCGTTCCGAATTCGAATTCGGCTGGGCAATGGTTGACCGACAAAGCACTGGCCAATTGGCGGCTGTGTTGATTGAACCGATACTTAGTTCCGGCGGTATAATTGAACTTCCACCGGGCTATTTAGAGGCTTTGAGGGACAAGGCTCACGAACGGGGAATGCTGTTAATCCTGGACGAAGCGCAAACCGGCATGGGACGCACTGGCGATAATTTTGCCTTCGAACGAGACGGCGTGGTGCCGGATATTTTGTGTCTTTCCAAGACCTTGGGAGCTGGGTTGCCTCTTTCCGCAACCATAACTTCCGCAGCGATCGAACAGGATTGTTACGATAAGGGCTTCTTGTTCTACACCACCCACGCAGCTGACCCCCTACCGGCTGCCGTAGGTGCTAAGGTCGTGGAGATCGTACTTCGGGACCATTTGGCGCAACGGGCGGCGGAACTTGGCGCCTATCTACGGCAGCAGTTGTCGGCCCTGCAACAGCGACACGCTGTCATCGGAGACCTGCGAGGCCGCGGCCTGTTACACGGCGTAGAATTGGTACTAGACCGGCAAACCAAATCCCCCGCTTCGGATTTAGGCATGAAAGTCAGCCGCCGCTGTCTTGAGCTGGGAGCCTGTCTCAACATTGGTCGCCGCAACACGGCGAGCGTATTTCGAATCGCGCCACCCCTGACTGTGAGCCGGGAAGAGATAGATCAGGCAATAGAAATTTACGACCAAGCTCTCACGGAAGTCGTCGGAGCAAATCATTAAACTAAACTGTAGTCTGGCTGTGGTTCTAACGTTTATAGAGCCCCATCAGCGCCGCTTTTTCGATGGTATTGAAGTTTAGCATGAAGCCGACCACTGCAGCCGAGGTATCCGCTTCCACTGGCAATGCGTCCAGGCCTACTGCGTGTAAGGTAAAGACATAGCGGTGGGGGTGGTCGCCCTCGGGCGGGCAGGGTCCGCCCCAACCGGGGGCACCGAAGTCAGTGCGGGTTTCCAAGATGCCGTCGGGCATGCCATCGGCACTGGCATTCAAGCTCAATTCGGTGACGCTGGGAGGAATGTTTACCGCGACCCAATGCCAAAAGCCGCTGCCAGTGGGAGCATCAGGGTCAAAGCATGTGAGTGCAAAACTATTTGTGCCGTCAGGCGCACCAGACCATGAGAGTTGTGGTGACATATTCCCGCCTGCGCAGCCGAAACCATAGGCCTCAGACAAGACGTGGTCATTTTCTAGATAATCACCGTCATTGAAGCTTTTGCTGGTTAAAACGAGGGCCATATTCATTTCTCCCTGAAATTCAAAATTTCCACTTTACATAGATTTCACCCATGCAGCACTGAATGCAAGTATAGTGTGACCTTAAATGACAAAAATGGAATTAATATGATGGAAATCAGCTATCAAACCGTCGCCTTGCCGGTGCGTGAGGATATTACGGCTGCCCATCGGAGAACCTGGGACCGTCTGGGCCGGGCTGGCACCTGGCTGACAGGAGCGGAGCGGCTGGCTATTGCCCGGGAGGCCCGGGTGGCGCTGGACTGCAAACTATGTCGCGATCGCAAGGACGCGCTTTCGCCAAACTTGGTGCAGGGCAACCATGATCACTCGGGTGGATTGTCGGACATTGAGGTGGAACAAATTCATCGCATCCGCACTGACCCGGGCCGGTTGAGCCGCGCTTGGTATCAGGGATTGCGCGATGGCGGTATGGTGGAGGAACGGTATGTTGAAACGGTAGAGATAATCGCCAACATCGTTGCCATCGATACTTTTACTAAGGGTCTGGGTCTAAAACCCTGGCCCCTGCCTACATCGCGGCCTGGCAACCCGACAAAATGCCGGCCGGTGGCCGCGCGACAGCAAATCGCTTGGGTTTCAACTTTGGACCCACAGGATGCCATTGGCACGGAAGATGAAGATTTATACGCGGGCCGTCCCACGGCGGCACATATTTATCAGGCCATGAGCTTAGTACCGGACTCGGTCAAGAGTTTCTTTGATTTGGTAGTGAACCAATACCTGCCGCCACAGGCTATGACCGATTTCGACAACGAATACCGCGCCATCAGCCATGCTCAGATTGAATTGGTGGCGGGCCGTGTATCAGCTCTGAACCAGTGCGTATATTGAACTACTAGCCATGGGCAACTGCTCCGTGCGAGCGGTAAGAATGTTGGTGGAGACTACGATCTTTCAATTATGGTAGGAGACGAGCCGCGCGATGGAGGGGTCGAAAACGGCGCGCGACTGATTCGCTTTGCGACAGCGGTGCTGGGCGATGATCTTGAGGAACTGGCAGCGGCCCGTGATGAAATCGTCGCTGTCATGGGTGGCGAGGCCTTGACGGATACGGCCGCTGTAGCGGCACTGTTCAATGCCATCGACCGGGTCGCCGATTCCACGGGCATCCCCTTGGAAGACGTGAAGGCTGAGGCCACGGCCGATTTTAGATCGGCTATTGGCATTAATGACTTTGCAACGGCGTCGGAAAAGGGGCGGAGCGTATAGTTTCTGGCGACGCTACAACAACTTGCGGTAGCGGCGCTAACATGGCACAAGTTGCAGGGCTAGATTGGTCCAGATGTATGGGCAAATGAAAGTATGCTTGTGTTGAAATTGGCTCAATTTGTGGCTCTCATCTCTGTGCTTTTGCTTTTTGCAATGTCAGGGTCGGCGGAGGATTTTCAGATTTGGCTGGAAAAACTGCGAGCCGAGGCCGAGGACAAAGGGATCTCCCAGTCCGTCCTGGACGAAGCACTTGCGGGAATTCAGCCCATTCCCAGGGTCATAGAGTTGGACCGGCGACAGCCCGAATTTACGCTGACCTTCACACAGTATCGTGACCGTGTCGTTCCGCAATCACGAATAAAGAAAGGCCGGGTCAAGTATCAGGAAAACCGCGACTTATTGGAGGAGATTGGCGGTAAGATTGGAGTGCAGCCCCGCTTCATAGTAGCCCTGTGGGGGATCGAGACGGATTTCGGCCGTGTCACCGGTGGTTTCAAGGTCATTCACGCACTGGCCACCCTGGCCCACGACGGACGGCGCAGCACTTATTTTAGAAAAGAACTGCTGAACGCTCTGCAGATTCTACACGAGGGACACATAGCGCCTAAAGAAATGATGGGGTCGTGGGCGGGCGCCATGGGGCAAAGTCAGTTCATGCCATCCTCTTTTTTGGCCCACGCGGTGGATTATGATGGGGACGGTCGGCGGGATATTTGGACTACGCGACCGGATGTTTTCGCCTCGGCCGCCAATTATTTAGCGAAATCTGGTTGGCGGGCGGATCAGACCTGGGGACGGGAAGTGAAGCTACCCAACGACTTCGATTTCGCACTGGCAGACCTAAAAGTTCGTAAATCTATCGGTGGATGGCAGGCTTTGGGTGTACGCCAACCAGACGGTGGTGATTTGCCAACCCGGCAGCTTTCCGCCTCCATTGTATTGCCTCAGAAAGGCGAAATGTCGCCTGCCTATCTGGTCTACAACAATTACCGCACCACATTACGGTGGAACCGCTCCACCTATTTTGCATTGGCGGTTGGACTTTTGTCCGATGCTATCGGTTCAGGCGGATAGGGGCAGGACAATGGGGTGTAAGGGGATCATCCGTCTTGTTTTTCTGGGTTTGGCTGGCGTGTCATTAATGGCCTGCGCCGAAAGTCAGTTGGCCGTGCACGTGGTGAAGAAGGTCAGCCAGGTTGTGACGAAAAAGCCGGCTCCAAAGGTGGGCATTTACAAGGTGGGCAAGCCCTATCAGGTGAAAAGCGTTTGGTATTACCCGAGCGAAGATGCTCAGTATGATAGAACGGGCATCGCCTCATGGTATGGTAAACCTTTCCACGGCCGTCCCACAGCAAACGGCGAAACCTATAACATGAATGCTCTGACGGCGGCGCACAAAACGTTGCCCATGCCGGTGCGCGTGCAAGTGACTAATTTGGAGAACGGCCGTTCCCTTGTGCTGAAGGTGAATGACCGCGGCCCGTTTATTAATGGACGCATCATAGATGTTTCCCGCCGGGCGGCGCAGTTGCTAGGATTTTTTAAACAAGGCACGGCGAAGGTGCGTGTGACGGTCATAGATCAGCGCAGTGGCCAGGTCGTGGCTAAGCGAGTGCCCACTCCCGAGGAGCAAAAGAGGGCCCTGCCGGCACTGCCTAGGGGCGACGTCACGGCTCAGAGTTTGGCGCCGCCATCGGGTGTTAAGCAATCCACGCCACCGGCCAGTACCAAGGCGATCGTGCGGGTTGCCTCGGCAGCCCCGCTTGGCACCGCACCGGCGGTTACCGACCGGGTAACACAGCGACCTGTAGGACCATCGAGCATTTTCATTCAAGCTGGTGCCTTTGCCCTGGCCAAGAACGCCAACAAACTGCGAGCCCGTCTCGCTTATATCCGCCCCTCCAGAATCACCAATGTGTTCATCAAGGGGCAGGAGATGTTCCGCGTCCGCATGGGGCCTCTCAATTCTGT
>CAZDQC010000061.1:0-1436 GCA_964507245.1 uncultured Rhodospirillaceae bacterium
CGGGCCACAGCGGAACTATCAAAATACCGTCAACACCGAGAAAGGTTCCTCAAGGCGCCTGCGATACAGAGCAATTCAGGCAAGCCGAAGGCGGCCGAAAAATTGGCCGCAAACGGACCGGTACTATGTGAATACGAGGTAAAACCAATCCTTACCGACTATGGCATAGCTGTGGGCCAGGAGAGATTGGTACAAAGTGCGGACGAGGCTGTTGCCCTCGCCGAAGAATTCGGCGGCCCGGTCGCACTGAAAATTCAATCACCAGATATTTTGCACAAAACGGAGGCCGGAGGCCTGGCCCTCAACCTTAATGGGGAAGAAGCGGTTCGGGCTGGATATGACAAAGTTATGGCGGCCGCAACTGAGCAAACCCATGGCGTGCTGATCCAGGCCATGGCGCCAAGGGGCCATGAGATGATCATCGGCATTAATTTCGACGCCACCTTTGGGCCCATGCTAATGCTGGGATTTGGCGGCATCCATGTGGAAGTTACCCCGGACGTCACCTTTTCACCCGTTCCCCTGGACAAGGACGGTGCGGCGGGGCTACTGAACAGACTGGCTGGACGCGCTATCCTTGATGGGGTGCGTGGGGCGCCGCCAGCGGATGTCGATGCACTTGTCGATTTAGTGGTAAAGTTATCGGAATTCGCTTCCGACCATGGCGACGATATCGCCGAACTGGACCTAAATCCCGTGCTGGTGCACGAGCAAGGGGTCAGTGTGGTCGACGCCTTGTTAGTAAAACGAACATGACCAAAATACATCTACATTACGAAGAATTGTGGGGCGAAGGCCCCCATATCATGATGCTGCACGGTATGCTGTCATCGCGGGCACAATGGGACTTAAACATCGAGGCAATCCAACGCGTTGCTCGCCCGGTATTGGTGGAACTTCTGGCACACGGGCGATCCGCAGCACCCGAGGATCCAGAAGTTTATGGCCCGGAATATTACGTTCGAACATTCGAAGCGATCCGAGAAAAACTAGGCATTGAACGTTGGTTTTTGTGCGGCCAGTCCTTTGGCGCCAGCCTTACAATGCGCTATGCCTTGCGCCATCCAGACAGAGTTATCGCTCAAATTTTCACAAATTCTTCATCCGCCCTAGCGGGCGAGGAATATCTGAAAACCTATCGCAACACGGCAGAACAGCGCGCCCAGTTGGTGGAAAAGGGTGGAAAAAAGGGGATTGAGAACCTGCCTATTTACCCTGGGCGTGCCCGCCGCTTGCCCATTGAAACCCGCAACGCGCTGGTCCGCGATGCGGAATTGCTGCAACCCAGGGGACTGGCGCAAACATTTCGCTATTCCTCGCCCTATCTATCAGTGCGTGAGGAGGCCGCGAATACTACTGTGCCAACTCTGCTAGTTTGCGGCGTAGCAGAAAAAAGGTTCCAGCCAAATTTTCAATTCGCCGTGGCCAACATTCCC
>CAZDQC010000061.1:1536-18168 GCA_964507245.1 uncultured Rhodospirillaceae bacterium
AGCATGTCATTGCCTGTAATCGCCGCACCTATGTTTACAGTCTCGAACCCAAATCTAGCGCTTGCCACTTGCGCGCAAGGCATGATGGGCTCTTTCCCTGCCCATACCACACGCAGTCGGGAAGAATTGGAAGACTGGCTTATCGCCATGGCTGAAGGCGTCGTCAGATTGGCCAAGGAAGGTGCGGAAAAGGTCGGGCCCTATGGCGTCAATCTGGTGGTTTCGGCTGGCAATCAACGCTTGGATCAGGACTTGGATCTGTGTATCAAGCATGAAGTCCCAATTATTCTCACCTCGAAAGGCGCGCCCGGCGAGGTGTTTGACGCGGTGCATGCTTATGGCGGCCTGGTATTTCATGACATTGGAGCCGCCCGTCATGCGGAAAAGGCGTTAGATGCCGGTGCCGACGGACTAATCGCCGTTTGTGGCGGCGCGGGTGGTCATTGCGGCACCTTGAACCCATTTGCCCTGGTCAACGAGGTGCGCCAAATGACGGACAAAGCCATCGTCTTGGCGGGCGCTATCACGACTGGGCGGGACATCCTGGCAGCCCAGGTGATGGGCGCGGACCTTGTCTATATGGGAACGCGCTTTATCAATACCGAAGAGTCCGGCGCCGTGGAAGGTTACCAGGAGATGATAATCGAGGCGACAGCAACCGATATCTTCTATGGCACCCTTACGGACGCCCCATCCAATGTGCTGGCGCCCTGCCTGATAAGGGCCGGCGTGACGCTGGATCAAATTCGACGGCAAGATAACGATGCCATCCTGGCGGTGGCGGAACGCCGGAAACGTTGGAAAGATATTTGGTCTGCAGGACATGGCGTTGGCGTCATTCACGACATCTTGCCCGTAAAGAGCCTTTGTGACCGGCTGAAAAAGGAATACGCCTCAGCGCAAGCGGACTTGAGCCGGTTTCAAGCGGTAGGTTAGGGCGGATCCTTGCCCGAGCGGGAAAAGAAACCACCCGGCGGCTGGCGGCAGGTGATCCAAGGTGCCGGACTGGCGCGACTGACCATCATTATGTGTTGCGTGACCCTGCATGCCATGGATGTTTTCGTCATCGCCACTATACTTCCCAGTGTGGTTGAAGACATCCAGGGTGTAGCCTATTACGCCTGGCCGGCCGCGCTGTATGTGGTCACATCCATCATGGGGGCCGCCAGCGGCGGAACGGCAGGTGCAACTCTTGGATTGCGGCGGGCCCTGGTTGTTGCAGTGTCAATCTATCTACTAGGCGCGATCGTCTGCGCCACTGCGCCACAAATGCTGTTATTTCTCGTGGGCCGCACCGTGCAAGGGCTGGGCGCAGGGCTTCTGGTCTCTCTCGCCTACTCAATGATCCGGCAATTGTTCGACGAAAATTTGCGACCCAGGGTGTTTGCATTCATGTCGATCATCTGGGGCGTGGCCGCGCTGGCCGGGCCATTGGTGGCAGGGGTCTTCGCCCAAATGGGATACTGGCGTGGGGTTTATTGGCTGTCCGTGCCTGTATTCCTGGCATTGGTCTTCCTGGCTCGGCGTATTTTGCCGGCGGATGATGGCTCCGCCGAGGAAGCCAAACTGCCTTGGCGGCGGCTGCTATTGTTAGGCGGAGCAGTGTTGTGCGTCATCATCGGCGGACGAACGGCGGAGCCGACGATCCGTCTGGCCCTGATCGCCAGTGCATTGATCGGCATCACGGGCATGTTATGGCTCGACCATCGCGCCGAAAGCCGGTTGCTCCCTAGCCGGCCCACGTCCTTCCGGGCCGCTGTGGGGACCGGCTATTGGATCTTTTTCCTGTTCTTTCTGAGCTACACCCCCTTAAGCGTGTTTCTGCCCCTACTGGCGCAGAAACTGCATTCCGTGCCGCCGTTCTTGGCCGGATATGTCGCCGCCGCCATGTCCTTGGGCTGGTCCACGGCCGCCTTCGCCACCGCCGGAGCGTCACAACAAGTTCAACGCGTACTGATCATTACCGGACCGCTGTGCATCCTGCTGGGTATATTCGCGCAAGGCTTGTTCATTTTACAGGGACCTCTAATACCCTTGGTTGCCTTGGTCTTTTTGACCGGATTAGGCATAGGGCAGTGCCATGCCCACATCTCTAACCATGTAATGAGCCATGCCCGACCTGGTGAAGAAAGCGTCACCGCCGGGGCAATCCCAACCTTGCAAACCCTGGGCATCGCCTTTGGAGCCGCCGCAGCGGGAATTCTATCCAGCATCGCTGGCCTGTCGGAGGGTATCTCGATAGAGACATTGAGCAGTCTAGCGAATTGGATTTATGGCTTCGCTCTGTTTCCGGCGGCCATTTGCCTAATCGTGTCGCTGCGCTTTGTCTGGCTTATTCGGAAGGAGCCTGCCACGTCGTGATAATCCCGCGCCGGCGCAAACCGGCAATTGCGTCATGGTCGTAACCAAGTTCCTGCAGAATTTCGTTGCTGTGCTGACCGGTCACGGGTGAAAGGGCCGTGGCCGACCCCGGCACAAATTTTGGCAGGCCAGGCAGATTGGCAATGGGCAGGGGACTTGGTAGGCCTGCCAGCTCAAAATAAGTGAACAATTCGATTTCAGAAACATGGGGGTGGTCAATAAACTGTTCAAAACTTTGTAACACTTCGTTTTGCAGTCCGGCCTCCGTAAACATTTCCCTCCAAACGACGGCCGACTTCTCCAAGAACGCTGGGGCGAAACGAGCCCGTAGCCGTTCACTCTGTTCCATGCGGCCGGGCAGGTTCTGCAAACCGGCGTCGGCTTTCAGATCCGTAAAACCCATAAGATCACATAAAGTATGGAAATCATCTTTCTTGATGATGACTAATTGTAACCAACCATCCGCTGTTTCATGAATGCCGGAGGGGGGCGCTCCGGCACGATCCAATTCTCGGTGGGATGCTGTCATGATGCGAATACCACTCAGGTTAGCAGCTCCCCGCATCAGGGATACATCCAGGTAACGTCCCGAGTGACCATCGCGCAGAGCATGCAGGGCTGGTGCCACGGCGGTAAATGCATACATTGCCGTGGACATATCGTTAATAACCGTCGGAGCCCTGTGGGGAATGCCGTCGTTACCAGTGTTATCCATCATGAAGCCGGTAAAGGCCTGGAGAACCGGGTCCATAGCCGGCTTATCGCGCAGTGGTCCGGTCTGCCCAAAACCTGATATGGAGACGTAAATTAGCTTGGGATTGAGGGCCATAAGCCGTTCGCGCCCAAAACCAAGGCGGTCTATAACACCCGGTCTAAAACCTTCAAAAAATATATCCGCCTCCGTCACCAGGGCTTCAATGATCTTGGGCGCCTCGTGGCTTTTCAAGTCAAGGGCCAGACTTCGTTTGCCCAACGAGCCGATGAACGAAAACTCTGTATGGTCTGATACTGGCGTACCTAGGGCGCGGGCCCAGTCCCCTTGCAGCGGTTCCACCTTGATCACATCGGCACCATGCTGCGCCAACAGCATGGCACAATAGGGTCCCGCGATGCCCTGGCTCAGATCCACCACCTTGATGCCTTCATAGGGGCGCTCAGGGTTCATGGATCCACCCGTCCGATCCATGTGGTCACAACACCACGATTTCGTAGGTCCGCGATGTCGTCTCCGTTGTAACCCAGTTCGGCCAGAATTTCGTCACTGTGCTGTCCCGTGACGGGCGAGGTACCCGCTGGCGTACCATTCATAATTTTCGGAATGCCTGGTGGGTTCGGTATCGGCAATGGTTTTGCAAGGCCCGGCAAGTCGATAGGAGAGAATAATTCCGTCTCAATCACTTGTGGATGCTCAAGGAATTGTTGATAGTTCTGTAGCATTTCGTTCTGCAAACCGGCGTCAGTAAATAGCTCGCGCCAATGGGCGGCCGGTTTAGTTAATAAGATCACACTAACACGCTCCACGAGTTCATCCGCTCGGGCCAAACGGGCCTCGTTGCCGCGCAAACTTTCGTCCGCTTTGAAGTCATCAAGACACAGAATATCGCACAAGGCGTCAAAGTCCCTGTCCTGCATAATAACCAGCTGAAGCCAGCCGTCGGCACATCGGAATATTCCGGAAGGCGCAGTTCGAGCCACTTGGCTTAACTCACCCCGAGAAGCGGCCATGATGCGAATGGCATTCAGGCACGCAGCGCCACGCATAAGAGAAATATCAAAGTAGCGACTCGGCGCGCCGGCGCGTTTTACATACAACGATGGCGCCACCGCCTGGAAAGCATAAAGTGCGGTGGACATATCGTTAATTACCGTATTGGCGCGGTGCGGTGTGCCGTCCTGCCCCGCATTATCTAGCATAAAGCCCGAAAAGGCCTGCAAAACCGGATCCATGGCCGGTTTATCACGCAGAGATCCCGTCTGCCCAAAGCCGGAGATCGATACATAAATCAGGCCAGGTTTCAGCGTCATCAGACGCTCGTGACCGAAACCCAAGCGGTCGATAATGCCTGGCCGGAAGCCTTCAAGAAAAACATCCGCTTCCTCCACCAAGGCATCGATGATTTTTGGTGCGTCACGGCTTTTCAGATCTATCGCCAGGCTTCGTTTGCCCATATTGGCAACAAAAGAAAATTCGGTGTGATCATTGGTTGGAGTGCCCAGCATGCGGGACCAATCACCCTGATGGGGCTCAACCTTGATCACCTCAGCGCCGTGCTGGGCTAAGAGCATAGCGCAATAGGGACCGGCGATACCCTGGCTCATGTCAACAATCTTGATGCCCTCGTAGGGGCGTTCAAAACTCATGCCCAGGATCCCTAGACATCAAGGCGATATGCGTCGCCGTCGCGCTTCAGATGTCCAGCTGTGGGCGTAGCGAAATGTGTCCCGATGATCAGAGTAGGAGTATCAGCATACCTATCGAATACTTCGCGCCGGGTCTGCGCCGACTGCGCTGGGTCAGTATCAAAGGAAGACGACCATTCTGGGTGGGCGAATTGGCACGGGTGATGGATGAAATCACCCGTAATCATGGCTTCTTCACCATTACTTCTGATCATGACCGATACATGACCCGGCGTATGCCCGACCGTGGGCATCAGGCTGATTTCATCGCTAATTTGATGGTCTGTTTCAACTAGGTCAACCAAATTGGCATCGAAAACCGGCAAGACAGAATCTGCCATCACTGCCACCTGATCTAAATCCGTGTCCGCCTGCCAATGAGCAAATTCAACCTGCCCGATAAGGTAGCGTGCCTTTGGAAATGTCGGCACCCATTTACCATCCACCAACATGGTATTCCATCCTACGTGGTCTATGTGCAGGTGCGTACAAAGCACGGTGTCTATAGCGTCCAGGACGTAACCGGCCTTCTCCATATCATCCAAAAACGCCGTCTGCAGCTGGTTCCAGGCTGGGTTTCCACGTTCCTTGTCATTGCCAACGCAGGTATCCACCATAATGGTGCGGTCAGGGGCCTCTACAATCAAGGCATGGATAGCACCGCGCATGCGACCGTTTTCGTCGGCAAAATGGGGGTACATCCACGGAATTTCCTTCAAACGCTCCCTTTTTGCATCGGGAATGACGCGGCTCATACCACCCGTTGCCTCGATTTCTACTACGCGGGTCACTGTCACATCGCCAATCCGCCATTTTCCCTGATTCATTTATCCTTAGCTCCAGTTATCGATCAGCATGTCAATTTCTAACATAGGGGCGCGGTCAACCCGTATCAGCCAATTCTACCAGGTGATGTAAGCCCACCACCCAAGCTACGCTCGGAGTAACCACCGAATTTCGCGATGAGTCGTGGCGCTGCCTCTTCCAGATCACAGTCCCTCATGATGCAATATCGCTCGTATTCGGAAAAACTCTATAAGTTTGTCCTGTCAACGGGCTTACGTCCAGTCCGCTTGTGGCTACGGCGCATTATAGTATGAATAAAAATCCAAAAAATTTGCCTGGGGCATTAGCAAGTTTATGACCCGCTAAAACACCGAGTAATTGGAGAATTCGGGTATTGACTATGCTGGCAAAAGGCGTCATCCACAAAAAACTGAGACTGCAGTCAAGGGAGTTTCCTGGTTGGTGACCCAGAGTCTGGTCCGATGAACTGATCAAAAAGGGAACAGGAAGGAAGCGCCATGGAACTAGACCCGCAGTGTGCAGTGATTATTGCAACGGCCAACGCGGCTGGCGGCTCACCACTGGAGAATAGCGACCATCTCGTCGCCCGTAAGGAATATGAGGCGAGCACTGTGGTCTACCGCCACAGTGTAGGTGACTTGGATAGTGTTGAAGATCGCAGCATTCCGGGACCGGACGGAAATAAATTACTAATCCGCATCTATACCCCCGTATCAACTGCACAATCCTTGGGCGTTGTTATTTTTTTTCATGGTGGCGGATGGGTAATCGGCTCGCTGAACAGTCACGACCATATCTGCCGGTTTCTAGCCCAGGCAGCGGAATGCATTGTCGTATCCGTGGACTACCGTCTGGCGCCCGAGAACAAATTTCCCGCTGGATTAAAGGATTGCATAGCCGCTACCCGATGGGTTGGAACGAACGCTACAAAAATTGGTGGCGATCCCGCCCGGATGGCTGTGGTGGGCGACAGTGCGGGCGGCAACCTTGCGGCCTCGGTGGCCATTGCCCTCCGGGATGCGCCCAAGGGCATCTCGCTGCGCCTGCAGGTGCTTATCTATCCAGTCGTTCATTTGGACGCAGACACTAAATCCAAGATGGAAAACGGCAAGGGTTACCTGCTAACCAGCGAGGCGATAGAACGTTTCAACGAGCTGTATCTACCGGATCGGGAGGCGCGTACTGATCCGCGCGCCTCGCCGCTTCTCGCCAAATACCATACGGACCTGCCGCGAACCTGGATTCAAACCGCGGAATTTGACCCGTTACGCGATGAAGGGCGCTTGTACGCTGAGAAACTGGCCAATGCCGGCGTAGAAGTAGAGTACAAATGCTACGAGGGAATGGTACATGGCTTTGCCCGCATGGGCGGCAAGGTAGATCAGGCCCTGGTCGCGCTTGACCATACCGCCGGCGCGCTACGATCGGTTTTCAAAGAGTAAAGCTTGTGGACTCGATTTGCCGGTTTTCGATTGCGCCGATGATGGAATATACGGACCGGCACGAGCGCTATTTTCTACGTCAGATCAGCCGGCGGGCATTCCTGTACACGGAAATGGTTACGGCGGAGGCGGTGATCCATGGCAACCGAGAACGCCTATTGGGATTTTCAAAAGAAGAACATCCCATCGCTCTTCAGCTAGGGGGTGCGGATCCGGATCGCATGGCTCTGGCGGCAGAGATCGGCCAGGAATTTGGCTATGACGAGATCAACATTAACGTAGGCTGTCCCAGCGACCGGGTGCAGTCAGGGCGTTTTGGTGCTTGCCTGATGGAAGAACCGGAGTTGGTCGCAACGATAGTCCGTACCATGCACAAGGCCGTGGATATACCTATTACTGTCAAATCACGGATTGGCATCAATGATCTCGATAGCTACGGCTTCCTTTGCAGGTTCGTCGATACGATTGCTGCGGCGGGATGCCAAAACTTTATAATACACGCCCGAAAGGCTTATCTGTCCGGCCTCAGCCCAAAACAAAACCGTGAGATCCCACCCCTGAACTACGAACGTGTTTACCGACTAAAAGCGGATTATCCGGAGCTTGAAATCGTCATCAACGGCGGCATTGAAACCCTGGAGCAATGCCACAAACATTTAGAACATGTAGACGGCGTCATGATCGGCCGAGCTGCCTATAATTCCCCCTATCTGATGGCGGGCATCGATCAGGGCCTTTTTGGCGATCCGACGCCCATTCCCAGCCGGGCGGAATTAGTTCGGGCCATGCAGCCCTACATTGAGCGGCAGTTAACGATAGGCGTTCGCCTGAATGCCATCAGCCGTCACATGCTAGGGCTTTATCATGGCCAACCCGGGGCACGAGCCTGGCGACGCCACATTAGCGAGCACAGCCATCTGCCGGGGGCAGATGGCACCCTGTTGCTCGGTGCCGTAGCTCAAATGCCCCCGGCACGTGCTGAGTTAATTGGTTAGAACGTAACGCCCCACCGTCTTGCCGTCCCGCAAGTCGGCAATAGCTTGGCCCGCCTCGCGCAAGGGGCGCGGCGTAATGGGTACAGGCTTAACCTTACCGGCTTTCACGAGCGCCATAAGCTCGTGCATTTCACCCAATGTACCCACATAGCTTCCAACGACGCTCATCATCCTAAGGGGCAAACTGGCAAGCGGCAGCGGTACCGCGCCACCGAATAAACCAACGACAACAATCGTGCCACCACGGGCCAAGGTCTGCATGGCGAAGCCGCTGGACGCCGGTGCGCCAACGAAATCAATGACGCCATGCACACCGCCACCGGTTTTCTCCATCAATTCTGCACCAGCACCAGTATTACTGTTATCAATCACTATATCCGCCCCCGCTGCTAGTGCGGCAGCGCGCTTAGCTGGATCGATATCCGCCACCACAAGCTTGGCAGCCACCACGGCCTTGGCCATGCCAATACCGGCTAGCCCCACGCCGCCGGCACCGATGATCATCAAGTGTTCCTCAGGCCGTAGGTGTTTCAATTTCTTGAGAGCGCTATAGGCCGTGACACCTGAACAGGCGCAGGTCGCCGCGTGAGTTTCCTCCACACCCTCGAACGGCACCAAGTATTTTGAATGCTGCGCCAAGCAGTATTCCGCATAGCCGCCTGCATACCGGGTGCCCGGTGTTCGCGGCGCCAAGCAAAGAAGCTCCTCACCTCGTTGACAGACCTCGCATTCACCGCAACCTATCCAGGGGAAATAGATGCGCTTGTCGCCAATCTCGACGCCTTCAGCATCGGGGCCCAAAGCAATCACCTCGCCTAGGACCTCGTGACCCATGGTGAACGGCAAGGTCATGCCCCTATCCGACAGGCGCATCTTTACGTCACCGCCCATATCGAAATAGCCGTCCCACAAATGTATATCACTGTGGCAAATGCCCGAGGCTGTGACCCGCAGCAGAACCTGGGTCCCTGTGGGTTCCGGCGTCTCGATTTCCCGTTCCTCCAACGGTTCGCCCCATTTCGTGATTTGATACGCTTTCATAGTGTCCTCCTGAAATTTGTTGCCGCCAACCTATGTCAGCTCCAACGCTCGGTCCAGTAGCGTTGATGCAAAATCGTGATAGGTTAGCCCCCAATAGAAATTATTTGGTACAAAGGAATTGAGTATGGCTTTGAACTCTGATGGCAGCCTGAACAGGGACAAACATGGGTTCGACGCACCGGTGCCCGTGGAACATCCGGCACGAACAAATATTCCTGATGATCATCCGGCCGGTCCCGCTATTGGCGAACGATTGCCGGATTTTGTCCTGCCCGACGCAGAGGGAAACATTGTAAAATTTCACAAGGATCGGGACGGCGCCAAATCGGCGGTTGTCTTCTACCGCTCCGCCGTGTGGTGACCCCCTTGCTGGACGCAGCTCGGGGAGTTGCGGGATGCATACGACAAATTCAAGGAAGCAGGCATCAAGCTCTACGCCATCTCCTATGACGACCAAGATGTCTTGGCCGCATACGCACAGACCGAAAACATACCATTTCCATTATTATCTGATTTGGATTCGGAGGTCATTCGCCGCTACGGAATTCTCAATACTCAGGTCAAACCGGGCGACGGCATTTTTTACGGAATTCCTTATCCCGGCGTCTTTATCACCAACGAAGACGGCCAGGTAATCGGGAAGTTTTTTCAGAACAACTACAAGAAACGGGACAGCGCCGAGATCATCATCGATGCCGCTTTGGGCAGGGTCCTGCTTGCCGACCACACTCCGCAAATTTCAGCGGTCGATGACGAGGGGGTAAAAATAACCGCAACCCTGCATGGCGGCTCCGGAAGCCTTCGCCAAGGCATAATTCGACAAGTCGTAGTGCGTTTCGAACTACGGGAAGGGTTGCACATTTATGGAGAACCCGTGCCCGACGGCATGGCACCAACGACGATCGATGTCACCGGACCACCGGGACTCGTGATTGAGGCACCGCTTTATCCCCCCAGTCGGCCGTTGCGGTTGCAAGGCATGGGCGTCGTGCTACAGGTCTGGAGCGGGGTTGTGGATGTGCGTATCCCCGTATTCGCTAACGGCGAATTAGCCAGCGAGGTTCGGCCCTTGGATCAGGACCGCGTCAAAGTGGTTGTCAATGTGAATTATCAGGCATGTGACGATGTAACCTGTCTGTTGCCTAAAACAGAAATTCTGGAACTGGAGGTGCCGTTGGCGGTTACTGACGTGCCCGCACTGCCTGTCCATATGGGACACGGCCAGCGAGAAGGTCGCTTTGATGCCCGCGACCACATGAAGCGCCTGATGCAGCGCAAGATGGCTACGGGAACAAATCTTTAAGTCGGCGGCTCGGCTCGCTCGGTGAAGACAATTTCGTCGCAAATTAACTCCTCCACCTGACCCCGGTCGTAACCCAATGAGGCAAGAACATTACGTGTGGCGCTGCCATAATGGGGCGGCGTGCTGCGCACGGAGCCAGGAGTGCGGCCCAGCTTGATCGGGATACCGGTACCGCGATAGCCATCAAGTTCCACCACCATCTTGGCATGCTTTGTATGAGGATGCTCAGCCACCTCCGGAATGGTCAAGACGGCCCCAGCCGGAGCACCCTTTCTTAGCAGATCCGAAGAGACATCCTCTGCCGTCCGTTCCCTCAGGGCCTCAGAAATTGCCGCATCCAATTCGCCACGGTTTTCCACTCGCTCGGGATTATGCAGAAAGCGTGGATCATTGGACCATTCTGGATGACCTAGAATTTCTGCCAGCAATCTAAACTGGCGGTCGTTACCAATGGCCAGGAAAAGCAAGCCCTGCTTAGTGTGATACTGGCTGTAGGGTGAAATATTCGGATGGGAATTGCCGGTCAGGGCGGGCGCCTTACCGGACATGAAATAATTTGCCGCCTGAGGGTGTAGCAAGGCCACGCCAGTATCAAACAAGGCGGTATCCACTCGCTGACCCTTACCTGATTTACGCCTCTCCTCCGCCGCCAGTAATATGCCAATTGCCGCATACAGGCCCGTGGCCAGATCAATAATCGGTACGCCGATCCGCGTCGGACCGCTTTCTGGTGCGCCGTTAACGGAGATTTGCCCGGAAAGCGCCTGGGCTACTGCATCATAACCGGGAAAGCCACCAAACGGTCCACTCGAACCGAAACCTGTGATTGAGCAATAGATTAGTGACGGGTATTTCTTGGATAGAACGTCTTCATAACCGATGCCCCATTTTTCCAAGCTCCCGGCCTTGAAGTTGTCGATCATCACATCGGCGCCTTCCAACAGCCTGAACAGCACTTCCTGCCCCCGGTCAGTACGCAGATCCAGACCGACGGATCGCTTATTTCGGTTCACGCCGGCAAAATAGGCTGAAAGCCCATTCTTGAATGGTGGACCCCAGTCGCGCACCTCGTCTCCCTGTGGTGGCTCCACCTTGATCACCTCAGCTCCGTGGTCCGAAAGTAACTGTGTGCAAAATGGCCCGCCCAAAACACGGGTTAAATCCACGATGCGAAAACCAGCCAGGGCACCGCCAGTAATTGGATCTGTCATAGGAAATCCTATTTTGAAATAACAGCCCCCAAACTACCACAAGGAGCGGGTGCATGCTCAAAAGACCGTGCTATGTTAGGCACATGGGAACGCATAATATTTTTCGCATCGGCACCGGTGCCGGATTTTCCTCAGACCGACTGGAACCGGCTGTAGATCTCGTCCGCTACGGCAATTTGGATGCGATCGTCTTCGAATGCGTCGGCGAACGCACTCTAGCTTTCGGTCACCGCGACCGCCGAGCCAATCCGGAATTGGGTTACAACCCGCTATTGGAACGGCGCATGCGAACGGTGCTGCCCCTGTGCAACGCTGTTGGCACACGGATCGTTACAAACATGGGCGTTGCCAACCCGCTAGCTGCGGCGCAGCGCACAGCAGAAATTGCAGCTGAATTGGGCCTGACGGGCCTAAAAATAGCCGCCGTGACCGGTGACGAAGTGAACCGCCTGGTCGGTCCGGACACGCCATTGTTGGAACCTGCCTGCAAGTTGTCGGAAACCGGCCGGCAGTTGTTGGCTGCAAACGCCTACCTAGGAATCGACGCAATTCTGCCAGCGATTGAGGCCGGAGCAGATGTGATCATCACCGGCCGGGTGGCCGATCCATCGCTGTTCCTGGCGCCCTTGGCGCACCATTTTGAATGGGATTTACAGGACTGGCAGACCATGGGCGCTGGCACAGCGGTGGGCCACCTGCTGGAATGTTCGGCTCAGGTAAGCGGCGGCTATTTCGCCGATCCAGGCCACAAGGTAGTGCCAGATCTTGCAAATGTTGGCTTTCCGCTGGCTGAGGTGGATGCAAATGGCGATGCCGTAATTACCAAATTGTCCGATAGCGGAGGTTTAGTCAGCCAACGCACCGTGAAGGAACAATTGCTGTACGAAGTTCACGATCCGGCTGCCTATGTGACCCCGGACGTAACAGCAGACTTCTCACAAATCACTTTGACCGACGATGGTAACGACCGGATCCGCGTCAACCAGGCCGATGGCGCTCCGCGACCGGAGCAGCTAAAGGTGACGGTAGCATTTGACGGCGGCTATCTGGCCGAGGCAGAAGTCTCCTACGCGGGACCGGGCGCGGCGGAACGTGCGCACCTAGCCGGCAAAATTGTCGCCGAGCGGATGGAAACACTGCATCACAGCAACGGTCCGATACGAATTGATCTTATCGGAGTTTCGGCTTTGCACGGATCCGCCGTCAGCTACCCGAATGAGGCACAAGACGTACGTTTACGTTGTGCCTCGCGCGCCTCATCTGAAAACGAGGCTGAGCTACTACTGTGGGAGGTTGAATCGCTGCTATGCTGCGGCCCCGCAGCTGGCGGCGGTTACCGTGGCCACATTACCCCTTCGGTAATCACCTATTCCGCTTTTGTTGACCGGGCGGAAGTGCAACCGGGCCTGGATTTACTGACCGCATGAACCAGCATGTTCAACTCCGCGAAATTGCCCATGGTCGTTCCGGGGACAAAGGCAACCGCTCCAATCTTTCGCTCTTTGCATACGACCCGGCACATTACGAGATCCTGCGTCAACAAGTGACACCGGAGAGATTGCATCAAGAATTCGGCGGCATACTGCGCGGACTGATCAAACGCTATGAGCTACCCAATCTGCATGGTCTGAACTTCGTCATGGACCAGGCCTTGGAAGGTGGCGTCAATGAATCCCTAAATCTGGATGGTCACGGAAAGTCCTGGAGTACCATGATCCTGGCCTTGACGATAAAACTACCCTAGGCTCATCAGTCGTTCTACTGATTGATCAGACTGGGCAACCAGAGAATGATCCCCGGGAAGGCCAAAAAGAGTCCGATCGTTGCAACATCGGCAACGAAGAAAGGCGCAATACCCCGGAACACATCTCCCAGTGGTATATCTCGTCTAACTGCGGCCACCACATAGCAATTGAGCCCAACCGGCGGCGTGATCAGGCACACTTCGCACATTTTGACGACAATTATCCCAAACCAGATCGGGTCGTAGCCCAGAGCAATGACCGCCGGATACACCACTGGTAAGGTCAGTAACAGCATGCCGATCGCATCCATGAACATGCCAAGCACAGCATAACCCAGCAGGATACCGATCATGATAATTATCGGCGGGAACGGCAGTGTCACGATCCATTCGGCAAACGCCTGCGGCAGTCCGGCATAGCCGAGGAATCGGACGAATATCAAGATGCCCCAGATCAGCGCAAAAATCATCACCGTCAGTCTGGCAGTCTCTTCCAAGGCGGAGCGCAAATTCTCCCAAGACATGCCGCGAACTATCGCCATTACCAGCACGACAAACGCACCAAGAGCGCCTGCTTCTGTCGGCGTCGCCGTACCGGAATACATTGAATAGAAGATGATCGCGACCACGGCGATAATGGGCAGCGTACCAGGTAAACTGGCGAGCCTCTCTTTCATTGGCGGCGAAGGGATTGGCTTGCCGAGCTCCGGATTAAGCTTACATTGGCCAATAATCAGAGCGGCGTAAACCAGTGCCGAGACTACGCCCGGAATGAAGCCGGCCATGATCAACGTGCCAACTGATTCCTCAACAATGATAGCGTAAATCACCAAGATCGCGCTCGGCGGTATCAACGAAGCGAGGGTGCCGCCCGCGGCGACCACGCCGGCCGCCAGCCTCCTGTCGTAACCTGCATCAAGCATATGCGGGATCGCGACACGACTGAACACCGCAGCCGTCGCCGTACTGGCGCCGGAAACGGCTGCAAATCCTGCAGTGGCGAAGACACTGGCTACCGCGAGGCCGCCCGGAACCCAGCCGACCCAGGCCCTCGCCGCGCGGAAAAGGGCGTGGGTCAATCCCGCATGGTAGGCGATGAAACCGATCAAGATAAACATCGGCAATACGCTCAGCGCGTAGTTAACCGACTTCGAATGCGGGACAGTGCCACCTATGCCGGCGCCCGCACCCCAACCAATGATAAAAACGACACCTAGTACACCGACAATAGCAGCAACGACATAAATCCGCACACCGGCAAATACCATCAACAGCAGGGCACCGGTGCCTGCCAAGCCAATTTCAAATTCAGTCATCTACTGGCTCCTCAAATCACCCGTAATCACCACTTTTTCTTCTTCTCCTGCTAGGCCGGTATCGATCTCACGCTGGGCCTGCTCATCCACCGTTTCAATTATTGGAATAGCAATTGGATCCGCATCGGGATAAAGGAAAAGTCGAAAATATCCCAACAACTGGATAGTGAAGCGCACTAACAACATGGCAAAGGCGAACGGAACGAGTAGCTTCGACGGCCAGATCGGCAGTTCGATGTCCATCGAGCTGTCACCAATACAGAATGCAAACGAACAATCAAAGGAACGGAGAAAGTGCTCATAGCTGTAATACATCAGCACGGCAATGCTATACATCGCGATCAGGATGCCGATGCATTCAAGAAACCAAAGCGTCCGGCCCTTAAATCTGCCGATGATGATTTCCATGCGAACGTGACCGCCGAGCTTCTGACAATAGGAAATGGCGAGGAAGGCAAAGACGACCATGGCGAATTCGACGAGGTCGACATAACCGGGGACTGGAAAATTTATGAGCTTTCGCCCGAGGACCTGAAACACACCCAGGAACATCAGGCCCATAATGACGATACCGGCTAATAAATTTAACAATTTTTCAAATTGAAAATAATAACTGTCAATTTTTGACAGAAGCCTTGCTCCGGGAGAGAGCGCAGCGATGTCCTGATCTGACATAAATATTCATCCAATCAAAGCACGGACAGCCAACCCGCAAAGACAAGCGACACAAGACCGCCGGCGGTAAAACCGGCGGCCTTGCATTGACAATAACCTTTACTTCGATGCTTCTTTAGCTGTCTTGAGTACGAGATCCAGAAGTTCCTGAGCAGGAATGTGTTTCGCGTTCTCTTTTACCCAATCATTCCACAGTGGCTGGCCACCGATACGCCGGAACTCGGCCATCTCAGCCTCATCGATCTTGACGCCCACAAGTTTCGGATTGGCAGCCCATTTTGCCAGGTTCTCTTTATCCTTTGTGGAATAAGCAATTTTTTGGGCATTGGACGCGCCAGCCTTAATGTCGTTCAACAGTTTCTGGTACTGCTTGGGAAGCTTGGCCCAGGCGTCCGTGTTAAAGACGATCGGACAGTTCACCGTGCCAAGTACCATGTTGGTTGTGTACCAGTCCGAGACCTCGTCTAGCTTGTAGGCGCTGAAAGTATAGGTGAAGGGGAAGCCGATAGCATCCACCGTACCACGTGACAGGGCCGTGTAAGTCTCGGAGGCCGGCATCGTAGTCGGCACGGCGCCAATCGCCTTGGCAGCGCGGCCCATGCCGCCCAGTGCCCTAAGCCGCTTGCCCTTGAAATCCGACACCTTAGCGGGCGGCTTTCCTTTACCCATATATTCGTACTGCGGAAGAACATTGGGCATATAAAGGTGCGCGTTCCACTTGGCCAAGGCCTTCTTGGCTGATGGGTGGTTGTATACCGCATTGTGCACCTTGAGCATTACGTCAAGATTAATAAGCGGCAGGAATGGCAAATCAAGAACGTTCAGGGGCCTGTTTTTGCCAGGATGATAAGCCGCGCAAAACAGTGCCGCTTCAAATGCGCCTATCGAAATGCCGTCGAGGTTTTCTTTACTCTTGGAGAGCTGTCCACCGTAATAGAGTTTAATATTGAATTTGCCGCCAGTCCGCTTGGCCACTTCAGAGGAGATGTATTCAAGACCCTCTGAAAAAGCTCGGCGCTTGCCCCAAAGTGACAGGCGCCACGTGACTTCTGGCCCTTCGACCATCGCCGCTTGGGACACCGTCGGCACCGAAACCGAAGCAAACGAGAATGTGAAAGCACCCAACGCAAGGGCACCCAGCGATAAGACCGATTTCCGCATTTTATTCTCCCTGTTGTGTTTTCGTTGTCGCTCAAAAAATATAAGACATGACTGTTATCACAGACAGCCTAGGCAGTCAAAATGTCTGGTGTGTAGGGGCTAAGCAATCCTAAACGGGCACACGTAGCCAAATTTATCCCATAACGGACCTTCTTTGGTTCATTCGATCACCTTGG
>CAZDQC010000062.1:0-15271 GCA_964507245.1 uncultured Rhodospirillaceae bacterium
ACTTAAATCGTGTGCTCTGCTGCGGCGAGAATCCGTTTATTCGTCTCTCTGAAATTGATGGTGGGCCGGAATCAACGGTCGCCAGCTTTTGGCGTAATGTTATGTCCCCTGCCGGTCCAGGCCATGTGCTTTACCTTAAGAGCGAGCTAACCGAAAATCATTGGCGAATTTGGTCTGACAACATTGCCATGGCGCGTTGGCTGCAAGACACGATTCAGGGCGTGTTGAACCCGGACCTGGCCGACCTTGCCATCCCCGTAGAAGAGGCGGAATTTGAAAAGGACGGCGACCCGCATCGTTTCTATACGGAATATGTAGCGGCTGAGGATACGCACCTTTCGCTAACTTGGTTTGATCTCGGTGATCCTTTGATGATCCATACCCAGCCTGGAACAGGAGACGGAGAACGACCCTATGGCGTCAATACGGTCCTCATCCCAGCGTCAGGTACGCGTCTAACTCTGAACAACGAGCAAGCCAGTGGCCGGTCATGGGAGCGGGAACGCGATGGAAGACCTTTTAGTACGTCTGCACTAGCTTTTTGCGAAAGCTGGACGGAGGCACGCTAAACCACCGATGCGCTGCTGTGAGCAGCGTTGAATTACTAGCCTCGCTACAATATTTTAAAGGGCAACCACCCCATCCGAGCAGCGACCACTATGTGTACAGAACTGTATATGTAGCGTGCTCAAAATCAATCCCGCCGCCTGGCTCCGCGCCCTTGATCCCAATTGGGCCAGCTAAATGGGCGAGCGGATAGCCGCCGCAAGCAAGGGTAAATAGTGTTGGAATGGCGCTAATATCCTTTACATCGGCGAATGCGCGACAAACCACCAAGAAGACTTCCTCGCCTGGATTAATCGTCTGGATCGGCGGGGTGTCCGCGTTGACAGAAAACAAAAAAACAGAATTCATGTTGTCTTCTCTTTCGTTGACGGGCGTGGCTTTGCAACGACCGCATAGAGCGACGGACCACATTACAATTCTCCGGAAGAACTGAATCTACTCGCAATTGAGTATTTCGTCTTACTAGGGACTAACGGGCTAAGCAACAGAATTGGGCGACCGAGTAGCGTTACTTTTGATTTAATGACGCTCCGTGACGCGACGTGTAGCGTTTCTTATCACACACAATCGCGGAACTGCCCGAGATTGAGCAGGCCTCTAGCATGTCCCAAGCTAGCAAGCGCACCAGTTCCATAGTCTCCTGATGCAATTCCACAGCATCTGCGTCCTTGGGCGTTGGCACTAGGAAATAGGTCCCTGTTGAGGAAAATATCGCGATCAAAAAACCAACACACATTGACTTCACGTTCATCGGAAACTCCTTTTATCTAAGGTTTACGGCCCTCGCCTTGACAGCAATCATCAATTCTTATTCCACCATTACTGGCACGAGTGATGGCCGAAAATAAATCTGAGCGGCTCCCGCACACCACATCGAAGGTAGGGGTCTTCAGCTGCCGAAGTTTCGAATGGCAGATTTGTCATGTGCAGAATAGTGCCTAAATTCGAATGGGATACTATACGATCACAAATCTAGGTGGGGAGAACTATCAGAATGGAAAAGGAACTTCTATTTGGAATTCAGACCAATGGCATTCGTCATACAGAGGCTGATGGCCTGCCGGATATAGATACTCGATTTGCCATGGTACGCGACGCTGGCATCTTCGATTACGTCGACAAAACACCGGACCCTCATGAGATTGAGACGTTTCGTGCGGCCTCTGAGAAATATAGTCTGCCAGTTCTCGGTAGCGGCTGGTTCTACTGCGTTGGCAAAGACGAAGACTTGTTGGCACACAATCTAGAGATCGGCAGCAGATTGGGTTCGACCGTGCATAATGTGCAGGTCCTGGCGACGCGGGCCGATGGAAAACTAGTCAGTAATGAGGAAGTTGTTGATTTTTATGAACGGGCATTGGAACTAGGCGATAAACATGGGGTGTCCCCTTGTCTAGAAGTGCACGTGAACATGTGGTCGGAAGATTTTCGCCGCGTCACACCGGTCGGGCGATTGGCTGAAGAGCGCGGTCTTCCTTTCCAAATGACGCTGGATCATAGCCACGTAATCTTTAAGATTGACAACCCAAGGGAACAAGAAGTGTTTGATATTCGTGACGATGTAGCGACCGGACGCTTGGTTCTTGACCCATTTAAGGAAGGCGATGTTTGCAGTGAATGGATCGGTAATAATTGGGTCAGCCACTGTCACGCACGAACTGCTATACCAAATAATCCAATGAACCTGGATGCCCTCGATAAAAACGGTAACCCGGGTCGAGGCATTCAATATCCGTGCATCAAACCACTGCCTGGCATTTACCATTCGCCTTGGCGTGCCGACGCACTGGAGCCTTGGAAGGAGGTCATCCGTTGCCTTCTGGCCTATCATGCAAGAGAAGCTGAAAGTCAATTAGGACAAATTTCCACCGAGTTCATTCCCAACTTCGATTACGGTGAGGGCTGCCGTTATTCGCTGTTCGAGCAGGCGATCGCATGTGTCGAGTGGATGCGCAAAGAATGGGAGATAGCCCAAAGGGCAGCCGAGCTTCCCGTCATTTAATACTGAACGCTCTGAGTCACAGCATAATGTACCCACACAAACCCGCAAAGATTGGCGCAATTTTTCTAGAATTGGGAGGAGTGCGCGCCTCTTGCCCTGCGGCCGTGGGGCATATTTTGTTTGCGGTATTAGTTGACAGAGGTCCCCTCAAATAGATTGAAAGACTTCGGAGCCGCTTCACCGCCTTATATAACAGCAACTAACTTTCTATTAGTGAAACTCATCACCGTTATCTCAAGCGACACCGGAAAACAATGCCTCCGGACTTGCGTCGGAGAATCTCGGAATTACTTTGCTCGCAAACAAGTCAAGGGAGTGTAAAATTTGATCCCTTGTATGAAGCCCTTGCGGAATTAAAAGGAACGTTTCCTCGATTGGGACTGCCGCACTAGCTTCTTCTATGCGACGTGACAGGGTGTCCGGCGAACCGATGAGCAATTCAGGCAAGCCTTGACCAAACGGCGTTGACCAAGCGTTCCAAAACCACCGCATATCCTCTGCCCATGCCTGCGCTTTTTCGTCCGTATCAGCACATATCATGATTCCCCCCCATGCCGCCTCTTGGCCGGGTTTGATATCGTGCCCATGTTTTTCGGCTTCTGTTCGGTATTCCGCCCAAAGTGATTTACAAAATTCAAAGTTATTAGCCAATACGATTGGTCTTCCTTTGTACTTTGCCCAAAATTTAGCGGTTCTAAGAGAATGCGTGAACCCACCGTATAGCGGTGGATGAGGGTGCTGAAGCGGGCGCGGTGCTATGCCGACCTCCGATATCTCCATTTCCTTCGAAACTCCCTGCCCGTACTTCGAATAAACTGGATGCTCATGAGGATTGGCATCACCCCGTCGAGGGAAATCCCAAAATTGACCACGGTAGCTAAACGTATCTTCCCGGAGTGCAGTTAATACAATATCGACGAATTCAGCAAAATACTCCCGATTCATATCGTCCACTGGTGTATCCTTATTCCACGGACCCACTGCTGCGAGTTCATCACGAATCTTAAAATTCTCGAGCCAGCGGTGCTGATATCCCCTTACTAGGCCGACGCCAAACCGGCCTCCTAACATATGGTCCATAGTCGCTATTGATTCTGCCGTGCGGACTGGATTGTGGGTCGTACTAACAAAGCCACATGTTATGACTCTAAGTTTTTCACTGTGAGACCCCAGCCACATACCCATCAAGGTAGGTTCGTTACTGATTTCGAAACCCTCAATTTGCATATGATGCTCAGGATGTCCAAACCCTGAAAAGCCGGACTGGTCGGCGAAGCGAGCGTATTCACCAATTTCAGAAATCATTCGCTGATAAAGCTCCGGGTTTTTTCCGGCCATACCGGTTTCTAACTCGGCTCGTCGACCTACGATGCAATACATAAAAAGATTAAATTTCATCAAGTACCCCTTCCGTGAATACGCCAATTCAATAATTAATCTACCAACATTAACCTCAGATCTACATCCTGATGTAACCCTCACAAAACGCACTGTGCTGCACCGAGAACTCATTATTCTCAAAATCGCCATATGTGACCCAAGTTCTAAGAGATGCGTGAGGTAAGCAGTTTCGGATTTCTGAAGACAATATTTCTATGAGATTGATCCCAACATGCGAAACTGGATGGTCGTGAATGACCCCATCACCCGTCTCCCGTAGCGTATGCTGAGGCGGTGCGAAGGTTTGTAGTAATTTACAGCGCATGAAACAGGAGCCGACGGAATGATCGTTAGAAACCTTGAAGACGAAGCGAGAACGAGCCGCCGCGTCGTATCGCCGAGCAGCGAAAGTACCCGGTTGCTGTTGGCGGAGGACGGGATGGGATTTTCCCTCAACGTGACGGTGCTAAAGCCTGGAGTAGAGGTGCGCATGTGCTACCAAAATCATTTGGAAGCGGTGTACTGCGTTGCGGGACGAGGCAGTATCGAGAATGAGGCCAGCGGTGTAGTGCATCCGATCGGGAAGGGAACGATCTATGCTTTGGATTTGCACGATGGGCATGTGTTGCGGTCGGAAACGGCGCTTGAACTGGTTTGCGTCTTTAACCCGGCCTTGGTAGGCACGGAGACGCGAGATGCTTCTGGCGGCTACCCACTGATCGAAAATTCAGATCATTGAATTTGATAATCTCATGTAACAAGGAAATCGAGGCAAGTTGATGAAGTTTGGTTTCATGACGCAATTGCAAATTCCAAGGCCCTGGACGGAAACCTCCGAGCGAATCGTCTTCTGGAATGGGCTGGACCAAGGTGTCGCGGCGGAAGCCGCGGGTTTCGAATATTATTGGATCACGGAGCAGCATTTTTTCATCGAAATTGGCCATTCTCCAGCCTCGGATATGTACCTGGCTGCGCTCAGCCAGCGCACGAAGACCATGCGATTGGCCCTGGGCGTTGTACTCATGCCAATCCACAATCCTGTCAGCGTCGCGGAACGCGTTGCCACGCTTGATGTGCTCAGCAACGGCCGAGTCGAATTCGGTACCGGGCGAGGTACCAGTGGCTACATTGCCGAAGGCCTGGGACTCGACCCTTTGCAAAGCCGCGAGGTGGCGCAAGAACACCTCGATGCGGTCCTGAAAATGTTCGACACGGATTATTTCGAAGGGTACCAGGGCAAGCATGTCAACCTGCCACCCCGTCATATAGTGCCGCGCCCGATACAACGACCCCACCCGCCCCTGTGGACCGCCGCCTCGAATCTGGAAACTTACGAAATCGCCGCCCGGCAAGGTTTCGGTGTTGTCGGAGTAACACGCAGTTCAATCGAAGACACCAAAGCCGCAGTCGCTGATTATCACGCTATCTTCAAGGCGACGGACCCAGCGATGTTTATCGCCCGCGAACCGAACCGCCAGACAGGCGTCTTCGGAATAGCCTATTGCGACAAGGATGATCGGATTGGTCGCGATGTTGGGTGCGCGGCGGCGCGCTGGTATTACGGCGACAACAACGCCGAACTGAACCCGGTGCGTTTCGCCACGGCGGGCGGTGTCGAGAAAGTGAAAGAGCGCATAGCGGGATTAAGTGACGATGATCTGATTGACAATGGCATGGCGATCGCAGGAAACCCCGATACAATCTGCCAGATTGTCGAGAACTGGGCCTCAACCGGTATCGACCAGATAGTTTTCATGATCCAAGCTGGCAACACCACACATGAACAGGTCATGCGGTCAATCGACCTCATCGGGGAAAAGGTGATCCCCCGATTTCAGGCGTAGATTATCTCCGAACCAAGGAACCCTTCACCCCCGCCAAAATCGTAATTCTGGTACGACCCTACACCTCAAATAATGGAAAATTGAGCCATGTTGAAACAACAAACTATCAAACTGCAATGTCCTTCTTCAAGGACTTGAGACTGTTCCGCCAATTTGACGACAAGTTGACCTTTTTGACGAGGGGCTATGTTTCAATTGGCCGAGTGTTATCGTATCTGCTTATTGAGAGGTTCCGATGGGAAAAAAATTAGAAGGTGAGACCGCAATTATTACTGGTGGTGGGTCCGGCATTGGCCAAGGCACCGCAGTTCGATTTGCCTCTGAGGGAGCAAACGTCCTAGTTGTGGACAAAGATCCTTACGGTGCTCGCAAGACTGCAGAACTTGGAGGGGGGCAGTCCGGTGCGATAGAACTCTTAATCCAAGACGTTACCGCCCAAGATGCACCGACAATAATATTCGACACCTGTGGCGCGAAGCTTGGGGAGCCGACTGTCTTCATTAATAACGCGGGAATTGGTGCGTCTAGACCGGTTCACGAGACAGACGATGAAAACCTGGACCGCTTTCTGGACGTAAATTTTCGGAGTGGTTTTCGTCTTACCCGGGAATTTGTTAACAGGCGGTTACAGATAGCCCAACCGGGAGCCATAGTGCATTTGGCCTCGGTTTTCGGCATGCAAGGTTTTCCCACCAGCTCTGCTTATTCTGCCACTAAGGCCGCTCTTATTGGATTAACCCGTAATATGGCAGCCGATTATGGCCCGCATGGCATTCGCATTAACGCCATTTCACCAGGCGTAATTAGAACTCCTATTAATTCCAAACGCCTTGATGAAAATTCTTGGTTCCGTGACACGTTATTAAACGCGACGCCTCTCGGACGCTTTGGTGAACCCGCTGACATTGCGGCGGCGATTTTATTCCTTTGTTCAAAGGATGCCTCATTTATCACTGGCCAGGTGTTGGCAGTTGATGGAGGGTGGAGTTCTACCAAGTTCTCCCCTGCCCCCTAACTAGGGAAGGGTTGTAGAGCATGAGGCTACGGATTAATGAATTTCGAGAGAACATGAGGCCAATAGTTTGCGCCGACTATGCGCTGCATTGACTACAGCGACACAGTGGGAAGGAATACGAAATCGCTGTCACCTTCTCGGATTGGGTGAACGATTTGACAACTATGCGTGCGCTACCCGCAATTCCAAACTGGCGGTCAGCCGCTTCGGCAAGTTGCCTACACCGCCTTTCTTGTCTTCGTCTAGTGTCCGCCTAATGCAGTTTTAAAGCGGAATAGTCTAGGCGGTTGTTCAAGCTGAAGTGGAGGGTAAACGGTTAATACCGGCCAGAATGCGGTAGCAGGTTTCAACCGTAGGTATAGTGAGATCAAGTTTTTTGGCCTCGCGCAATGCAAATCCAAAGGTTTCCTCCACCTCGATCGGCTTGCCCTTATCAATATCCTGCAGCATGGATTGGCGGAAGTATGGTGCCGTTTGGCTTTGTGCCTCGCCGCGTTGAACCAGCATTTCGACGACTTCATCTTCCGATTTTTCGATCACCGTATCCAATTCCCATGGTGGCCCTGCCTTCAGCGAGATATTTTGCGATAAGGCCAGTCCCGCTGTTTCGCGCATGATGCGAGCAACGATACGCGCGGTGTCGGCGTCAGCCAGAAACTTCCAGGTCTCGGCACGCGTCAACACCGCTAGGCCCGATAGGCCTAGCCAGCCGACGAACTTTGTCCACTCCTCGGATTGAATCATTTCAGATGCCGTAGCGTTCAATCCAGCAGCCTTCAGCAGGGCGATGACCCGTTCCACTCGTGCGCTGACGCCACCAGTTAATTCGCCTAACACTATTGGATTATCCATCATGTAATTAGCCGCGCCGTCCGACTGAACTGTGCCGCCCAACATGGCGACCGCGCCCAAAACCGCTTCCACTCCAAAGGTGTCCATTAATTGCGCGTTTTTCATCACCCCATTCTGGATAGAGAACACTGTGCCTACGTCCATGTGTCGCACCGCTGCGATCGCCACCGCCGTATCGTATGTCTTAGTGGCCAGGATGAGCACGTCTGCAGACGATAAGTGCTGCGGTTGTTCGACGATTTCTAAATCGGCCGTGAAATTATCCAGACCGGTAACGGTAACACCGCTTTTCGTCAGATGCCGAGCCCTCTCGCCACGGGCGATTAAGGCCACGTCGTGGCCGGCGCGAGCCAGGTAAGCGGCAATCACCGTACCCAGGGCACCGGCACCCAAGACGACAAATCTCATGTCCTGATCCAATCACCAAAACGTTTCGCGAATTCGGCGAAGGACCAAAAGACTTTATTCAGAACTTTCAAAGAACGCATCCGTAGTGGGCAGATGATACAAGTCGGGCGTATTTGTGCCTTACGGAGCCAACTGGTACCACAGTGTCTAATTCCTGCTTTTTCCAATTTTTCAGCCTGTCTTTTATCTCCTTGTCTGGGACTTCTAGCTGAAGTGTTCGGTGCTGCGGGTTAATCACAATCGTATCTCCCTCATTTACTGCAACTATAGGCCCTCCCTTTGCCGCTTCTGGACAAATGTGACCAATAAGGACACCATGCGAGACACCGGAAAATCTTCCGTCAGTTATTAAAGCAACGCTTTTACCGAGGCCTCGTCCTTGTAGCTGAATTGTCAACATAACCATCTCAGGCATCCCCGGAGCACCAACTGGTCCCACATTTCGGACTACAATAACGTCGCCGGGTACAATTTCGTTAGAGCGTATTGCTTCCATTGCCTGTTCTTCGCTCTCGTATACTTTAGCTTTCCCTCGAAATTCCCCATCTTCCAGTGTTTTACCACTCAATTTCAGAACGCAACTCTCTGGAGCCAAGTTACCAGTAAGCACACTAATGTGATTGTTGGGCTGCGCTAAAGGACGTGAAATTGGCAGTACGATATCCTGTTCACCTAACTCCTCCAGCGTTGGGACGTTATCTAAGTTCTCTGCTACCGACTTCCCGCTGACGGTCATTGCGTCACCGTGGAGGAAACCATTCCGCAACAACTCCTTCATTGCAATTGGTACGCCACCAATATTGTGAAGGGACACCATCGCGTAAGGGCCATGCGGCTGTAGGTTCGCTATTAAAGGAACTTTTTCTCCTATTTCTTGAATTCGTTCGATCGCGAGCGGCAAACCGGCCTCGCGCGCAATAGCCAGAAGATGAAGGTACATGTTAGTAGAGCCACCAAGTGCGTAAGCGGTAGTGATAGCATTCTCAAACGCTTTTATAGTCATGATGTCCTTTGGTCTTAAATCTAGGCGCATGAGGGTGTAGAGAGCTTCGACCGAGGCGGTAATCTGAGATTTCACGTCATCGTGGATGTCGCTGTCAGCATTGTAATCTGCAGGGTGCGACGCTCCACGAGGCAGCATCATCCCAATCGACTCCGCAATTGTGCTCATTGTGTTTGCAGTAAACATTGCACCGCAAGTACCACTACCTGGCATGATACATTTTTCCAGTTCAAGTAGTTCCTCTTTCGAAATTCTTCCTGCTTCCTGGGCCGCTCGGCCTTCCGCATAATCAAGTATGGTGAGATTATTCCCCTTTTTAGCCCAAGGTTCGAATGTTACGCACCCTGGGGAACTTGTCCCGGGGTACAAAACGAGCCCATAAGCATTGGTGCGTGCTAACGGCATAAGAGCGGCGGCACCTGTTTTGTCGCAACCCGAAATTACAATCATCGCATCGCCATGATGGGCGTTGTGCCCCGTCTCAATACAATCGGCGATTAGATCTCTCGACACGAGACTGAAACCCGCATTTGGGGTCCCTTGTGTTAATGCGTCAGAAACTGCAGGGGCGCCCACGATCAGAGCTTGGCCTCCGCGGCCCTCGACCGCAGTTGATAATACGTCAGTGATTCTTCTCACGCGATTGTTACATCGGTGCGCGTTTGTGTAGGGACTGGCAATCGTCACAAGTGCATTTTTTTTCGCTATCTCAGCCGGCTCGAACCCTGCTGCTCTAAGTTCCACAGTCCCATTTTTCCAGAAACGGGTTTTGTCCTCAGTCATTTGTCGTCCTTTGTTAATAGTAGGAGCCAATTCCCTATGGCCTATTTCTGCAATCGGAACGGCTATTGGTAGGTACTGGCGTAACTTGCTAGCTCAAGCCTCATTAAGAAATGTTTAACTAAATTGTAGGTAGATATAGTTTCCTTAACCAGACATATGACCTTAAAACTATCTAAATAATTTTTTGAGGAATGGCTTAGATGACAATCGGGGTAGAGTGGCGCGATTATGATGTGATGGTTGTAGGTTCGGGTGGAGCGGGCAGTCATGCCGCGAGATCCGCATCGGAGTCGGGTGCTAGTGTCCTCGTCGTGTCAAAAGACCCTGTTGGCTGCTCTGACACGAAAATTTCAGAAGGAATTGCCACGGTCCGCGAATCTGGAACGACTGACGACACCGAGGATATTCTTTCGGAAAATCTTCAGATGGCTGGGGGTAATCTGCCCCTTAAAAATATTACGGATGCTTTTGCCAAGGATAGCAAACTCGCCTATGACCGTTATCGGCAGAATGGTCTCCGCCCAGGTATTGATAAAGCAAGAAATGCCCCGCAAACCTTACCTCTGCCAATGGGCGGACATAACAAGCGCAGATCAGTTGGTCACAAGAATGCCGGTATAGCGTTTGGTCACGCTAATTGGGACGCCGTGGTGCAGGGCAAGAAAATCGACTACCTTGAAGACGCTTGGTTTCTAGATTTAGTAACCGAGCGTGCAAGTCCTGAAGATGCAAGTTCTCAAAGTCGAATTGTAGGTGGATTAATCTACGACGCTACTCGCGGATTATTGGTTGCGGTGCGTACGCCCGCAGTTGTTATCGCGTCTGGCGGATTATCTACCCTTTTCTTCCCCAAAACAGACACTATGCGCGGCAACACTGGCGATTCCTACGCGGTGGCGTACCGTGCTGGAGCCGAATTGATTGATATGGAGCAACTCCAATTTTTGCCATTTTGTTTGGCATCACCACCCTCCTATGAAGGTCTCGTTTGTGGAGAGCCCGTCGTGGCAAGTTTTCTTGGTGTCTTGCGTGACAAAAATAAGAAAGTGATTTTGGACAGTGTGTATATGCGTACCCGAGCAGAGTGCGCCTCCGCTATAATGCACGCTGTTGCAGACGGCCGTGGAACCCCGAACGGCGGAGCTTATCTAGATATGACGGCCAACAAGCGTCTGCCCAAGTCGGGACCTTATTTTATGAGATTTTTGGAGACGTCTTTGCCGTCAGCCTACCGTAATGCGAGACAAGCACTCGGGAAGGAGGCGGCAAAATGCGATGAAGCGTGGGAAGTCCGTCCCGCTGCTCACTACCATATGGGCGGTGTGCGAGTTAATGCTGATGGCGCTTCGGTAGCTGGAAAGGGCAATGGACAAATTAACAAAGGAATAAGAGGTCTATATGCTGCTGGGCAGGCAATGGGTGGATTATTTGGCGCAAATCGTCTGGGGTCAACATCTCTAACTGAGGGGGTCGTGTTTGGCATGCGCGCTGGCCAGTCGGCGGCTACTTTAGCACATGAAAATGATTCTAGAATTGTGGAAGCCTCATTTAACTCGTCTATTGATGAGTTTAGAAATCGGTTTGGACAACAAGGAAATGCTTCCGTCGTTAGTTTGAGAATGGACCTTCAGAGCAAGAGCTGGGATTGCATAGGTCCAATCCGAACAGCCGAAGGGCTAATCAAGATCGACAGTTTGATCGAGGAGTGGAACGGCAAACTCGATGAAATTCGCATTCCAGCCGACCCGGTGTGGAACCAGACTTTTATAGATTTTATTGAACTGCGAAATATGCTTGAGACAGCAAGACTTGTGTCCGCTGCGGCACAGGAACGTGACGGTAGCCTTGGCGGTCATGTGAGGCTTGACCGTCCCTCTATTTCGGCATTTTCTCAACCGTATTCTACTGTAGTCAGCAACAATTCTAGGGAGCTTGTTGTATCGAGACAGAAGCGCCCGCGATCGCCATTGAAACGGCTATTGCGATATAGAATTTTGGAAGATGTTAAAATATTGGGAGCCAAATTCCTGCGCTTAATGCCGACTGCTATGTTGGATAAGCGCCTGGAAAAAAAATACAAATCCATAATGGGCGACAGCGGGGTCGCACCTGAAATAATGCCGGGTGGCGCGGAGGGAGCTGTCGGAGAAGCGTGAATAGATGAAATTAGAAATTGTTACACACCGTGGCGGACGGGGAAATGTTGTCACCTTTGATTACACTAGACGCACCCCGGACGAACGGCCAATGGTGTTAGATATTCTTCTTCAAGCTCAGGAGACGACATTACCGGATTTGTCATTTCGATTTGGATGTAGGGCCCGCAACTGCGGCGTATGTACGATAGAAATTAATGGAAAGCCGCGTATAGCTTGCCGCGCAAGGGCAAGAGAGGGAGACCGAATAAGTGCAATGTCAACCCTTCCAGTTGTTAGGGATCTGGTTGTACGAAGAGATGGCATTGCTAGACAGATGAGGGGTCGGCCCTCCGCGAACCCTCAGGCAAATGACTTAAATGTTGACGCGCCGGAAACATACCATGACTTAACTGCCTGTATCGAATGTTATGCTTGTCTAGATAATTGTCCCATGCATGCGAAAAACTTTGGGGGAGTGCTGCCAGGAAAATTAGCCGAGGAAGCCGAACTACCTGACGCGGCACTTGGTTACAGGTGGGGGAACCCCTTTTCTCTTTTAAAATTACAGAGGATTAGGATCGATCCTTTAACAACACCAAGCCATGCGGAGACTATGGTCGAAAATGCTTTGGATTTAGGTCTGGAGGTCTGCCTGGACTGTCCGGGCTGTAAATGTGGTGTTGGGATTGATTTGAAGAAGCAGGTAGTTAATAAGCTTTTGAAGGCAGCCGACGGACGATTTCAAAAATAGCAGGAGAAACCAATATTTGGCAAACTGCTAGGGCGGCTCAAACTTCAAGGGCCTAAATTGGTAGGCACTGCAATTTCGGCTTAGGAACAAGAAATTTTTAGATAATTCTGAATTCGAAACACCACATGCTTGGCGTCTCCGCCAACTCCATAGATTATCCCGGACTTCCGGCTATGCAGATAGTTCAGGCCGAGAAAATAGAGGCCCGATACCCCGGTTTCACCGCGTGATGTGATTGGATAACCGAATGTGTCGAAGACATCCGCCTCAATCCAAGAAAAATCAAAGCTAAACCCAGTGGCCCAGATCACTGCAGAAACGCATTCTGCCGCAAGGTCAAGTCGGTCAATTTCAGTATATTTATCTAATGTAACAACAGGAGCGTGGCAGTCCTCAACCACATTGATTGGCGCTCCCAAATTATTTTGCTCGATGTAGGCATCCACATCGCTGCAGAAGTTGGCCGAATACTGGTCAGCGGCGCGGATATTATCTCGAAGATCAGATTTTAGACGTACTGCCATTCCGTCGATAGTTTCAACACGCCCGACGAGCCGGACGCCTGCAGCATGAAAGTTTTGCAAGCTCATTGTGTGTCCGCCATTGCGGCCTGTCATGTGCGGTTCACCACCGAAACGTTTACGTGGGTCGTCAAGTACGGCAGCAGGTTGATCGAGAAAGCCGAGTAGATTCTGCCAAACAAGCGCATCACGGCCCCGATATTGCCGCGGCACTCGCCCGGCACGGCTGACGCTCAGAATGACTTCGCGCCCAGCGTTCTGCAGATCTTCCGTGATTTGTCCACCTGATTGGGCTGACCCAACAACAAGAACTCGTCCTGGAGGCAATTGCCCGGCTGATCGGTATTCCGCTGCGCTCAATGAAAGGATTTTAGAGCTTAGGCCGTTGGCAAATAGCGGCAAAATAGGATTTTGATAGTTCGATGTTGCAACGATCAGCACACGGCATTTAATTATTCCTTTGGTCGTCCTTATTTCCCATCCCGTGCTGGTGGGAGTTGCTCGTGTTACTTCTACTGGTCGGCGCAGCGGTATTTTGAAAGACTTTGCGTACTGCACCAGATAATCGACGAATGCCTGGCCACTCATGAAGCCATTCGGATCTGGACCAGCATAATCCTGCCCGGGCAAGCAGACAGTCCAGTTAGGGGTGACAAGGCAAAAACTATCCCAGCGGTGGCGGCGCCAGCTTGCGCCGATTTCCTCCTTTTCCAAGACTATATGCTCGATGTTGTGCCGCGCGAGGCAAACACTCGCCGCGAGACCCGCTTGCCCACCGCCGATGATTACGACGTCTGGCACCTCTTACCCGCTGGACGGCGTCGTAACAAAGGATCCATCGGTTTCGATCCGGAACTCGATATAGCCGATCGACGGTGGTTCTATACCTGTCTGATTAACCATATTATGCACATGCCCGCGATGATGACTTTGATGCTGGCATAGATTAGTGAAGTAAATGTGTTTCGGCACCTCCCAGAGGTCCGGTTTGTCTAGCAGTGTCCAGAATTTGATCGTCTCATCCATTCTGCCGGCGTCAATTTCCTTCGTGAGCTCGATCCAGCGTTGATCCTCTTCTACTTGGTGGGCTGAGAGGCTCTGAAAGTCCTGGTGCAATATCTCGTCTAACGATTTGAAAGCTGAACTCTGGCCTTCAAGACGTTCGCGGTAAAGGATATCCACCAAAAGTATGTGGTTTAGCGTTCCCAAAATAGACTTGAAAAACGCACCACGATTTTTGGCGATTTCGTCAGGCGCCAGGGTCGAACAGGCAGCATACAATCGCCGGTTTGCCCAGGCATTAAATGCTGCCAACGTATTGGGGTGTGCGAGCATGCCGTTGTTTATAATCTCCTGCTTGGATTCGAAGACAGTTGCGTTTTCGCCAACCATTCTAATCTAGGCGCCAGTGTTTGGCGATCGGGCGATAGACGTTCCACGACATGTTGTCGACTAGCGGTGCGCCGAATTCCATCCAGCGGGCGAATTCATCTTTGGCCTCCAGGCACATCGTTTCTGGATCGGCTAGGCTGGGCAAGTTGTCCAGGTTGTCGAATTCGTATAGTGCCAAATATTTCGGACCCATGCCCAGCCAGTCGAGTGCAGGATGCTCAAACAATTGAAAGCGCGCGCCGGAGGCATAACCAGGTATCTGCAGCAGGTTGGGCACGTGGGAATAGTCATACCAGTCGTTGAACACTGCCTCCTTCTCCGGAGCTACACAGTCGACCATCACTACGCTGAGGGGGTAGTCGTCCTTGAGAAACGGGTTGCCCAGATGGCTACCTGAATGCTGTTGATATACATTGATACGTATATCACTCAGACCCTCTAGCTGCTCCCACTTAGCAAACTCCTGATTGGCGATAGCATGGCGTCTGTCTTCGTCGGGACCAATTAAGCGCTCCAGAAACGTGACATCTTCAATTTCGCATAAAGTGAGGTACTTGTGGTCCCCGCGGACAGCCTGATAGCGGCGGCCCCAGCGGTAACCTGGAATTTCGAGCA
>CAZDQC010000062.1:15371-17966 GCA_964507245.1 uncultured Rhodospirillaceae bacterium
CTGGGAAGCGCTCGCGGACCGCATTCTGTAATTGTGAAATTGTGTTCTCAGGCAACTCAGCGAGGACTGGCTTGAGAGTTGGTGATAGAGCATTCGTGCTCCACAACTCTTCGAAATTGACGAAGGTTCGTTCAACCGTGATCACGCTTGTCTCAACCGATTGTAATCCTGCGTCCACCCAAAGACTCTGAAGTACCTCCATGCGTGAAGCATTGACGCTAGGCGGAAGAGGATACGTAATATTTGAGGCGCGCAACGCGGCCGTGATAGGTGCGGTTGGCACCCCACCGCCAAAGACATCCCAGGCGTAAGCGGCAACCGAACCGCCGGGGCGAACCACTCGTTTCATCTCGGCAACACCCAGAGCTGGGTCTGGAACGAAAAAAATTACCAGCGCCATTGTCGCGGCATCAAAATAATCTATAGCAAACGGCAATGCCATTGCGTCTCCCATTTGAAAGACCGCTTTCCGTGCTCCTTTTCGATTAGAAGCGAAGGCGATTTGCGCCTCGGACGGATCTATACCTTGTACCTTTCTGGGAGAGCAGTGCCTAACTATTTGCTCAGTGAACGCTCCATTCCCACAGCCAACGTCGATCCAACTTTGCCCCTTCTGAGGCGACAACCACTTAAGGAATTTTGAACCAACAAGTTGACTCCAAACGCCCATCATTCGCTCATAAGCAACACCATCTTCGAACTTGATCGGCTCAAGTGCCATGCGAGCATCCTTTAATGAGATTAATCAGAGAACCAATGCGCAATTTTGAAATTTACATTAAATCGTAAACCGATCGCTCGAATTTGCCTAGGTGAGCAATGGAACACACCATAAATCTTGCCGATGGATTCTCCTACAGGATAACAATCCAGCCATCAGGAAAGTGGAGGACTCTCATTCGTATCGTTCTGTGATTCATGAGTGACAGCAAAATTAGCCATACCACATCTGTTTAGTTCACCCTCAGAGCACTCGACTTCTGGCGCCAAACTGGCCTGGTCTCGTGATTTTTGAGGAAGAAATATCTGGGGGTGTTCTTTAAAGCTAGATTAATCGATATTTGATTATTGTAGCGCTGTTCCATGAAGGTACTCAGCGCTCCCCTTAGGACATCATGATGCCACCATCCACGGTGAGCTCCTGACCCGTCACGTACTTAGATTCGTCGCTCGCCAAATAAAGCACCGCATAGGCGATGTCGTCTGGTTCCCCAATTTTCTTTAATGGAATCCCTTTGCGATAACGCTCTCGCCCTTCCTCTAGGGTCGCTGCTACACCACGCATGGCGTGTTGACCCATCGGGGTTTCGACCGAGCCTGGATGGATCGAATTGCAACGAATACGGTAATCCCGACGAGCGCAGTGATGGGCCACCGACTTAGAAAATTGGCGTACGCCGCCCTTGCTTGCACCATAGGCCGCTGCGTGGGCGGATGCACGAAGACCAGCGACCGAGGAGATATTCACGATCGAACCGCCGCTGGTCTCGCGCATGGCTGGGATCGCGTGTTTGCATCCGAGAAAGACGCCTTCCATGTTGACGGCATGTATGGCCCGCCAATCTTCGAGAGATGCGGTCTCTGGATTATGCTCCGGCCCACGCATGAAGATCCCGGCCGCGTTGACGAGGACATCCAGCCCACCGTGCTCCGATACGACGGCCGCGATCGCCCCACGCCAAGCATCTTCATTCTGAACGTCCAACTCCGCAAACGATACACGATGGCCTAAGGCCGCTGCCGCATCTACCCCATCCTCGGCATTCCGATCGAGGAGGCATACGACTGCGCCTTGCTCCGCCAATCGCTGTCCGCACGCTCTGCCGATGCCCGAGGCGCCGCCAGTCACCATGGCAACCTTACCTTCTGTTCTCCCTGTCTTTCTCATTAGCCAATCTCCCTGTTTCGCCTTCTGCAGCAATTATGTTCTACATGTTACAGCCACATTAATACGTTCAGAACAAATCCCATATCTTCGCATTCCACCGCACCATCACCCGACCTAGCTGTTACCCAATGTCCACAGATTAATGCAAATTATTCGGACAATTTTGAATTGTTTATTCAACCGGTTAAAGGCCGGGCAAAACTAAGTTCATGACCGTCTGGATCTGTCAGGTGGAAGAAACGCTCGCCCCAGACGGCATCCTTAGGTGTAGTATCCGGATCAAGTTCACAAGCCAAAGCGCGCTGGTAGAGTGCGTCGACGTCAGAAACAAAAAAAATTACTCGCCCCCACCACGACCAATGCCGGTCTACTGGTTGGGTAATGAGGTTTAGGTAACCCTTACCAACTTTCAAACTGGTGAAAGATGCTTCCTCACCACCGTGGACGATATCGAACCCCAGCGTTTGGTAAAATTTTACTGCCCGCGGCATGTCATGGGTTGCCAATGTTACGGCGCTGATGCTTTCAATGGTCATATTTTCATCATAGCGGGAGTGAAACGAACTTGAAAATCCGGGTATTTGCGGCGAAAAAATTTGTGCCTTCTGTTTGGTAGTAAAAATTCTGGTGTCTTTTCCTAGGCCAATTTAGCGTCCTACTACTCGTAGAACCCACTACTATTACGTGTAAAAAAATAGTTGGAATGG
>CAZDQC010000063.1:0-7231 GCA_964507245.1 uncultured Rhodospirillaceae bacterium
TTAAAATAACTTAGTAGTAATTGGTTTTTTGGGCGCGGATATTGGCGGGGTTTTTCTCTAAGAGGTAAGATCTGTAGCTAGTTGGAGAGTACGTTTAAATAATTCTTATGCAAGTCGAAGAGGCGATGCCAAGTCCGAGTTTGCCTATATGACCTAACCGGCCGTGGCGGCGCTGCCATTTATGTTAGGGGCTACGAAAATGAAACCGACCACAGAGCTACGCCAAATGCTTGCCGGTGAAGGACCGCTTCTGGTACCGGGTGCCTATGACGGTGCCTCGGCTAGGGCAGTCTATGGCCAGGGACATGAGGCGGTATATCTGACTGGTTTCGGCATGGAGGCGTCAATCCTCGGCATGCCAGATATCGGTCTCGCATCTCAGGCCGAAGTCATCGGGCATGCGCGCCGTATTGCTGCTGCGGTGCCAATGCCGGTACTTTCTGATGCCGATACCGGCTATGGCGGGCTAATCAACGTACATCGCACGGTCCTTGAGTTTGAGCGGGCTGGTATCGCTGGCATCCATATCGAGGATCAGGCCCTACCCAAGCGTTGCGGCGGCATGTCCGGTCGCAAAGTGGTGCCGACGGAAGAAATGGAGGCCCGACTGCGAGCCGCTCTTGCGGCCAGGCACGATGCGGATTTCCTTATTATCGCCCGTAGCGATGCAAAGGCAACGGAAGGCGTGGACGCTGTAATCGAACGGCTGAATGCTTACCTTGAAGCTGGCGCGGACCTAGCCATGATCGCCGAGCCGTTCGAATTGGCAGAGCTGCGACGTCTTTGCGCCGGATTGCAGGGCCCTCTGGCTATGGTCGGTGGGGTGCCGGAATGGCCGGAGAGTATGCTTTCTCGTGACGAGTTTGCTGCGTTGGGGGTCAAACTAGTGTTGTATGCGCTGACTGGTCTGGGCGCGGCGTTGAAGGCTCAAATGGCTGTCTATGGCGAACTGCTGGCCGAAGGTCGACTGGGCCCGACGAGCAGTGAAGCCCTGATGTCGCTAGAAGGCCTCAGCAAGATGATGGGATTGGACGAATGGAACCATATCGAGGCTGCAGCCATGCGTACCGATGAATGACCGAGATACTGGCCCTCCGAAAACTATCATGAGCACAATTGCAAAGGTGCCACTAGTGTAACGACTTACCGAGCGTAGTTCGGGGCCATATCTGGCTAAATAACGCAATATTGTGGGGAGATAAATTGAATAGCTGCGGATGCAAGTATGGCGGCTGGATAAGGCCATAAAAGACACGCGAATTAATTTATGACCGGCGCTAATTAGGGTCACTGTCTGTCAAGCTAGGCATTAGATGCCAGCGAAATTACGATTTGGTATTAAAATTCAAGTTGGTTTTCTAAAACCGTTCCCATCCCATTCCCTCGTGGTCGAAACAAAATAGTTCCGGGTGCAATAATTCCGCCAAAATTTCCAACGATTCGGCGAGGCGTGGCCCTGGCCGGTTGAAAAAGTGATTGCCATCAGCAATGTATACTCTGTCCATTCTAACAGCGCTTAGTGTTGGCCATTCCATGCGGCCTGTGAGCGCCGATATATTTTGCCGAGATTCTTCGATGTCGTAGCCGCAAGGCAGGATTAAAATGACGTCCGGGTCAGCTTGGCAAAGCGTCTCCCAGGTCAGCCATGGTGAGGGTTGGCCTGCTTTGCCAAAGACGTTCTCACCGGCTGCCATAGCAACTAATTCCGGTACCCAGTTGCCCGCAGCCATCAGCGGATCAATCCATTCGACGCAGACAATACGAGGCCGGTGATCCGATTTTTCCGCCTGTACTTCTATGTTGTCCATTCGTTTTTGCAACTCTGCGACCAGCTGTTCACCTCGTTCTGGGGTGCCAAGTGCTGCAGCCACGTTCTTGATGTCCGTCCAGACATCAGCCAAAGCATTGGGTTCAAGTGAAACAATGTTTGGTTTAGCACCGGTCCAGTCGCGTAGGGCAATTTCTATATCCTTGGGGCTCGCGGCGCAGACTTCACACTGGATTTGGGTAACTACGAAATCTGGCTGAAGCCGCTTGAGCAGAACACCATCCACATGATAGACGGACATTCCCTGCTCTACGATTGTTTTCACTTGGCCGTCGATATCGCGACTGGATGTCTGCCTTTCTATTTTTGACCCTGTGCAAACCGGCAATGTAGTGATTGAGGCTGGGTAATCGCACTCATGGGACCTAGCTATAAGCGCATCTTCGTAGCCAAGCGCACAGACAATCTCCGTCGCGCTGGCGAGTAGGCTTACTATTCTCGGTTCGGTCATGGGAATGTCTGACCTTTCATACTTCGTACGTGCTATCTCAATCGAATTGGCAAAATGAAAATTCTAGAACTTCGATCTACAGAATTATAACAATTAGAAGCCACCTCTCGGTAAGCTGTTTAGATCAGATCATTCGCCTGCACCGCGAATGGCTAGAAAAACATAAATTTATGGGCTGCGCTACGCCAAGGGACCCCAACTAGTCACATGCTCGATACGAATTGAAATTACGGGATGGCGTTCGATCCCCATTTCGTTAAGTTGCACGTAGCGAGCGCGTAACAGACGCTGGGCCTTGGTATGTTCAGCCCCATTATACAGGATATCGGCCCGACCACGCAGCATCAGCCAACAGAGTCGTGACCAATCGAGGTCGTCATAATGATCGACTACAAATGTTACAGAGGGATTTTCGGCGATGTTACGTAACCGCTTTAGTGGCCTGTCTTGTTGCCGCTTTGGTTTGTCATCGATGGTGATGTATAGGTTGCCGCCGGAGATTGAATAACATACTGGGGTGACGTGCGGTACACCCTTCCCATCCGCTGTTGCCAGGTGTCCAACACGTTGGGCATTCACGAATTCTTGCTGTTCGTCTGTTAACGTCATTGAGCCTACGTTTGCTGTACAAATTAAAATTTTCCGCGCGCGACCCCAAAAAAGATTGCTTGCACTTGGTTTGCATTATGTCATTTCGTTACTCTCGATACTCCTATCCTGGATGATTTTCATACGCGAATTCAAGGTGAGTGTTGCCGGCAATTAGAAATTGACTCAACATTAATGAGAGATTGACGCAGTCGTGCAATGCAAATTTGTTGAGGTTCAAGTTACTAGAGCTGTTGTTTCGGATTCATCCCATACAATTGCCGCTCGTCGTAGCAACAAGGAAATTTCTAACTCTCTATAGTTCTAGAACTCGGCAAGCTGGCTTGCAGTAGGTTCAGCGCAACAGTACCAAGGTTCGCTTAGACACGGCACATGGATTGGCGCACTAAATTTCCCGGGCTGATAGAGATCGGGTATTTTTAAGCCACATGCCTCGTGCGCCAGGCGCCATACTTCCTTGAATATTTCACGTCGACTTTTGTTCTCAGCCTCACCCGTCTCCACAACCCGGCTTACACGATCGTGGAGGAGATCCATGCTCGGGTCCGGATGGGACCATTGGTAGCATAGGGCAGCGGCATCGAACTTTATTAAATGTTGTCTCATCATTGGTACGGTTAAAAGCCGTGATCCTTCGGGAACCAAGAGCCGAATTGAGAGTTGAACGGGGGCCACGTAATCGACCAATTCGAGCTTCACCAAAAGTTGCAGGAGGTCCAAATAGCCTTTCCGAGTAGTCCAAGGTAGAAACGGTATAAAAGTAGGTGAAAGAGTCAGCTCCATGCTCCGGGCCAAACCGACGAGTTGCACAAAATCATTCCGCGTATGGCCCTTATCGAGGATACTAAGAACTTCGTCGTCGACCGCTTCCACCGCCGTCGTAATAAAAAGGCATCCCGTGCGCGCTAAAGTCTGAAAATGGTACGCGTATCTTAATAGATGTTCGACCTTGATGGTAACGTCATACGTAAGCCCTGGGTAATGTTCATGAAGGTCTTCTACAATTCGTATTGCATGGCCAACGCCGTTGAAGAAGTCTGGATCGCCAAAAGTGATGTGTTCGGCACCGCCTTGTATTTGCTGACGGATATCCTCCATGACCACATCGTGCGTTACAATACGAAATTTGCCGTTATAAACCGGAACAACGGGGCAGTGTCGGCATAGATGTTTACAGCCTCGGCTCGCCTCGGTGTAGCCAACAATACGTCGGTTTTCTTGACCCAATTCAACATAAGCGTAACGAGATAGATCTGGCAGACTATCACGCTGAGGTAGACGGAAGGCTTGTTTGGAGAGACATATTACCGGTTCCGTTTGCTGTTCTATGTCAGCGGTGCCGTTGGCTGATAATCTCTTGTAAAGGCTGAGTAAGCCGCTCTCAAATTCACCGCCTAGGACTGTCGCCGCCCCAAGCTCCACACGCAAAAATTCTTCGTTCAACGGCGCGTAAAGGCCATAGAAGCAGAGATGGGCTGATGCATTAAGAGCTCTAATCCGTGGCACAAGCCTGCTAGCAAGGCGTGTCGCAGTGTGCATGGGTAGATAGATGGCGATCAGGTCGGCGGCGCATATGGAACTTTCGTTTAGCTCTTCTACTGCTAAGTCAAGACAATGCACATCCGCACCTACCTCCGTTAGCCACGCCAACGGAGAGGCTAGGCCAAAGGGCTGGTGTCCAAGCTCATAGGTGGAAATTAGTAGAACATTCATTGCAAGTTTTCATAGGTGCTCTGAAGTCAGCAGGTCACGTTAGCGGAAAGAGAAAGGCTAGAATAGCAGCGTATGGCGCTTTCGCTCGGTTGAAAATAGAAATTGGAGTTGCTCGTAAAATTATTAACTCTATGGGGAGTTCACTATGTCCATGATTAGTTAGTTGGTAATCCAGCTAGGATTGCATGGACATCAGTTGCACGGGGATGAACAATGAAAGACGATCCAGGCTCAAAGGGCAGTTCTGAGTGCCGGGGACATGATTGGGTGTGGCTAGGAGATAACTTAATGGACGAAAACAATTTTAATATGGCCATCAGAAAGTACCTAAAGAAAGTGGGTATTAACTCTCAGCGGGAGATCGAACAAGCGGTCAATGCCGCGATAGATGCTGCAAAACTTTCGGGTGGCGAAATATTGCATGCTCGAATGCGCCTGCAAATTGACGAGATTGATCTGGATTTGACGATCGAAGGTGAAATTGGGCTAGCCTGAGCGTATTGTTCCGAAAATGTTGGGCGGCACAAACGGTGCAAGAATCATGCTGCTGGTTCTTGAATTGCGGCAGAATTTTAGACTCTCAATCTTCTAATGATCGAACCAACCGCCATACACCGTACATCAGCAGCCCACATACGATAATTCCGAATATTGATCCAAGCCAAAGCATTCCTCGCCTCATACCTCTGATACGGCATGCCAAACACTAATTTGACATGTATGCCGCGTGGTGTGTACTACAAAATTGGTTCCCCGTACCTGTGAATGGCTCCTGGGCGATTTTGCGTCCGAGTCGTTATCCGACGGCGATTGGGCGGTCTGTGTTCAATATGGCGGCTTAAGGCTCTATGTACGTAGGTATTTGTTTTATTAAGTGTATTTGTGGGACTTTTTAATAATGGACCTAAATATTCAGAAAACTGAACCGTTCCATTTTGATAATACTTATGTAAAGCTACCAGAACGCTTTTATGAGTTGATTAAACCAACGCCTGTACCCGAACCAAAGCTTATTAAACTTAATCGTCCTCTTGCTCAGCATCTCGGTTTAGATCCTGATTTTTTAGCCTCGACAACCGGTACTAACATATTTGCGGGCAATAGTGTGCCCGAAGGTTCCGAACCTCTTGCAATGGCCTATGCAGGCCAACAGTTTGGAGGGTGGGTGCCGCAATTGGGTGACGGCCGCGCCATTCTACTTGGTGAAGTTATTGATGTTGAGGGCGTACGGCGCGATATACAGCTGAAAGGTGCTGGACGAACGCGTTATTCACGATCTGGTGACGGTCGCGCCTGGGTTGGGCCGGTGCTACGCGAGTATTTGGTCAGTGAGGCGATGGCGTCTCTAAACATACCAACAACGCGGGCATTGGCCGCTATTGTAACAGGTGAGACGATATTCCGTGAGCAGGCTTTTCCTGGTGCAGTTATTACCCGTGTAGCCAGCAGTCACATTCGTGTTGGAACATTCCAATATTTTGCTGCACGCGAGGACTTCCAGGCTTTACAAGTACTTGCCGACCACGTGATTAATCGCCACTACCCGATTGCTTTGGAGACAGAGAATCCATACTTGAGTCTTTTCGAAAATGTGGTCGCTCAACAAGCAGCTCTTATTGCCAAGTGGATGGCCGTGGGTTTTATTCACGGTGTCATGAATACGGATAATGTGTTGATTTCCGGCGAGACAATTGATTACGGGCCATGCGCTTTCATGGACAGCTACCATCCTCACACGGTATTTAGCTCCATAGATCGTATGGGTCGCTACGCATATCAAAATCAGCCCAAAATTGCGCATTGGAACCTTGCCTCATTAGCTTCTAGCCTCTTGCCACTTATTGATACTGACGAAAATAGGGCTGCCAAAGAGTTGGAAGAAGCCTTGAATGCCTTCAGCCAACTGTACTTGACAGCCTGGTCGTCCAGTCTCAGAAAAAAACTTGGGTTAGTAAAGGAACAAAGCGGGGATATTGAACTGGCGTATGAATTATTGAAAATAATGGCAGTGAATAAGGCAGATTTCACACTTACCTTCCGTAGGCTTAGCGACTTGGCGGGTACTTTAGAGCCGGCAATTTCTGAAGCGGACAAATCATTTGGCGCGCTATTTGAGGAAGAAAGGTCGTCATATGACTGGCTGGTCAAATGGCGTAACCGACTTGCAACAGAGAAAAGAGACGATCCCACAAGGCAAGCGGCAATGCGTGCGGTCAATCCCGCCTACATCCCCCGCAACCACCGAATAGAACAGGCGATTTCAGCCGCAATTGTTGGTGATTATGAGCCCTTCGAAATTCTGACAAATATTTTGTCGATGCCTTTTGATGACCAACCGCAAAATGCAATGTACCAACTCCCACCTTCGCCAGAGGAAGAGGTGCATGAAACATTTTGTGGCACATAACAATAAAATTTGAGGCCGCAGACCACATCTTCGATTATATGGCCGCTTCCACCCTGGCGATTGTGGTGCCTGCCTGCCAGTGCTTGGCCTTATTCGACCAACCCAGCTATGCGGCTGATGCCTGGGCGGATCGTGGTGTGGACTGCTAGGCTAGGGCCAGTTGAGATGGGTCCGAATTCTCCTGATGTACGTTCGGCAGAAATGGGGCATCCTGGTACTAGAC
>CAZDQC010000063.1:7331-12204 GCA_964507245.1 uncultured Rhodospirillaceae bacterium
AATGGGGCATCCTGGTACTAGACGTAGATAGATCGGTCAGGGCCATGACAACATTGTCCCGTTTCTGTTTTCGCAAGTGAGCCAAGGGGGGCAATTTCTATGAGTATTACGCGTGTGTTTGTTGTTGAAACGCCGCTATCCAGGGCTGCGGTTATGAAGAATTTTCGTGCTGCTGAAGCACAGTTCAAGAAGGCCAAAAAGGAAAAAATCCTGAACAGCTATAAATTTATTGAAGCCGGAGACCGCTGGTTGTTGATCACCGATTTCGACACCAAGGCAAAGATGAATAAGTATGTTAAGGCGACGGCTAGCACTCGCCGAGAAACGGTTGACGAAACAGGTAGTCAGGGTTGGATCTATAGCGGCACTGTCAAAGCCAGCGGCTAATTCTTCTCCAACACAGTTCGTGAGGGCGAAGTTATCGTTACCATGTGACTGCTATAGAAAGCAGCCTTTATGGTCCATCTAGTTTCCATCAGACAAAGGAGAAATATAATGAGGTATTTAGCAGTTTTAACACTTGCCTTGGGGACGTTGTTCTCTGGCGCGGTATTTGCTGGTCAGGGGCATCCGATACTCACTCCACTAGAACCTAAAGCAACGGGTGGTGCTTACACGAATTATTTGATGTCGCAGTCTGAATTTGCAAAAAAATCTGGCTTTGACGCCAAAACCTTTCAGTTGGTTAGTTTAGCTGCTGCTGTTGGTATGAAATGCGAGTATTGTATTTTGGCACATTCTGGGATGGCCAAAAAAGCTGGCGCAACTGCCGAAGAAATAAAAACAGTCGTTATGATGGCGGGTAATGTCGCCATTAATAGTACTGTATTATATGGAAATCAGTATGACATTAATGTGCTTCGGAAGATGTTTGGTAAATAACGGTTGGTTACTACCAACGGCTAATTGTTCTCCAAATCTAAAGTTGTGATGCACGTATCTTCGGGCTGAACAATGCGAACAATATAGGCGGTGCTGTCAATCGTTACGGCATCGCCTGCCAATGTCTGTATTGAGCCGACGTGCTAACCCTGTGACGTCGCCCGACTGATGCTAAAGGACTATACGCCTTGTCACTGGATTTGATGGGACGGCAAAAATCGTTTGCGTCAATCTGGTTACACCCTAGTCGTGAGTACGGTCTAGATTACAATTTTTTGCACTTCTCCATAAATGTATCAATTTGACTATCGTACTCCATGATACATTTATGCCGCTCTTCTGCTTTCTGAAGAATATGCACTACCACCTGTACCAGACGTTTAAGATCATTATAGGGATGTTTGCTGGTGCGAATTTCGACGTAACTTTGTTGCTCCACGACCCGCCAGCCATCTTGCTTAAGGGTGTATACCGTTTGAGAATCGGACCTATCATTTTCGGCGATAGCAGGTGATACGAAAAGTGCCAGAAGGAGGGCAGTGCACAACGTTCTGATCATTCAACTCTCGAAATTTGTAATTCTTTGAATGAAAAAACAGACTGCCAATCGTGACTAATTTAGGTGCAGAAATCAAATTGAATTTGTACAAGAAGCACCTAGCGCCAATAGGCAAATTACTCCCGACAAAAATAATTATACAGGAGTATGGTCTCTTCAAAAAAGCCAAATGTTATTTCAGCCCTTTCCTGTGTTAGCCGTGAGGGACGTTTTGAGTTCTTGTGCTAGTCCGCAATTCCGGTCCTTGTGAAATTTACGTTGTTTCCTATTAAACTATTCACGACTCCGAGGACTAAAAGGTCGCTGCCATGAAACCTAATATTTTATTCATTTTTTCCGACCAACATCGTCATGACGTAATGGGTTGTGCTGGACATCCGGTGGTAAGGACCCCAAACCTAGACGCCTTAGCCGCACGAGGCTTGCACTTGACTCGTGTCTGGTGTCAGAGCCCGATTTGCCAGCCTTCCCGCGCTTCGTTGATTACCGGTCGGCATCCCTATGATCTGGACCTTTTTTACAACGATAAATCTTCGGCGACCCACGCCTCCAGGGACGGCGGGGATACATCCGGTGAATTTGATCCCGAATGGCCCACCGTGATGAAACAGCTGCAGGCTGGCGGTTATGAGACCGCGACAATTGGCAAGACTCACTATCACGGTATTCCATCCCCGGAAGATATCAAGGTAGCAGGAGGCAACTACGATTTTCGTAACTATGAAAGCATGGTGAAAAGATTTGGCTGGGATCATGTATTGGAAGAGTTTGACAAGTATGTCCACTCTACGCGTGCTTTCCGCACTCCTTATTCGGATTATCTAGAAGAACTTGGCCTGGGGAAAGCTTATCGGGATCAGATCCGCAGCGTCTTCCGCTTGACCCCCACGCATTGGCGTGGCGAGACCAGCGTTGTGTCTCAGGAAAATGACCTGACAAGTTTCCTGGCTGATCGCGCTATCGATTGGTTGAAGAAACGCCGGCGGGACAAACCGTTCTTACTGAAGCTGGCATTTGTGCAACCCCACGTGCCGCTGATCGACGATCCTGACTGGGCTGCCTTTTATGCCAATGCCGACATAGCTGTGCCAGACCTGAACAGGCCGATAAAGACTAACGAAGCGTGGTCCTGGTATATCGATCAGCTAATGGAACACTCCCAAGCGGCAACGATGACGGCGGATTTTGTGCGCGAGGGCAGCCGTCATTATTTTGGAATGGTATCGCTGATCGACCAGAAAATTGGAGAAGTCCTGGCGGCTCTAACGATGCAGCATGAGCTAGAGAATACCTGGATCATCTACAGCTGCGATCATGGTGAAATGCTCGGTAGCCACGGGCTTTGGGCAAAAATGAACTTCTATCACCCTTCTGTGCAAGTGCCGCTGCTTTTGGTACCACCAATTGGTATGACGGGACGGCAATCTAATCGACTATCAGAACTAACCGACGTCACGGCTACCATCGCAGACATCGCTGGTGTCGAACCACCGGCGGGATGCCGGGGCAAATCCTTGTTATCTGAACTTAATGGTGAAACAGGCACAGGCCACGAATTGGTCTATTCGCGTATCCAATCCTATGCAGCCGTGCGCGATACCCGATATCGCTTCACCATGGAAATGAACAGCGGCCAGGCTTGTGAGCTATTCGATCTGGCCAACGATCCCGACGAAAACGAAAACTTGGTCAACGAGCCGGACCGAAAAGGCATGGTCAACAACTACCGCGAAGCGCTAAAACGGATGCAAGACAATCGCATCGATTGATGATTGACTGTCTCGAAGGCCCATAATTGGACTTGTTGAACTTTGACCGGGTCTTGGTTGACGGCTTCAGGCGATCGCGACGCACTCAATCTCGATATCGAATGACATGGGCCAGGATCCCACGGCTGCGAAGGTCCGAGCGGGCGGATTGTCAGCGAAATATTGCCCATAAACTTCGTTGATGGCGCCAAAATGGCCAGAATTTGCGGCGTATACGTTGCATTTCACAACCTTGTCCAGGGATGAACCAGCCGCCTCTAGACAGGCCTTGACATTTTCCAGAACCTGTTTCGTCTGAACCTTGATATCTCCTTCGACAATTTTGCCGCTATCTCGGTCGATGGGTGGCATGCCCGATACAAAGACTAAGCTGCCGGCCTTGACAACGGGCGACAATGGAACTCCCGAGGTTGCCAGCATTTCTGAAATGCCGGGGACGGCTATACATTGCTTTTCCATGTGGTCATTCCTTGTGTTCTTACAAATGAGCTCTGGCAAACTTAATGGATGACTGCCGTATAGGACAGCATCAGCTATGCTATCTATATCTCCGCGGATCCGGGAATTGCTACTGCCTTGCATGCGGCGGGAGTTAGAAAAGACCAAATGTTTCACCGCGATGTTGGTAAGGTAATAATCCAATCTTGGCCGGTGAACTGTTTGTTAGGGTCGTGGTCTCATAAGTCCATTTGCGCCAAAATTGCCGGCAGCACTGGCCCATCCACGTCGCCCATGGCGCCGGTCATGTCAAAATGATCTGCGCCGGGTACTTCCAAATATTCGGCATTAATGCCCTTAGAAAGACATAGATCCACATAGGAGCGAGATTGTTTGATCCATTCTGTAGTTTCATTGCCGCCCACTGGTACCAATAAAGGCAGATCCCGAAGCGGCAAATTTTGTAGAGGAGAAACAGATGCGATCATATCTGGCGTGAGACCAATGACCTCATTGATGCTGATCCCTAAAACTGGTTCTGGGTCATAAACGCCGGTTAGTAAGGCTGCGCCCTTGATCAAATCCATTGGTAAACCATCAGCTGCCCAGTCGTGGGCTAGCATCATGGCGCCCAGATGCCCGCCCGCAGAATTGCCGGAAATATAGATACGGCCTGGGTCGCCGCCCAATTCGGCGACATTGCCGTGGGTCCACCTCAAGGCTCGTACCGTTTCTGCGATGATCTCCGGCAAGGTAACCGCCGGACACAGGTCATAATTAATAATTACCACACAGGCACCTGCTTGGGTAAACGGTTCCGCAAGGAAACTGACGTCCGATTTGTCCTGGGCCCGCCAATATCCGCCATGAATATAAAATTGCACAGGAGCGCTGTCGGTTGCTGCAGGAAAGACATCCAGAACTTCCTTAGGGCCGGGACCGTATCGCAGGTCATAGATCCCCTCTATGCGGCAACGAGCTTCTGCCGATGCTATTACACGAGCGTCGATTTTTTCTTGATGGTCCGGAACAGCCTGACGGGGATTGTATTGCCGTTCGAATTCTTCAACCGAGTAGTCGCCTCGATCTATGATATTTGTCTGGATCATGTATTTGTTTTCCTCGGATTAGCCCAGGCCAGGAAAATAACAGACAAAAGTCGTCAAGACTATATTACGCAAATATTCCAACCAACTTTGGTAGGGTAACTCGTCAGAGCATCACA
>CAZDQC010000063.1:12304-17731 GCA_964507245.1 uncultured Rhodospirillaceae bacterium
TGGTATTCGTCCGAAATGCCGTTAGCGCCATGCATATCCCGGGCTGTGCGGACAATGTCTAGGGCCTTGCCACAGCTGTTTCGCTTGATAATGGAAATCATCTCTGGCGAGGCGAGGCGTGCATCAATCAGCCGACCCACGCGTAGGCAAGATTGCAGCCCGAGTGAAATTTCAGTCTGCATATCGGCCAATTTCTTTTGTACTAGTTGAGTTGCGGCCAAGGGACGGCGGAATTGTTTACGTTCTATAGTATATTCGCGGGCGGCCTGCCAGCAAAACTCCGCTGCTCCCATAACGCCCCATGATATGCCATATCGGGCACGGTTGAGACAGCCGAAGGGCCCCGAAAGGCCCTTGGCCTCAGGCAGGTAATTTTCGTCGGGAACAAAGACGTCTTCCAATGCGATACCGCCCGTAATAGATGCCTTCAAACTGAGCTTGCCTTCAATTTTTGGCGTGGAAAAGCCTTTGAATTCTCGCTCCACCAAATAGCCACGAATGTCGCCTTCTTCATCCTTAGCCCAGACCATGGCGAGATCGGCTATGGGAGAATTGGTGATCCACATCTTGGCGCCGTTCAAGATCCATCCGCCGCTAACCTTTTTGGCCTTAGTGACCATCGAACCAGGATCAGAGCCGTGATCCGGCTCGGTCAGACCAAAACAACCCACCATCTCACCCGTCGCCAACCGTGGTAAAAAGCGTTGTTTCTGCTCTTCTGTGCCATAGGCATTGATCGGATGCATGACTAAGCTGGACTGAACGGATGCGGCAGAGCGGTAGCTGCTGTCCACTCGCTCCATCTCTCGTGCTATTAGGCCGTAACAGACATAATTTACTCCGGCGCAGCCGTACCCTTTGATGGTCGAGCCAAGCATGCCCATTTCGCCCATTTCATTCATGATTTCACGATGGAAATGTTCCCGGCGGGTTGCCTCGATTACCCGAGGCATCAATTTATCATTCGCATAATCTCGGGCTGAGTCGCGAACCAATTTCTCGTCCTCTTCCAACTGATTATCCAACATTAAGGGATCGTCCCAAGCGAACGATCCTGTTGCGAGATAGTCTGTTTGGCTTTTGGTTCGATCCATGCTCATCAGCCTAACACTCCTGAAAATTTCGCCAAGACCGCCTTCATATGGCGTGGAAGCCGGTTTGCCAAGAATTACCGAGTATTGAACATGAATTGCAGCGGATAATTTTTCTGGGACTTTTCGTCGGGTGGTCTGAATTACCCTTGAAATCATCATATCCGGGGGCAAGTATGCGTTAATTAAGAATGCTGTAATGCTTCTTGCTGATACTTTACATATCAGCCAGCAGTCCACATTTGCGGCTTTTGATAGTGATACAGGGGGTTGGCTGTGGACTACAATAAAGTTTTCGCGGATAAGCTGGCTGAGCTTCGTGATGAAGGCCGGTATCGCGTTTTCGCTGAATTGGAGCGGCATGCCGGGAATTTCCCAAGAGCGACCCGTTACGTTGATGGAAAAAAACAGGACGTTATTGTTTGGTGTTCAAATGACTATCTCGGCATGGGGCAAAACAAAGACGTAATTGCGGCTATGCATAGCGCCTTGGATAAGGTCGGTGCCGGGTCTGGCGGAACGCGTAATATCTCAGGCACGAATTACTATCATGTCTTGTTGGAGCAAGAATTGGCCGACCTGCATGGTAAAGAATCTGCTTTGCTTTTCACGTCGGGCTATATTTCTAACGAAGCGACTTTGTCGACCCTCGCCAAGGCTTTGCCTGGACTAGTTATATTCTCTGACGCCTTGAACCATGCCTCCATGATTGATGGGATCCGCCATGGCGGTGGTCCGAAACAGATCTGGCGGCACAATGACACTGCGCATTTGGAAGAAGTTCTGACGCAGGCTGACACGGATGTCCCCAAGATCGTCGCTTTTGAATCCGTCTACTCCATGGACGGTGACATCGCACCAATTGGCGAGATTTGCGAAATAGCTAAGAGATACGGTGCCTTGACCTATTTGGATGAAGTTCACGCAGTGGGTATGTACGGTCCATGCGGCGCCGGTGTGGCGGCCCGTGATGGCGTCATGGACCAATTGGACATTATTGAAGGAACGCTAGCAAAGGCATTTGGCGTTATGGGAGGCTACATCGCGGCTACGTCTGATCTTGTAGACGTAATACGCAGTTACGCATCCTCTTTCATATTCACTACGTCTGTGTCTCCGGTCATAGCAGCGGGTGCCTTGGCATCGATTAGTCATTTGAGAAATTCCGATGTAGAACGTCAGCAACAACAGGAACGGGTGGCGACCTTGAAACGGTTGTTTACCGAGGCGCAGCTGCCCCTACTTCCCTCAGTCAGCCATATCGTACCCCTATTGGTGGGGGACGCCGCTCAGTGTAAACAGGTTTCGGACGAATTGCTGGATGAATTCGGCCTTTACGTCCAACCCATCAACTATCCGACCGTGCCTCGTGGCACAGAACGATTGCGTTTCACGCCAACACCCTTACACAATGACGCGATGATGGCGGATTTGGTGAAATCACTGCAGACGGTCTGGGCACGCCTGAATTTGCGCTGGGCGGCCTAACCCGGCAGATGGGTAGGAACCGTCGGAATCCATCGATTTACGATGCTGTAAACCTCCCAAATTTCAAACCATTAGTAATGCCATTAATGTTTCGGCTATAGATCCTGCGAACTTCAAGGAAGTTTCCATTGTCCAACCGACGACCGCCACTGATTCTAAGTGGTCTTCCTTGCTCTACATACACGGAATTATCTCCTACGCTAATTTAGTGCCAACTCATTCAGGACCGGATTCAAGGTATAGGTCTACACACTATTTGGGGGAAGTCATGATCATTTAAATTTATTACCCGTCGGTTTCTACTTGGCCTTAGATGAGTCGCCGCTGGTATCGCCGGTGATATTGTGATCCGTTGGCACTGACATCTACATATGGTATGCAGGCCGTGGAAAGACTGGCTGAACCCCGTGCATTAGTTTCACGGTTCTTGCTGGAAATTGTAGCTGGTTAACTAGTATTTGGCCGATTTGAGAAGGATAAATGCATGTCGCCAAACCCTGCCACTGTGGCGTTCCAGGCGGAAAATGCATTCTTTTCCCAGGATGGTGTGGACCGAGACCCAGAGGTTTTCGCTTCCCTGGCCGATGAGCTGCAGCGACAACGCAACCAAATAGAACTGATTGCCTCCGAAAATATCGTTAGTCGTGCGGTTTTGCAGGCTCAAGGCTCTGTCATGACGAACAAATATGCTGAAGGTTATCCCGGCAGGCGCTATTACGGCGGTTGCGAATACGTGGATGTGGCCGAGCAATTGGCAATCGACCGCGCAAAAAAGATCTTTAATTGCGCCTTCGCCAACGTGCAACCCCATTCTGGTGCGCAGGCAAATCAGGCGGTCTTCATGGCCTTGTTGCAACCCGGCGACACAGTGATGGGGATGTCTCTAGCGGCGGGGGGACATTTGACCCATGGCGCGCCACCAAACCAGTCGGGTAAGTGGTTCAACGCTATCCAGTATGGAGTGCGCCTGCAGGATGCCCGAGTTGATTTTGACGAGATTGAGCGTCTGGCCAATGAGCACAAGCCAAAACTGATTGTGGCTGGCGGGTCTGCCTATCCCCGTATTCTTGATTTTTCCAGTTTTCGCCGGATTGCCGATGAAGTGGGCGCTAAATTGATGGTGGATATGGCCCATTTCGCTGGTCTTGTCGCGGGCGGCAGTCACCCTTCGCCTTTGCCACACGCCCACGTTGTCACAACCACAACACACAAGACATTACGAGGCGCCCGAGGTGGCATGGTATTGAGCAATGATGAGGGTTTGGGGAAGAAAATCAATTCCGCCATTTTCCCTGGCCTTCAGGGTGGCCCTCTGATGCACGTGATCGCTGCCAAGGCCGTGGCTTTTGGTGAAGCTTTGACGCCGGAATTCAAGATCTATTCCCAAGCGGTGGTCGAAAATGCCCGCGCCTTGGCCTTTGTGTTGCAGGAACGAGGCTTGGATATCGTTTCGGGCGGAACGGATACCCACCTAATTCTAGTGGATCTGAGGCCCAAGCGTTTGACTGGAAATGTAGCCGAGGCGGCTTTGGAACGGGCTGCGATTACCTGCAACAAAAACGGTGTACCCTTTGATCCAGAAAAACCAACTGTGACGTCAGGCGTGCGTCTTGGAACTCCGGCCACCACCACGCGGGGCTTTGGTATTGAGGAATTTCAGACCGTCGGCCATTTAATTGCTGATGTTCTTGATGGATTAGCCGTCAACGATGTTGGTAACAACGGCAGAGTCGAGTCCGAGGTGCGAGCCAAAGTCGAGACGCTCTGCGCCGCCTATCCCATCTATTGAACAATGCAACTGAAAAATCATATCGAAATAGGATAATTGATAACGATGCGTTGCCCATTTTGCCTTCATAACGATACTCAGGTTAAGGATTCCCGGCCGACGGAGGATAATGCCGCAATCCGGCGTCGCCGGTTTTGCGTCGATTGTGGATCGCGCTTCACAACGTTCGAGAGGGTGCAGCTGCGGGATTTGATGATACTGAAAAAAAATGGCCAACGTGTGCCGTTCGAGCGGGATAAACTGATCCGTTCCGTCCAATTGGCTTGTCGCAAACGCCCGGTTGACGAAACTCGGGTTGAGCGTGTTGTGAACGGCATCCAACGCCGCTTGGAGAGTTCCGGCGAAAGTGAAATCCGCTCGGAAACCGTGGGTGAATTGGTAATGGAGGCGTTGTCGAATCTGGATCCAGTGGCCTATGTGCGCTTCGCTTCGGTCTACAAAAATTTTCGCGAGGCCCGCGATTTTGAAGATTTTGTCGGACAGATTGGCGGGGAAGGGGAGATTGAAGACAATTGATGATCAGGCTTCACAGCGCTCCGATTTCGATTACCTAAGCCTCGCTCTCGCCTTGGCCGGGCGCGGCCTAGGCAATGTCTGGCCCAACCCATCCGTGGGTTGCGTCATCGTTCGGGACGGTCTGATCGTTGGCCGTGGTTGGACACAGCCCGGCGGTCGTCCTCATGGTGAGACGCGAGCCCTGGGGCAGGCCAAGGACAGAGCAAGGGGAGCAACTGCCTTTGTCACGTTGGAACCCTGCGCCCATCACGGGCAGACCCCACCCTGTGCACAAGCACTGATTAATGCGGGTATTGCCCGTGTCGTGATCGCCGCACCGGATCCTGACCATCGGGTTGGTGGCCGTGGTGCGGAATTGTTGAATGCCGCCGGTGTTTTGGTGGAATGGGACGAACAGCTTGACGCTATTGATCTTAATGTCGGCTTTTTGTCCTGCATTCAACGGAATCGACCGATGGTGACCATGAAACTAGCTTCAACCCTGGATGGCGCCATCGCGACCGCTGACGGTGCAAGTCAATGGATTACAGGCTCTCAGGCGCG
>CAZDQC010000064.1:0-17659 GCA_964507245.1 uncultured Rhodospirillaceae bacterium
ATTTTTATGGTGCCGGCGGGGTGAATTGAACACCCGACCTACTGATTACGAATCAGTTGCTCTACCCCTGAGCTACGCCGGCGTAAAATCGGAAAGCGGCGGGACAATAGGCCGGGTGAGTACGATTTGCAATATCCGTCGGCGCAAAGGAATATGGCATCATGTTCACGCCCTATTACTATTGTTCCTGACGAGAATTAAACCCGAATGTCTTTAGTACAACGGCTAACCGGACTGCAGTGGCGACAACAGGGCCCGGCGGTCCTAGTGGGTATGGGGCACGGTGCCACGCACTGGGTGATGGGTACGTTCTATTTGTTGCTACCGTTCATCGCTAAGGCCTTGCACCTGTCCTATACTGAGGTTGGGTTCTTGGTCTCCACAGTGCATATAAGTTCCTTCGCCACCAATCTATTCAGCGGCGCCGTCGTGGATGTGACCGGGCGGCGAGTGCCAATCCTCGTGGCCTCCCTGACATTGGGTGCCTTAGCTCTAGCGTCCTTTGGCATAGCGGACGGCGTTTTGGGGTTGCTGCCGTTGGTGGCGCTGATCGGGTGCACCAACAATATGTGGCATCCGGCAGCGATTTCATACATTTCGCGGCGCTTTCCTCAACAGCGGGGCTATGCCCTATCCATCCATGCCCTGGGTGCGAACAGCGGCGACGCCCTTGCACCCATAGTCGTAGGTGCGGCGCTGGTCTGGCTGAGCTGGCCACAGGCCGCCACGGTCGCCTGTGCGCCAACCTTGGCTGTGGCTTTGTTGCTATTCCTGGCACTGCCAAGACAATCAAACAGAGAACGAGCTCAAAGCAGTGCTGGGGAAGGCATGGATCTGGCAACCTACTTCAAGGGCTTAACTACATTATTGTGCGATAGGGCAGTGTTGAGCCTGTGCCTTGTAGCGGCTCTGCGGACTATGACACAGGCTGGCCTATTAGCCTTCCTGCCCCTATATCTGGCCAATGGACTCGGCGCAGGACCCGTCATGCTGGGTTTGGCGCTGGCAGCCATGCAATCAGCGGGCGTGGTGGCGGCGCCCGTAGCCGGAGCCTGGTCAGACCGTGTGGGGCGGCGCCCGATTGTTCTAGCAGGCTTAACCGCATCGACCGTGGTGATCGTAGTGCTTATGTTCCTGGGTCACCTGGCTACGTTCGTCGTGGGCATTGCTGTCCTAGGGTTCGTCTTGTTCGCCGTGCGGCCGGTGATCCATTCTTGGATGATGGACCTGACGCCTGCTAATCTGGGCGGGTCTGCGACCTCGTTGATGTTCGGCAGCCAGGCCATGCTGGCTACGGCTGCGCCGATTATCGGCGGCATGATAGCCGATGGTTGGGGGCTTGGGGCAGTGTTCTATTTTCTGGCCGGTGGTTTGCTGGCGGCAAATTTGGCACTCGTCCTGCTACCCTTGGTGCCGCGCAGAAGGGACCCGGTACACTAATTGGTGGGTGCTGAAGCGGGTTCCACGTCCGGTGGTAGGATCTCGATTTCTGACTCTTCCGCCGACTGTGCAGCGGCCGTCGTGATGCCAGCGGCATAGGGCAGAACCGCGCCAGCACCTGCGGGGACCCTCCAAACAAACGCATCGAAACTTACGCAATCCGGACAATGGGGTGCCCAGACGCCGATTTGGCGACCGCAATCCTTGCATACCCAAGTGGCGTCTACCGGCAGGCTAGCAGCCTGCCGCAACCATTTCCGTGCAGCGGCCCCGTCACCCCGTTCTTTTTCTTCTAGATCCGCAATCACACGGGCCACCCGGGCCGATGGAAATTGCTCCATCAATGACTCCAACGGAGGGCGCGCCAGATTAAATTCACTTGCTTCCAGTGCTGCCTGGGCCAAGGCCAAGCGACTTTCCCCATCATCAGCATTTTTTGCGATAAGTTCTTGAACTGCTTCCAGGCGTTGCGCTGGTTGGTCAGAGGGGTGGACATCTAACCAGGCCGCTAGCAGTTCCGGGTGAGGGGCGACACGCCAACCATTCAACAACAGGCGGCGGGCCTTGTTACTCTCGCCCGCGGCGCCGAGCAGGCGTCCAGCCAGGGCTGTAGCGGGAGCGAATTCCGGTAATTGGTTATTGGCCTTGCGAGCCAGTTCAAGAGCCCGTTTGCTCTCGCCCTCTTCGGACGCTGCCAGAGCCTGAGCAAATTTCACAATGGCCTGACGACGGCTGCCTTCATCGGAGGGAAGCAATTTGCGCCGGATGTTATGGGCAAGAGTTTTTTCTGCCGCCTGCCAGTCATTTGCTGCCGCCTCCAAAGCAAACAGTTCCTGTCCCACCCAGGGGGTGTCGGGACGCAAGGCAAAGGCGCGGCGTGCAAGGCGCAGGGCCTTGGCCCGGTCACCATTCCGGCGGGCCTGCACCAAGAGCCCACGCAGACCAAGGAACTCCGTTGCAGGGTGGGCCGCCATGGCCTGAAAATTCTCCTTAGCCTCTGTTTCATCACCGTCCAACTGGGCCGCCTGGGCCGACAACAACAGGGTTAAGGAGGGATCATCCAGAAGTTGCTTGGTGCGCCGGGCTAGTTTTTGCGCTTGTCTAACGTCGCCAGCCGCCACAGCGACCAGTCCAGATGACAGGCTTTGATAACCCTTTCGCTGGCGGCTTTCCTTCCGAAGTTTGTGAAGCGTTGCCGGTGACGAAACCAACCAGCGCCAAAAACGGTAGATAACAGCGGCCAGCACTAAAAGGACCGCAAGGCCTGTTGCTGCCACGGCGGTCGAAGTTTCGAATTGCCGGCCGCCCCACTGCATGGAAATCATGCCAGGATGGTCAGCCAACCAGGCCCCTGCCACGCCCAATGTGGCAAGGATAAAAAATACCAAAACTGCGCGCAGCATCAGCCGTCTGCCAGGCCAGTAATGACTTGTCTCTGCAGGTCCGCCAAAGCATGTTCAGCGCGCAGTCGGGTCTTGGCCTGATCTAGCCAGGCCTGGGCCGCCACACTGGCCGGCCCTGTCAGTCTTTCCATCAATTCGATGGTTGCAGCCAGCTCCCCCGCTACCAGCCGTCGTTCCGCTCTGGCCAATATGGCATCTGTCTCTTCACCATCAACCTCACCCACCCTTCGGATGGTGATCAGGGAACCAACACGCTGCCAGGTGCGCTGGAGGAATCCGTCGCCATCCTTCTTGTCTGCATTCATTACAGTGCGGGCAACTGAGGGGAACTGCTCCGACAGGGCTCGCTTGGTGGCGACGCCTTTTTTGGCCGTTGGCGTGAGTATCAAGATGGCTGCGGTAAATTTCTCGTTCTTTTTGGCCAAGGCGATTACGGTGGCTAGGGATTCTACATAATTTCGGCCAGACAGGACGGTTTGCCGCAATTGTCCAACGGCCACGACCAGGCTCTTTCCCAAACCGGATTTTTCCCGCGACAATGCATCCTGTTGTACGGAACTTTCGAGCAGCTCCAAGCGAGCCTGCAAGGCTGACATGGTCTGATGTAACTGCGTATTGGCCGCAGCAAGTGCAGCCGTCTTTTCCGTCACGCCCGAATTTGTGATCCGGTCGGGTTGGTCAGCCAATTCTGTGTAGCGGGACTTTAGTTTTTGTAGCTCTTGTGCCAGCATGTCAAAAGCGTTCCTGCTGCTCTTTTGATCCAGGTTCGCAATAGTCTCTTCTATAGCGCTAAGTTTCTGGCCCAAATTGGTCAGAATCTTGGCGCCTGGCATAGCCTTGGCCAGGTCGTCTAGATGCTTGGAGATTTCGACTTGGGTGTCTTTTATGGAGCCGATAGCCGTTTTATAGCGTTTATTGGCCGCCTCTAACTGCGCCATACGACGGTCCAGCTCCTTGATCGCTGCCATGGTCTGCGGCGCTTCGGTCTGTAATTTCTCCAGGATTAGACCGCTTACCGTTGGCCAACTAAGATAACTGCCTAAGATAACAACGGCTAGTATGATCAAGACTAAAAGAGCCCCTCGACCGCCTTTAAGTTTAAGAGAAGGCTGTTCTAATTCCTTTAATTCGCCGTCATTTTCGATCGATTTTGTCAATTCCGCTTCGGCCGGTACATTGGATTGCCTCTCCTTGCGCGAATTCGTTTCATCAACCATCTAATTCTTATTAACTTGTAGCAGTTCTAAAAGTCCATCCTGGCGGGGTTTTGCAGCAATATTTTGACCCTTCCATGGCGCCCCGGCGGCGGCGTCTGCGACAGCTCGGCTCAGGCTGAACAACTCAATATCACGACATACCTCCACCAATTCTTCCTGCTGCAAGAGTTTAACAAATGTGGCTGCGCTTCGTGGGGAGAAAAACAAGACACCGTCCACATCACCATTTCGCAGAGCGTCCCGACACGGTTGGCTCAGTCGACGGGCGGTCTCCGCCCGGTACAAAATTTCTCGTTGCACCTGGTATCCGTGGGTGGTCAGATACCCCGCCAGATCGCCTGCCACAGAGTTGCCGGCGACATGTACCAGGGCTCCGTCGCTGGGATCTACACGTTGCCTCGTTAACGCTGCCAGCGCTGTGACATCACCGTTGGCGGAGGAAATATTTTTGAAACCGGCGTCTTGTGCTGCTTGTGCTGTAGCGTCGCCGACGCAAAGTACCGGCAATTGCCGGTCCGCAGTATGGCAGGCCAGCGCCCGCGCGCCGTTAGCGGAAGTGAGTAGGATTGCCGCCGCCTCGTCAAGTTCTAGTTTGGTATCGGGGCAAGGGTGAATAGTCAACATTGGTTCTATTAGTACGGAATGATCCAGGGCCGTTAGGCGCTGGGCCAAAATTTCTGAATCCGAACGTTGTCGAGTTAGGATGAGGCGCATTTCATCAATCACTGGGGAAGAAGCTAGCTCCGGCGCGGGCAAGTAGCTCCTCACCAGCATCACGACCCATATCGGCTGCTTGTACGATGGGACCGCGGCGGGTCACGTCCAGGCATTCGCTGCCGTCAACCCGCAGGATCTGTGCTCTTAGGCTTAAATGTTCTCCTGCCAGGGTTGCGAGGCCGGCTATGGGCGAGCGGCAGGAACCATCCAGGGCAGCAAGCAAGGCTCGTTCCGCTGCCACACAGTGGGCGGTTTCATCATGGTGCAGGGGCGCTAGAATTTCAGCCGTAGATAGATCATCTAACCTAATTTCGCAACCGATCACCGCCTGGGCCACCGCCGGCAGCATCGTTTCTACCGGCACGGGGGCGGTGATTCGATCGGCCATGTTCAAGCGATTTAACCCTGCGCAGGCTAAAAACGTCGCATCCGCGACGCCTTCAGAAAGTTTACGCATGCGGGTATTCACGTTGCCCCGAAATTCTACTACCCGCAGGTCGGGCCGGGTATTGCGGATCTGTGCCACTCGCCGCAGAGAGGAAGAGCCCACAGTAGCGTTCTGAGGCAGCTCCTCGAGGCTTCCGGCAAGGGGAGAAAGGAATCCATCGCGGGGATCCTCTCGAGGTAAAAAGGTGGATATACGCAAGCCCGTGGGCAGTTCCGTTGGTACATCCTTCATAGAATGAACCGCCAAATCAATTTTTCCAGCCAGTAGGGCTTCCTCTATTTCCTTGGTGAATAGGCCCTTGCCACCTAATTCACGTAGGGATTTGTTCTGTATCCTGTCGCCGGTCGTAGCGATAACGACGATTGTCACGTCATTTTCACCGAGGTCAGGATGGGCCGTTAACAGACGGGATTTGACTTCCTCCGCTTGGGCCAGTGCCAGTGGGGAGCCTCGGGTCCCAATTCGAATTTTGGCCTTGAGTTTATCTTGCGGGTTCATAAACGCGGTGCTAAGGCCTCTAAGTGTTTCACGCAAGCATTTAGTGACAACTCATGATCGTATTGGGAATAGAAACTTCCTGTGATGAAACCGCGGCCGCCGTTGTGGATGACCAACGGCGTGTCCGATCCAACATTGTGCTGAGTCAAATAGAAGATCACCGCCCTTATGGTGGCGTGGTACCGGAAATCGCTGCTCGTGCTCATGTGGAACATATTGACGGGCTAATTCGCGACGCTATGGAGGTTGCCGGCCTTAAATTCAGTGATCTCGATGGCGTAGCAGCGACGGCTGGGCCTGGTTTGATCGGCGGTGTCATGGTGGGCCTGGTTACAGGCAAAGCTATTTCGGCCGCTATTGCAAAGCCGCTGCTGGCTATCAATCATCTGGAAGGTCATGCCTTAACGGCCAGGTTAACGGACGATATTGCTTTTCCCTATTTGCTACTACTGGTGTCCGGCGGTCATTGCCAGTTATTGTTGATTGAAGGGTTGGGAAACTACAGTCGGCTGGGCACCACAATCGATGATGCCGTGGGCGAAGCATTCGACAAGGCGGGCAAAATGCTTGGCCTGCCCTTTCCTGGTGGACCAGCCATTCAGGTAGCAGCCGAAAATGGCGATGACGAAGCGATTCGCCTGCCACGCCCCATGGTCGGGCGGGAAGGGTGTGATTTTTCCTTTTCCGGCCTTAAGACTGCCCTGCGCCGGATATTGGAAGTGGACGCCAGCCTTGCAGTTGCTGACGTCGCGGCCAGTTTTCAGAAGACGGTGGGCGATGTGATCGTTGATCGGACCTATAATGCGGTCACCATGGCACGGCGAAAATATCCCGACCTTGACCGTTTGGTGATCGCCGGCGGTGTTGCCGCGAACAAGCATTTGCGGCAACGTTTGGACAAGCTGTGTGGGGACGTAGGTTTACAGTTGGTCGCGCCACCACCGGCATTATGTACCGACAACGGCGCTATGATCGCCTGGGCTGGGGTAGAGCGGCTGCGTGCGGGTTTGACCGACCCGTTGGATGTGCCGGCGCGGGCCCGCTGGCCCTTGGACGCCCATGCTAAACCCATGCCGTTCGCGGGAAACAAAGCCTAAGTCATGAATCGGGGCAACATGATAAAACTTCAAAATCATGGACTATTTATTACGACTATTAACCAGTGTGATCTATCATGCTTAGCTGGTGTAAATCACTAATTGCCTAACGCGATCAAAGCGCCGATGACAAGGCCCTCACTTCCCCCTTGCCTACCGGGACGATTGGCAATCCGATGGAAATCTGTTGAAATTGAATGGCGCTCTTGCGCGCAAGGTCCTAGCCTATGGAAGGTCGGTCGGCTTGGAAGGGCAAAATAGCAGTGGCGGTTCCTGACCGAGGGCAATCGACGTTCATGACAAAATTTTCCGTACTCGACCTTGCGCCTGTTCGCGAAGGGAGCAATCCCGGCGATGCTTTGCGCAATTCCAGAAATTTGGCCCAGCATGCAGAGTCTTTTGGTTACGAGCGATTTTGGCTCGCGGAACATCACAACATGGTAGGCATTGCCTCTGCTGCCACTTCTGTTGCGATCGGTTATGTGGCCGAGGGCACGAAGACGATCCGGGTCGGATCCGGAGGCGTCATGCTGCCAAACCACTCGCCACTGGTAATCGCCGAACAGTTTGGCACCCTTGCCTCGCTGTATCCTGGTCGCATCGACCTTGGCCTGGGGCGGGCACCGGGTACCGATCAATTGACGCTGCGTGCCTTACGACGCAATCCCATGACAGCGGAGAATTTTCCCCAGGATGTGCTGGAGTTGCAGGCGCTACTAGGGCCGGTGCAAGAAGGCCAGGTTATTGAGGCGGTGCCGGGTGCCGATACTAATGTGCCCCTATGGATACTCGGTTCCTCCCTCTTTGGGGCACAACTGGCGGCAGCTCTGGGGCTGCCCTATGCCTTTGCTTCTCACTTTGCGCCGGAAGCCCTATTTCAAGCATTACAAATCTATCGGGAGAATTTCAAACCTTCACCGCAAGTGAAGAAACCCTATGCCATGGTTGGTATAATTGGGGTGGCGGCGGATTCAGATGAAGAGGCGAAATACCTGTTCACGACGCCACAGCAGCAGTCCGTTAATCTATTCCGCGGCACCCGCGGTCGTCTCCGACCACCCATTGATGATATCGAAGACTATTGGACGCCAGCAGAAAAAATGCGTGTCACTACAATGCAATCCTGCGCCTTTGTTGGAACGGAGGAGAGTATTTCTCCAAAATTGACGAAATTTATCGAACGCACTGGCGCGGACGAACTAATGATAGCCTCGTCGATCTTTGATCATGGGGCGCGGGTGCATTCCTACGAGATATTTAAACGGATACGGCAACGACTGGAAGGAGGCAGAAATGCTTAATAAGGATCGGGAGGCGTTGCGCCAAAGCGCTGAAGAAATGGCCCAAGGACGGATCGCGGCCCGGGCGAAGGAAGTGGACCGCAGCGAGCAGTATCCCTGGGATAATGTTCATGATCTGAAAGATGGTGGTTTCTTCGGTATGACAATTCCAACGGAATATGGCGGTCGTGGACTCGATTATCTGGACGCCGCTTTGGTGGTTGAGGAAATGGCCAAGGTTTGCGGTGTTTCGGGCCGCATCGCGGTGGAAGCCAACATGGGGGCCATCAGCACCATCATGGCGTATGGTACAGAAGAACAGAAACGCCTCACTGCTGATTTGGTGTTGTCGGGCGATAAACCGGCCATCTGTATCACAGAGCCGGAGGCCGGCAGCGCGGCGACGGAAATGACCACCCGCGCCGAAAAAAAAGGCAATCAATATATTCTGAACGGCAAGAAACACTGGATTACCGGGGGTGGGGTTTCCCGCCTGCATCTGATTTTTGCCCGGGTTTTTGACGAGAATGGCGAAGAAGAGGGTATCGGTGGTTTTATCGCTATTCGCGACGAGACCGACGGTCTGGTAATCGGCGATCGCGCCCCGACAATGGGCCTGCGCGGCATTCCCGAGGCCGAGGTGATGTTTGATGATATGGCTGTGCCGCCGTCCAGCTTGGTCATCCCACCCCGCGGATTACGCAAGGGTTTCGCGGATCTAATGAATGCCTATAATTCACAACGGGTCGGCGCCGCCACGGTAGCTCTAGGTGTGGCCCAAGGGGCGTACGAAAAAGCCCTGGAATATGCTAAGGCGCGCGAGCAGTTTGGTCGTCCTATCGCTGAGTTTCAGGGTCTGCAATGGATGCTGGCGGATATGAGCATTCAGCTTTCGGCGTCTCGCCATCTAATCCATAGTGCGGCGGATAATTTGGTAAATGGCTTCCCCGAACCCTTGGCAGCGGCGCAAGCCAAGGTGTTTACCTCGGAAATGGCTATTAAGGTCACCAACGACGCCCTACAGGTCTTTGGTGCGGCCGGCTATTCCCGTGATAACCCCTTGGAGCGTATGGTGCGCGATGCCCGCATGTTCACGATTGGCGGCGGCACCGCGCAGGTCCTACGAACTCTGATCGCAGGACGCATACTGGGAATGAAAACGCCTCAGACCAGGGATGGTTACGCCAAGCTCGACGGAATTTAGAGGAAAATTTGTTTCGTAAACTGACCACCATTATACCCTTATTTGGTGTTAAGAGGCGCTATAAAATCATTATAGACCGCCAGTAACCTCGCGGGTGACATTGTTCATAGTTTTGGCAGTGTGCTGCATATGATATTGGTTGATATGGGTACGCTGCAGCAAAAATGCCCCAATGATGGGAAGATTACTCCTTTGGCATTACATCCAGACGAATGACGTCCTTCTGGCCATCCTTGGCTATGGGATATCGCTCCATCACCAGGGGGTCGTGACCGGGAATGATATGTTTGCCGCTTTCTGCCAGGTCGCGCATCGTGGCATATCCTTGCACCATATCGGAGGCCGAGTAGACGATTGGAAATGGCGCCGTGCCTTCCATGTTTTCATAAAAATGCGACGCGTCGGAGGCCAGAACCACCCAGCCGCGTTTGGTTAAGATCCGAACACATTGCACTCCGGCAGTGTGACCGCCAATCCAATGTACCGAGATCCCGGGTGCGATTTCCGCAGCGCCATCGTGGAACATCACGCGGCCATCGAACACCCTTCGCACCATGGTGCAGATATGGTCGGGCGCATAGGCATGGCCGAAGGGTTCGTGGCACATATGCTTGCCCGTTGCGTAATTCATTTCGCTTTCCTGCAGATGGAAGCGTGCTGCGGGGAAGTCATCCAGAGTGCCGGCGTGGTCATAGTGCAGGTGGGTTATGATAACATCCTCGACTTTTGCCGCGTCAATGCCCATGATCTCCAGCCCCTCGCAGGGCAGGCGAGTAATGGTGCGACCGCGCTTGTCACCCTCCGTGCGTTCGAAACCCGTATCGACCACAATGGTGCGGTTTTCATTTCGGACGGCCCAGACAAAATAGTCCAAGGGCATTTCGCTGTCGTGCAAATCTATAGGATGGCTGGGAGTTATAATGAAATTGTCCCGGCGCATCCGGCTGGTTACTGTGCCGTAACGAATGGCGAAGACTTCGTAGGTTTCAGGGTCGCTCACAATCTTTTCTCCTTCGTCTTCTAACGGGCTAGATACCCACCATCGATCACTAATTCACTTCCCGAGACAAATTTGGCGCTATCCGAAGCCAGGTACAGGACGCCTTCGGCAATGTCACGTGGTTCGCCCATCTGGCCAGTGGGTTGGGATTTTAGGATCGCCTCCCGCCGTTCTGGCCCGCCGCGCTGTATTGCACCGCCCACCATTGGGGTGTCAATAAAGCCGGGATGCACAGAGCAGACCCGGATGTTTAAACCCCGCGCGGCACACTCCATGGCTACAGCCTTGGTCAATAATCGCACTCCACCCTTGGAGGCAGTATACGCAGCAGTATTAGGCAGTCCGACAACGCCCAAAATCGATGATGTATTAATTATGACGCCTCCGTTTTCGGTCATAACGCGCACACCGTGCTTTATACCTAGGAATACGCCGTCTAGGTTTACCGACATAGTCTGTCGCCAATATTCCAAGGTCATTTCGTCGACTGGCACGCCCCCGCCGCCAACGCCGGCGTTGTTGAAAAGGATGTCCACTTGGCCATGTTCAACCAGGACCTGGCCTATGACATTTTTCCAGGCCGCTTCATCCGTGACATCGTGATGATGGTAGGTTGCCTGGCCTTCCTTTTCTCTAATACCTGCGGCAACTTCCTCACCCAGGCTGTCTTGTAGATCCGTTAGAACTACTGCCGCGCCTTCTTCGGCGAGTAATTCGCTAGTCGCCTGCCCTATGCCGGAGGCGCCCCCGGTCACCAAAGCCACTTTCCCAGATACGCGCCCCATGATCACCTCCCAATTAAATTTTTTTTCCATCTATAGAATGGGCCAGAGCCCTGGCCAGATCAAATGCTCCGAGCGTATTATGCTGCGATTTTTTTTGGTAGGGAGCGAGATATGGACAAGGCGCTTTATGACAAAGGCTTGAGCATTCGAAAGGAAGTTCTGGGCGAAGAATACGTAAACCGAAATATCAATAACGTGGACGATTTCAACAGCCATTTTCAGGAAATGGTGACCGAATTCGCATGGGGAGGAATTTGGGGCGATGATACGTTAGAGAAAAAGACCCGATCTCTGATTAATCTGGCCATGCTGTCGGCTCTCGGCCGAAGCCATGAGTTCGAGTTGCATTTTCGGGCCGCTCTAAATAATGGCTGCAGCACAGACGAAATTCGCGCCACCCTTGAGCAAGTCGCGATTTATTGCGGCATGCCGGCGGGGGTGGAAGCTTTCCGCATAGGGCGGCGTATCTTGGATGAGCAGCAGGGTGGTGACTAGGCGTGGCAGCGGAATTTCGTCCTACCGTTGGCTTTATAGGCCTGGGTGCCATGGGCAGCCGCATGGCTGAAAATGTGGCCAAGGCCGGTTTTGAGTTGATTTGCTACGATGTAGCGGGGACTAAGGAACGGGCGCCGAAAGACGCTAAAATTGGGACGTCGGTCGGCGCTGTGGCCGCGGCAGCGGAGGTCGTTATCCTCAGCCTGCCCAATGGCGACGTATCCGCCGCAGTGGCGGAGGAAATTATCGAGACCAATCGGCGCACTGTCACCACAATCGTCGATACCTCCACTATCGGCGTTGCGGCTGCCAAGAAAGTTCACGGAAGATTGGCGAATTCTGAATTGGCTTACATGGATGCACCCGTATCAGGTGGTATTGCGGGCGCGGCAGCGGCCACCATAGCATTAATGTTCGCTGGCCCCAGGGAAGATTTTGAAGCTCTAAGTTATGTTCTAAACGCCATGTCAGAAAATCTGTTTCATGTGGGAACAGAACCGGGACAGGCCCAGGCGATGAAATTATTGAACAATTATCTGTCTGGCTTGGCGCTAACTGCCACGTCCGAGGCAATTTCTTTCGGTCTGACCCAGGGGCTGGAGATGTCCACTATGCTGGATGTATTGAATGCTTCCTCCGGGCAGAACACGGCGACCTCGGATAAATTTCCCAAACGTGTGATGTCGGAAACCTATGACGCGGAATTTCTCAACACCCTCTATCTGAAAGACATCTCTCTGTATGTGGATAATGTTACTGGTGCAGGTACATCGGACACGATCGCCACGGCCTTGCTACCTATCTGGCAAGGTTTTACGCGCGCTGAACCGGGCGCCGATTTTACCAGGATTTTTCCTTTTATCAGGGATAAGAGTTAGGAGCGAGAAAATGAATAAAATTGATCTAGAAGGGCGTGCCGCGATTGTGACCGGTGGCGCCGACGGCATCGGCCGGGCCATCAGCGAAAGGTTTCTTGCCTCAGGTGCGCGGGTTACCATGTGGGATATCAGCCAGAAAAATTTGGATACCATGCAAGGGACCCATGACGTAGGCGATAGACTGCTGGGCGCCTGCTTCGATGTAACTGACCCGGAACAGGTGGCCGCTGGGCGTGACAATGCCGTGGCCGCTATGGGCAAGATTGACATACTTATCTGTAACGCCGGAATCGCTGGACCAGCGAAAAAAAGCTGGGAATACAGTTATGAAGAATGGCGGTCGGTGGTGAACCTGGATCTGGACGCTGTGTTTGTCTGCTGCCAGAGCGTCATTTCCCACATGATGGACCAGGGATACGGCCGCATCGTCAACATTGCTTCCATCGCGGGTAAGGAAGGCAACCCCAACGCCTGTGCCTATTCCGCCGCCAAGGCCGGCGTCATTGGTCTGACCAAATCTCTCGCAAAAGAAACAGCAGAGGCGGGTGTTTTGATCAACTGCGTCACGCCGGCGGCGATCCGCACCTCCATCTTCGACCAAATTACCCAGGAACATGTGGACTATATGCTCTCGCGTATTCCTATGGGCCGTCTTGGCCAAACCAAAGAAGCGGCCGCGCTGGTGGCCTGGTTGGCTTCAGAGGATTGCAGCTTTTCCACTGGAGGAGTATTCGACCTCTCAGGCGGGCGGGCAACCTACTAATATGCGCGCCGTGGCGGGATGCGCAGTAATTCTACTTTAGGAGGAGCTTACACAGTCGTGACTGGCACTAGCGCAGCGGCACCGAAAATCGGGCGTCCTACGCAGCCGCAGTAGCCTTATCGGCGTCGGGAAATTTCTATGTTGTCTGGTGGACCTACGGCAGTTTAGCTGGACGTTATTCCCCGCAGGCGTTCGCCGCGCCGGCGTAGCATTTCTACGGAAATCAGCAGGGCAACCGAAACCAGCGTAAGGATCGTTGCGACTGCAAGGATCGTCGGGCTGATGTGCTCACGGATGCCTGAGAACATCTGCCAGGGGATCGTGCGCTGCTTGAAGCTGCCCACGAACAGCACCACCACCACTTCGTCGAATGATGTGATAAAGGCAAACAGAGCACCCGAAATCACGCCAGGTAGGATCAGTGGCACAATCACCTTGAAAAAAATGGTTGGTGGTGTGGCGCCAAGACTAGCGGCGGCACGGATTAAACTGTTGTCAAAGCCAACCAGGGTTGCGGTGACGGTTATGACTACGAACGGTGTGCCCAATGCCGCGTGGGCTAGAATGACGCCGAGATGAGTGCCCTGTAGGCCGATGCGAGAATAAAAGAAAAACATCCCGGCAGCTGAAATGATAAGAGGCACGATCATCGGAGAAATCAAGATGCTCATCAGCAGCGTCTTCGCCGGTACATTCGGCCGCGACAGGCCAAGTGCGGCCAGGGTACCCAGGGTTGTCGACAAAAGAGTCGCGCAGAAGGCAATGATTATGCTGTTCTGGACCGCGCCCCGCCAGTTCAAGCTGGTGAAAAAATCCTCGTACCATTTTAGCGAGTAGCCGGACGGATCAAGCGCTAACATCTCCTTGGTGAAGGTGAAGAACGGGACCGCGTTGAACGATAGGGGCACCACCACAACAAGTGGGAAGACCAAGAAGAAGAAGATCAGGCCGCAGATAACGCGGAAAACATAATGCCAGACCCGCTCGGTTGCAGATAGGTATGGGGGTAGCGGCGCAGCCATCTCAGCCGAGCTTCATGTTATCAATGCCAACGATCTTATCGTAAATTAAAAATAAAGCGATCACGACAGCAAGCAGGATTATGCCCAGTGACGCTGCGAGACCCCAGTTCAGGGATGACGAAATGTGGTGGGCGATGCGGTTGGAAATGAAGGTGCCTGTCGTTCCCCCAACCAGTTCCGGCGTTATGTAATAGCCGATCGCTAGAATAAAGACCAGAATTGCCCCAGCGCCGATACCTGGTACCGTATTGGGAAAATATACCTTCCAGAATGCGACCCAGGGGTGAGCGCCCAGTGACACTGCGGCCCGGACGTAGCTGCCAGGAATTGTTTTCATGACGCTGAACAATGGCAGTACCATGAAAGGTAATAGTATGTGCGTCATTGCGACGATGGTACCGAATTCGTTGTGGATCATTTGTGGCCGGTTTTCGGTGCCAACCAGGCCGACCACGACCAGAAACTCGTTTATGACCCCCTGTTGTTGAAGCAGCGCGATCCAGGCCGTCGTACGCACCAACAGCGATGTCCAGAATGGCAACAACACAAATATAAGCAGCACGTTGGATGCCTTAGTCGGCAGGGTTGCCATGAGATAAGCGACCGGAAAGCCAAACAGCAGCGTCAACAAGGTAATGATGAGGCTAAGTCGCAAGGTTCTGACGAACAACGGTAGATAAATGCGCCTACTTTCACTAACTTGCGCAACAGCCCCGTCGAATTGGCGTTTAGCGTCGACGGCGGCCAACAGGTATCCATCCGTATAGGTGGGCGAGAACTGCTTAATCAGCTTCCAGGTCTCAATCTCACCCCATTCCTTCTTGGCCTTGATCAGGGCCTCTTTGTATGGGGGTGCCTTGAAGCGCTTTGCCTTCCTACCGGATGATCGAAACAAACTCGACATCCCGGACGATTCGTAGTTTAGGCGTTGACCGGCTCGTGTGATGGTGCGGTTCTTTCGGCCTTCCTTTAGATCTTTGACCATAGCGGCGTAGACTTCCTCCGAGGGCAGCTGGCCCAAGGCGGGATCCCAACTCGCAAGAAGCTTGGTGCTATGGGGCAGAACCTCGGCGACGATGTTGTTTTCCACCGAGCGGAAGAGCATGTCGCCGATCGGGATAAGAAAGGTGATGGAAATGAAGAGTAATAATGGCGCGACCAACAACAGCGCGCGAATTTTCTGCCGTCTTAGGGCGCGCGCCAAGCTTACGCGGAGTGGCGTACCATCCGCGGTAAAGATGCCTTCTTCTTGTTGGGCGGCACCCGCCATCATAACTAAGGACTGCAGTTCACAATGCATCCGGGGTGGATTCTGACCACCCCGGATACTGTACTTCCCTTATTTGGCGAGCCAAGCCTGGAAACGTTGCGTGAAATCGTCCTGGTGATCGGCCCAGAACTCATAGTTGTACAACAGCGTGGTCTTGGCATTGTTGGGATCAGTTGGCATGTGCGGCTTCATATCGATCCCGAGCGTGGCGTGTTTGGAAACCAGTGGTGCTGAGGATTTGCGGGCCGGGCCGTACGAGATGAACTTGGCCTGGTCGGCGAGCCGCTGGGTGTCGGTTGCAAAGCGGACAAACTTTTTCACTGCCGCTAGGTTCTTGGTGCCTTTTGGAATAATCCAGCCATCAAGGTCGAAGACCTGCCAGTCCCACAACATCCCGACATTCTGCTTTTCCTCCTCGATTAGCGAAAATAGACGGCCGTTATAGGTTGAGCCAATGACCACTTCACCGTCCGCCAGGAGCTGTGGCGTCTGGGCGCCCTTTGTCCACCAGATCACATGGCCCTTGATGGTGGCGAGTTTCTTCAGGGCACGTTCCACGCCGCCTTTGGCGCCAAGCACGTCGTAGACCTTGTCGGGGGCAACGCCGTCGCACAGCAAAGCCCATTCGAAGTTGTTGATCGGCTTTTTCTCAAGTGAGCGCTTGCCCGGAATCTTGCCAAGATCGAAAACATCGCAAACACTGGTCGGCTTGACCTTTACTAGGTCTTTTCGATAGCCGAATGTGGTCGAGTACACAATTTGTGGAATGAAGCATTCTGACACCAGAAGGTCGCCAAAATCCTTAGATGCCGGAGTGCCGTCCGGCGCTGGTGCTAGATCCTTGTCAGCGTTGATTGGTTCAGCCAAGCCTTCGTCACAGAGCCGCATGGCGTCCGAGGCAACGGCGTCGACCAGATCCCAGGTCACATTCTTGACCTCGTTCATCGCTCTCAGCTTGGCGACCGCTTCCGGCGCCGAATCATCATTGATGATCTTGATGCCCGGGTTCTTCTTCATATACGGGTCGTGGTAGGCTTTCTGCTGGCTCGCGGTATAGGCGCCGCCCCAAGAGACCACGACTAGTTCTGTCTGCGCCATCGCCGGACCGGCGACTACGACAGACGCCGCAACCAAGGTCGCGGCGAAAAGTTTAAAGTTGCGTTTCATGGATATCTCCCTGCTGGTTTGTTTTTTTAGGTTCGTAAAAATAGGACCGTAGGTCCCGGTTCATGCCATCTCCGGCATGTCGAGGGCGCGGCAATCCTCGGTTCGCCAACCGAGAGGCACCTGTTGACCAGGTTCCAGACCGGATTGGCGCATGGCATTCGGGACCTTGACGATAAAATCGTCCCGGCCGCAGACTGACATCCGCGTGCGGATGTGATCGCCTAGGTAGATCAATTCCTCTACTCGGCCTGATACCGTAGTATCGCATTCTCCCTGACACGGATTCAAAAACACCCTTTCGGGGCGTAACGATAGCATCGTTGAGCTGCTAGTACCGCTAATATTGATGGGATTGGCTTTAACCTGTTCGCCGGTTTCGAGAGCCACTGTGCAAGTGCCGTTGGCTTCTTCGATTACGGTGCCGGTCAATTTGTTGTTCTCGCCGATGAATTGGGCAACAAAGGAGTTCTCCGGGCGCTCGTAAAGATCTGATGGTGTGGCCAACTGCTGGATGATGCCGTCATCGAAAACGGCGATGCGGTTCGACATTGTGAGGGCTTCCGATTGGTCATGGGTCACGTAGACTACGGTGATGCCGATTTTCTCATGGATGTGCTTGATCTCATATTGCATCTGCTCGCGCAACTGCTTGTCGAGCGCACCCAATGGCTCGTCCATCAATACCAGCTTGGGGTCGAACACTAAGGCCCGTGCCACTGCGACGCGCTGCTGTTGTCCGCCAGAAAGTTGTGCCGGCCGTCGGCCGCCGAAGTCGGAGAGCTGCACCATATCAAGGGCATTCTGCACTCGGTCCTCGACTTCGGCTTGCACCAGCTTACGTACTTTAAGCGGGAAGGCTAGGTTTTCGGCCACAGTCATGTGCGGAAAAAGGGCATAGTTTTGGAAAACCATGCCAATTTCGCGTTTGTGCGGTGGCACGTTATTGATGGACATACCGTCGAGGTAGATCTGTCC
>CAZDQC010000065.1:0-17527 GCA_964507245.1 uncultured Rhodospirillaceae bacterium
CGCCGATGAGCTGGCATTGATATATGCGAATGCCCTAAACGACGCGATCCGTGATCTGCCGGACAGTGTCACTACCGCCATGCATATGTGCAGAGGCAATTTTCAAAGCACCTGGGCCGCACAGGGCGGTTATGAACCGGTAGCAGAGCGGATATTCAACACGGTTAATGTCAAGGCGCTGTTTATGGAATATGACAGCGACCGGGCTGGCGGTTTCGAGCCTTTGCGCTTTGTCCCAGACGATAAGTTCGTCGTTTTGGGTCTTGTTACAACGAAGACTGCGGAACTCGAAGCGAAGGATACTCTGAAGCGTCGGATTGAAGAAGCTGCGCAATTTGTGGATCTGAGCCGCTTGTGTCTCAGCCCCCAATGTGGATTTTCTTCCACCCATCACGGCAACAAGATCACTGTTGATGATCAGAGGGCCAAGCTAAACCTTGTTGTTGAGGTGGCATCCGAAGTTTGGGGATAACGTTGTCAATAGGCAATAAAGTTGTGCATTGACAAAAATCAGCCGGTTCGTGAAAACTCCCCATAGCCGTTGTTGCAGAAATCACACCATGTAAAGGAAACGCCGCTATGGAATTTGGCATCCTGTTTACCTCCCATCCTGATCCAGAAACAGAAAAATATCCCCATCATGCAATCCATCAACGGGTAACCAACGAGATTATCGAGGCGGAGGAGTTAGGTTTTGACAGTATATGGATAGCCGAACATCATTTTTCCAATCGCTATGGTATTCTACCTGATCCGTTCAGCTATTTGAGCTACCTGGCGGCGAAGACGACGCGCATAAAGCTGGGTGCCGCTGTGATGGTGGTGCCTTTGCACCAGCCCATGCGGATCGTTGAGAACGCTGCCTTCGTCGATATTCTCAGCAATGGGCGCTTCCAGCTTGGTCTTGGTTCCGGCTATCGGCCCTATGAATTCGAAGGACTGGGCATCGACTTCGATAGCCGCCGGGAACGCCAGGCGGAGGCGATTGACCTTATTCTAAAAGGTTTCCATGAAAAGAGGATGAATGCTGACGGCCAGTACTTCAAATATAAGATGGACGAAGGTTACGAAATATTTCCTCAACCTGTACAACAACCCCATCCGCCTTTTTATATGGGTGCCGGGACCGAGAACTCTATTAAACTGGCGGCTCAAAAGGGCTTCGGACTGATGCAGGGATCCCTGCCATCCATCGAAGTACTTGCGAACAATATCGCATGGTACAAGAAGCATATGGCTGACGCACCAGCGCCTCTGAACCGAAACCCTTGTTTTGGACAGTTCGATGTGGTCCGGATGGTGTATGTGGCCCCGACAGATGCCCAGGCCAAGGAAGAATCGGAAGCGGCGATCACATACCACATGAAGACCTTCCTCTCCGGTGATACTGCCGGATACCTTGGCGATGTAACAGAAAAGGACAGCGAATCTGAATTCGCCTATGACAACCTCGTCAAGACCACAATTGTTCATGGATCCCCAAACACAGTAATTAATAAGATCGAGGAGTTGCGGTCTATTGGCATCAATTCCCTGATGCTGCACTACCCGCCTTACTATGGCGTGGAGCAATGCCTGAACATGCTGCGTCTGTTTTCAAAGGAAGTCATGCCACACGTGCAAAGATAAATTGGATTCACATTGACTTGGGGGCAAATCAACGACGAAACCCTGGCGGCGGCGGCCGAATTGCTCGGTGTGCCCCTACGGCGGGATCGCATGCAATGGATAGAAACGGCGACCGAGGATGCCATCCGCCACTTCGCTTGGGGAATTGGAGATAACAATCCCCTATGGTTTGATGCCGATTACGCCGCAAAGTCGCCGGCGGGCAGTATCGTGGCACCACCCTGTATCTTGTATGCGGTTGATTCAACTATCGTTGCGCCTAAGTTGGCTGGCGTGCAATGGATTTACGCCGGTACAGAATGGACTTGGTTTGACCACATCCGTGTTAACGACAGCTTTAAGGTGGATGCGAGGCTGACGAAACAGGAGGTGAAATCCGGTCGCCGATTTGGCAAATGGGCGCTTCAGACTGGCGAACTAGAATACCGTAACCAGCACGGCGAGCTTGCTGCCTTTGCGGTGGGGAAATGCGCTAGAACACCGCGAGGCGATGGTAACCGGAAACCAGATAGTGAGGCTTCCGATAGGCACGTTTCCCATCGATATCAGCCGTCGGAATTAGCGGATATTGAGGCTCAAATTCTTTCCGAACCACGGCAGGGGTCGGCGCCCTTATATTGGGAAGACGTCAAGGTTGGCGACGCAGTCCCGCAGGTAATCAAGGGGCCGTTGACGATTACGGACATCATCGGATGGTATTCGGCGGCTCAGGGAGCTTTGCATTACGGCGGCGTTCATGGCGATGCAGTCCGTTATCGACGTCGTCACGACGATTACCATATCAACGAAGAAACTGGTGCAAAGGATTCAGCCGGGCGGGGCCATCTAGAGACATCCACGGGAGTAGATGTTGGCATGGGTGGTGCGTATGACGTGGGACCCCAGCGGATCGCCTGGGCGCAGCACATGCTAACTAACTGGATCGGCGATCATGGTTTTTTGCATAAGTTGTACGTTGACGTGCGTAAACCGAACATGGTGGGTGACACCATCTGGTGGCGTGGCCTGGTTACTGCCAAGCGAAAAAAACAAGGTGTTAATTTGATCGACTTGACAGTTGAGGCGCGCAATCAAGTCGACACCTTGTCTGCTGGAGGTACTGCTGTAGCGGCCCTGCCGTCGCGCGAGGATGGTCCGGTCCCATTACCGATTGCGAGCTTATGAATAGGCTAGAGTTGACACGGCGGGTGCCTCTGAGGACTGCGGCGCGGATTGGCTTGTCTGAAGGGAACCGATCGGTTCGCTATGCACGGCATTGGCTTGCTAGCTTAGGAGGGCAAGTCTCCGATTGTGCTGCAGCTATGGATATCGCCATTGTCGCCAATGATGAAGCGGTCAACGCTGACTGTGTGATCCGTTTGTGGGATTTTCAGGTGGGATTTCCAGGCAGTGGCATTCTTGCCAGTGCCGTATCTGGAGCTGCATCTGTAATTGGACATAGGGATGGCCCCGGCATTCCATTGCCAGCGGACATGCCAGAGAAATGGTGCGGCATGTACGGCGTGATTTTGGCTTTGGCTGAGGCATGGCGCCGGCGGAACGGCGCAAAGAAAAAGATCGTATACGATGTTTCGGCGGCAGATGTGGCGCGGGTTTTTTCTTTGCAGAATTCTGGTGGGCGGGAAGAAATGGCGCGTACCTGGCGGCGCAATGGCCGCTTGTGCATCGATCATGGCGGCATATTCCCGATGGGCTTTTATCCCTGCAAGGACGGCTATGTGGCATTGTTAGGTCGGTCGCGGCGGGACTGGGAAAATATACGCCAGGCTATCGGCAATCCATCTTGGGCAAGGGAGAAGGCATATCTGGATCCCTTTGTCCTGGCTCGAAACAGTGCTCGGGCGGATGAGCTGCTAGAACAAACCCTGGCGGCATTCACCCGGGACGAATTGTTACATAGAGGTCTGAACAAAAGCGCTGTCATTGCACCTGTGTATACCCAAGCAGAAGCTGAGAGCAGAGGTGTTTTCCGCGAACAATTTATCGTCGATGGCGTGCCGGAAATGCCGTTCCAGATATATGAGCATGACACCGTAAAAACGGTACAAGCAAGATCGGGGACGAGTGTGACATCAGCGGATCAGCCCTTGGCGGGTCTTCGTTGTATGGAATTGTGCTGGGTTTGGTCTGGTCCCATGATCGGCCAGATCCTTGCCGATCTCGGTGCAGATGTGATTAAGGTGGAGGCGCCGAAACGTTTTGATTTGTACCGCACACGGGGACTAGAACATCTGAGCAAGAAGATGGATGAGAAAACTCGCGTCGAGTCTTCGCTATATTTTCACAGCCTCAACCGCAACAAATCCGGCTTAACCTTGGACCTAAAACATCCCAAGGGACTTGATGTGGCCCTGCGTCTTGCGTCGGAATCCGACATGCTGATCGAGAATTTTACTGTGGGAACTATGGACCGTCTGGGCTTAGATGGCGCTGCACTTATCAAGGCGAACCCGGCTTTGGTGCAAATGTCTATGAGTGGGCCCGGCCGGGGTTCTAGTGTGGAAACCTTACGTTCCTACGGTCTTGTACTGAGCGCCTTAGGCGGCGCCGAAGATTTGGTGCGAAATGGTGATGAGTTTATTGGTTCGCCGACTTTTTCGCTGTCGGACCCGAATGCAGCGGCATTTGGCGCCATGGGTGTGCTGGCGGGCGTTCTGGCCACCCATGGTGACGGTCGAGGTCGTACTTTTGATGTATCGCAGATCGAGGCAGCGGCGACCCTGTCGGGAACACCCATGCCAGAGGTGGAGACTGCCAGTGTTATTTTAATGGCTGATGATGGCAGTTATGTAGCGGTCAGTTTTCCGATATCGGTTTATGCGGATGGACCTGCCTTGCAAAGGGCCTTGGCGGGCGCCAGCCGCGCTGAGATCGAAACCCTTTGCAGGAGACATGGTGGTTACTGGTCAGACCTTTTGGAACTGGAAGATACGGATGGTGCGCCAGTGTTTGCAGATGGCTATGGCTGGGTCTCATCCAAGCATGCTGTGACGGGAAATGAGGAGTTAGTGGCCGCCCCTTGGCGTGTCAACGGCCAGCGCCCGAAGGTTCATAAGGCTGCACCCATTTTGGGTGATGAAGACGATAACGTACTGGCGCGGGTCTTGTCCCTGCCGGCTCAAGCGATAGACTCCTTGAAGCGGTCCGGTGCAGTGGGCCTTGCCGGGTATTTCGATTAAAGAAGGATAAAGTATGATTGATATCATGGGACGTACACCCCATGCTGAAACCCTGCGTGACCTAATCATTTTGCGATCAGCACTGGGAGACAAACCGTTCCTCATTTGCCGGGACGTGACATTGAGCTATGGGCAGGCCCACGTCCAATCCAACAAGGTCGCAAACCGGTTGATTGAACATGGCATTGGTAAAGGTGATGTGGTCGCCACTTTAATGTACAACTCAGTTGAACAGGCGGTGATCTGGTTTGCTTGTGCAAAAATTGGCGCAATTTATGCCGCCTTGAACGTTTCGCTAGTCAAGGATGACCTGTGCTACAGCCTGAATGATACCAACGCCAAACTGTTTGTGGTGGATGAAGAACTTTCAACTGCCTTTGTCGCGGCCGAGCCGGAATTGACGGTCACGCCAACCGTTTTCGTGCTTGGCGACATCGCTGTAGTTGACGGAGCGTTACCATTTGAAGATTTACTAGGCAGTGATGAAACCCTGCCTGAGGTCAATATCGCCGCGGCTGACCCCATGTGTATTGTTTATACGGGCGGCAGCACATCAATGCCTAAGGGAGTGCTGGTTTCACACCTTTACTACATTGCCGCCGCCATACGTTATGGCGATATTGCCGAAGCGGGGCAGGATGATGTGCATTTTGCAAATTCACACTTTTTCCATATTGGTGGCCAGCAATTCGCCATCACTGGACCGCTATATCACGGCATGACTGGGATTATGGAGAAATGGTTCTCAGCCTCGAATTACTGGAACACCATCCAAAAATATGGTGTCACAATTATTGATCCTCTTGGCACCATGATGGCAGTCCTGTTACGTGCTCCCAAGTCCAATTCGGATAAAGATCATAAAGTTAGGATTGGCGTGGGCATCGCCGCTGGGCAAGTGCGACGTGATCTTCGCGATGAGTTTGAGGAACGGTTTGGCACACCTATGATGGAAGTCTATTCGATGACGGAATTAGGCGTGCTGATTTGTAGCGAACGCACCTTTGACCGGCGTCTGGGTTCTTGCGGGCGCCCTCACGGCTGGGCGGAAATTTTGATAGTCGACGAAGACGACAACCCGGTTCCTGCTAATACGACTGGTCAACTACTGCTGCGCCCGAAAGTTCCTAATACCTACATGATGGAATATATTAACAAGCCTAAAGAAACCTTGGCTGCCTGGAAAAATCTTTGGTACCACAGCGGCGATTTGGGGTATCTCGATGATGATGGCTACGTTTACTTTGTCGGCCGCGAGGCCCATTGGATCCGCCGTCGGGGGGAGAATGTCTCCGCCTTCGAAGTAGAAAAAGCTATTACAGCCCACGAGGCGGTAGTGGATTGCGCGGTAGTGGGGGTGCCCTCTGACATAGGCGAAGAGGACATAAAGGCGTATGTGCAGGTTTCCGCCGAAGTTGAACCCTTGGAATTGGTTGATTGGTGTAAGGCTCGCATAGCCTTCTTCAAGGTGCCGAGGTATATAGAATTCGTCACCGAATTCCCCCGAACTATGACTAAGAACGAGATCGCTAGGCACGAGCTTCGGGAATTGGGTATCGGAACCGCAATCGACGTGCTGCCGGATATGAGATGATGTCATACCGCCTAGGCGTAGATATCGGCGGCACCTTTACGGATTTTGCCCTCTATGATGAACAGAGCGGCAAGCTGGCTATTCATAAGCAGTTGACAACGCCGGACGATCCATCGCGCGCAGTGTTAGAGGGGAGCGCAGCTCTGCTTTTACGGGAGGGCGTTGATATTGGAGTTGTACGCGAGATTGTGCATGGCACCACCCTGGTCACCAACTCTGTAATCGAACGGAAGGGCACCCGCACGGGCTTGCTGACCACCAAGGGGTTTCGCGATATCCTGGATATGCGTCAGGAGAAACGATACGACGTTTTTGATCTTCGTCTGGCGTTTCCGGATCCCATTGTACCCCGACGCATGCGTGGGGAGGTCACAGAGCGCTGCCATTACGACGGCCGGATCGAATTGCCTCTAGACCTAGATGGTGCAAGGAACGAGCTCGCTCATTTGGTGGAAGAACATCAGATCAAGTCCCTATCAATTTGTCTTTTGCACAGCTATGCCAATCCAACACACGAACAGGCATTGGCGCGGATGGCTAGAGAGGAATTCCCTGGTCTTGCCGTCTCACTTTCCTCCGAGGTGTGTCCAGAGTGGCGGGAATTTGACCGGTTTTCGACCACAACCATAAACGCCTACACGCAGCCAATGTTCGATGAATATTTAGGTCGTTTGGAAATTGGACTAAAAAATTCTGGGTTTATTGGGCAATTTTTCGTGATGTCCTCCAGCGGCGGCACCCTAACGCCTGAAACAGCTCGCCGATTTCCCGTGCGAGTGATTGAGTCCGGTCCGGCGGCAGGCGTTCAAATGTCAGCATTTCATGGCCGCGAACTCGACCTGGGGCCGGTCTTATCTTTTGATATGGGTGGGACTACGGCGAAGGGCGCGCTGATCCACGATGGGCGAGCGATCAAGGAATACCATCAAGAAGTTGCTCGAGTACACGGCTTCAAAGCAGGCAGCGGCCTGCCGATAAAAGCGCCTGTGATCGATATGATCGAGATCGGCGCGGGTGGCGGTTCTATCGCAGCTCCTGACATTCGGGGTGCCATCGCCGTTGGTCCGCGGAGTGCCGGAGCGGAACCTGGCCCAGCCTGTTATGGACAGGGAGGGAGCCACGCAACTTTGACGGACGCAAATTTGAGTCTGGGATATCTAGACCCAGACTTTTTCCTTGGCGGTGAGATGAGCCTGGACAAGGCGTCTGCAACGGTGGCGATCAATCGGACCGTGGGCGTACCCTTGGAATTACCATATGACCGGGCGGCCTGGGGCATCCATGAGATCATTAATGAGGACGTTGCCCGTGCCTTCCGTATTCATGCGTCGGAACGAGGCTTTGACTACCGTAACAGCACAATGATCGCCTTCGGCGGCTCCGGACCCGTGCATGCCATGGGCGTTGCCAGGAAGTTGGGTATTCCGCGTGTTATTTTTCCTTTTGCCGCTGGTGTTATGTCAGCTCTTGGCCTTCTGGCTAGCCCGTTGACGTTCGAGGTTTCGAGAACACGTCAGGTCTTTGTTGCTCAGGTCGACGCGGATGATTTCGAACAAACTTTCAAATCGTTGGAGGCGGAAGCTCAGGACCCATTGCGTCGTGCCGCAGGTGAAGGTGAGGTTACTATTCTTCGCCGTCTTGACATGCGTTACCACGGGCAAGGTCACGAAATCGAAGTCGAGGTGCCCTTAGGAGTAGAGCTGGAGAACTTGCCGGATTTGTTTCGGGAAACTTATAAGTCGGTGTATGGCGCTTCTTTGCTTGATGCGCCGTTAGTCATTACCACGTGGAAGGTTGAAGCTGCATTGCCGACACCTTCTTTGCTCACTGTACCGCCTACTGCTGTAGGAGAAGTAGTCACAAAAGGGCAGCGCCTAGCCTATTTTGACACCGGCTTTGTTGAAACACCCGTCTATGATCGATATCAACTGGCTGTCGATACCGTGATTTTGGGACCTGCCTTGATCGAAGAGCGGGAATCCACGGTGGTGATCGGCCCAGGTGATCGTGCACAGGTCGATCGTTACGGTAACCTTGTTGCTGAACGGGAGAAAGCTCCATGACCCTAGACGCTGTTAGTGTCGGCATCATGTGGGATCGTTTGGTGGCGATCTCTGATGAAATAGTAACCACTCTAGTGCAAACCTCGTTTTCCACCATTGTGAGCGAGAGTTACGATTTAACGGTAGCTTTGTTGGACGCTGATGGCGAGTTGATGGCCCAAGGAACTTACAGCGTACCAGTATTCATGGGCACAGCCCCGGCTACTTTGAACCACATGCTGAGAAAATATCCAGCTGGAACCCTACAACCCGGTGATGTGATCATTACCAACGACCCATGGTTGGGAACGGGCCATACCTTCGACATCAATGTCATGCGCCCAGTATTCCGAGAAGGTCGGATCGTTGCCTATGTGATTTCTATTACTCACCTACCTGATATTGGTGGTCTTGGTTTCGGTGCAGCAGCGCAGGAAATTTACCACGAAGGCTTACGTTTGCCGATTTGCAAGCTGTTCGATGCCGGGCGGCAGACAGACTTCATCTTGGAACTAATTCGCACCAATGTTCGGGCTCCAGATCAGGTTATCGGTGACTTGATGGCTAATGTGACCGCGACGAAGTCAGGTGAGGATATGCTTTCGGCGTTCTTAGCTGAGTACGGCCTGCAAGACTTCTCTGCTCTTTCCGAACAAATTCGCCACCGATCGGAGCAGGCTGCCCGTACTCGAATCCAACAGATGAAGGACGGAATTTATGAAAATAGCATTCAGATCGAAGGTACCGACGGGTCGCTGACCCTGGCCTGTCGAGCCCAAATAATGGGGGATTCCCTATCAGTAGATTTCGATGGTACTGCGCCCTCTGTCCGCCAAGGTATCAACGTGCCGTTTTGTTATACGCGGGCCATGGTTTTGTATTCCATAAAATGTTTGACGGTGCCGGAGTTGCCGAACAACGGGGGCAGCGTAGTACCAATAAAAGTCACCGCACCTGATGGCTGTCTTCTGGATGCCCGGCCACCGTCTCCGACTGGCGCCCGGCACATGATTGGCCATTTCGTTTCGCCGCTACTGTTCGGCGCCCTGGCCGACGCGGTGCCGGGTCAGGTCCAGGCTGACTGCGGAATGCTTGATCTGATGACCTTCCAGGGACGGCACCGCGATGGCCATGATGTCTCCACAATTTATTTTGCCTCTGGAGGCTTTGGTGCTCTTGATGGCCGCGATGGCGCGGAGACTACGCCGGGCCCCTCAAACATGGCAGTGGTACCGGTGGAAGTATGGGAAACCCTGACGTCTACGACTGTCGAACGCAAGCATCTAATAGCCGATTCAGGTGGTGCAGGGACCTATCGTGGCGGTCTAGGCCAGGAAGTGGTAATTCGCAATGATAGCGACCATTTGATGAATGTGTTCTGTATGGCTAACCGGACGGATTTTCCGCCGTTAGGTCTGATGGGTGGTAAGAATGGTGGTGCCCGTGAACATCGAATTAATGACGTAACTGTAGATCCAAAGGGACACCACGAACTAGCCCCCGGTGACAGGATCACTCTAATCCAAGCTGGTGGTGGCGGCTTTGGTCCGTCATCGGGTCGGGCAAACATTGCCATTGAGGCTGATCTTGCAGATGGTTTTGTGACTCCTGAAGGCGTTGCTCAGGATTATTGAACCCGATGGGTATCTGATTTCTCCGTCAGGATCCGGCGGATATTTTGACTATGGCATTTGTGCACGGCTAAGGCTCCCACATCTGGTCCTATATTCCACTGCGGAAGACTAACATTGTGGAAGAACGCACTCTAAACGACTAACTCCAATACTGGTCACCGCATTTTCGTGAGGTCGTCACTCCTGATCCGGGCTGAAGCCATAATGTTCGGCCATGTAGGCGCCGCTGAACTTGCCGCTGCGGTAGTCGGCTGCCAGGGTCGTTTTATCCCGTTCCGTGGGCGGGCCGTATCCACCTGCCCCCGGGGTCTCGATCACGATCGCATGGTCTGGGCTAAAGGGGACGTGGTTTGGTTTATCTGGCAAGGTTTCGTCATTGCGGGAAGGTCCGCGTAAGGAAAAACGACCGGTAGCCCCCGACTTGCCGCCGAAAATTCCCCAAGGTTGATGAACGAACCTTTCGCCCATGCCAGAAAACACGGAATCATGCCCAACGGGGCGGACAACACGACGGATGCCCATGCCGCCTCGAAATTTGCCAGCGCCGCCTGAATCCTCGATCAGGCAGTAGCTTTCTACCAGAAGGGGATATTCCACCTCAATTGCTTCGACCGGAAGGTTTGAGGTATTAGTGATGTGTACTTGCACACCGTCCTTGCCGTCTTTCGTGAAGCGGCCACCGAAACCGCCGCCTAGGGTCTCGAGGTAAACATAGGGACGATCATGGCGCGGATCATGGCCATAAAAGACAGCTGTGACGTTTGCGCCGTTGGCGGCACCGACAGCTTGTTCAGGTAGAGCTGAGGCCAAGGCGCCGATGATTACATCGACGACACGTTGCGTTGTATTGGCGCGCCCAGCTACGGCCGCAGGATGATTGGCATTTACCAGGGTCCCGGAAGGGGCCGTAATTTTGACAGCGCGGATTAGGCCGTGGTTATTAGGCAGATCTGGATCTAGCATTGCCTTTAAAACGTAGTAAACCGCTGATTGTGTGGCATTGAATGTTAGATTGAAATTACCCCTCATTTGTGGACCGGTACCCTCGAAATCGAAGGAAATTTCTTCACCATGCACATCGACCCTAACAGAAATGGGAATATCCTCTGTACCCATACCATCATTGTCGAGGACATCTGTGAATTCGTAGGTTCCATCAGGAATTTGTGTAATTCCTGAGCGCAGTCGGCTTTCTGTTCGATCCATAATTGCCGTGAAAGCCGCTGTAAGCGTTTCCGGTCCGTACCTTAGGGCCAGTTCATTTAGACGGCGGGAACCCAATCTGCAAGATGCGACTTGTGCGAAATAGTCTCCACGTCGTTCATGTGGCACCCGGACATTTAGTAACAACAGGTCGAAGATGTCTTGGTTTAGTTCGCCAGCAGTGAACAGACGGACAAGTGGGATACGAAGACCTTCCTGATAAATTTCAGACATGCCTCCCGCCATGCTTCCGGGGGTCATGCCACCTATATCGGCGTGATGGGCTATATTGCAGAGAAATCCGAGCAATCGGCCGTCCACAAAACATGGCATAGCGAGGTTTACGTCGGGCAAGTGGGTGCCTCCAGCGACGTAAGGGTCATTTGCGACAAAGATGTCACCCTCCGCCATGTCTTCAGGTCGATACTTCGCCAACAACTGGTCCATCATGCCCAACATGGACGCAAGATGAATAGGTAGGGAGTTTTCCGCCTGTACTACCAGTTGGCCGCTGGTGTCAGTGAGGGCTGTAGAATGGTCCCTTCGCTCCTTGATGTTAGTGGAATAGGCGGCTTTGGTCAGGGCAATATAAGTTTCGTCTGTAATAGAACGCAGACTATTCTGCAGAATTTCTAGAGTGATGGGGTCTGGTACTTTAGTCATGGCGTAAATCCACTATAATATTTCCTGCGGCATCCACCTGGCATCGATCTCTAGGCCCCAATATTGTTGTGGCGTCGAGTTGTTCAATAACCGCCGGTCCCTCCAGCTTCTGTCCCACGGCAAGTTTGGCTCGATTGTATATCGGAGTATTCATTGGAGTATCTCCATCGAACCAAACCGGTCGCATCTCTTCGGGCACGCCTTCTTCAGAAAATCCCGCTGGTGTTTGTTCGCTGGGGCCTTGCAAGCTGCCAATAGCGGTAATTCGGATGTTTACAATCTCTACCGGATCATCTGGATTGTGGTAACCATAGTTGCGTTCATGAACCGCAAAGAATTTCGTTGCCAAATTTTTTACCCCACCGTCCGTATCTACTTGTAACTCGTAGTTTTGGCCTACATAACGCATGTCCAGACTATACTGCAGTTGCCTGTTGGGTGGAGTGATGCCGGCCTGGTTGAACCAGGCTTCTGCTTGCTCGCACAAACTATTTTGGTTGGCCTGGATTTCCGGCAGGGCTTCGTCGGTCAATGGCATCAGCCGACTTAGCACAAAACTTTCTCGCAAATCTGAGACTACGAGACCGCGGGCACATAATATACCCGGTGCTGTTGGCACCAGCATAGTTGAAATTCCTAGGGCGCGGGCGACGTCGGCCGCATGAAGGGGGCCAGCACCCCCAAAGGGGAGGAGGACAAATTCGCGTGGATCGTGGCCCCGCTCAACCGAAATGGCCCGGATTGCGCGCACCATGTTGGCTACTACAATCCCCAATAAGCCATGTGCTGTCCGTTCAATGGTCATGTCCAACCGTTTGGCGGCGGGTTCGAGGGCTGTTCGCGCGGCCTGCTTGTCGAGGGCCATACCACCTCCCAACAAGCCCTCGGGCGACAGGCGCCCTAAAACCAAATTAGCGTCCGAAACCGTCGCTTCGGTCCCACCTCGGCCATAACACGCGGGTCCGGGATGGGCGCCGGCGCTTTGGGGTCCCACTTTCATCAATCCGTCTCGCTCAAACCAGGCGATGGAACCACCTCCGGCACCAACGGCGTTAACATCGACGCTGGCCAGGCGGACGGGAAAGCCTTCAATCCAGCGGTCGTAGGCGACATCCGCCTCACAGTCACGGATCAAGCATACATCTGCTGACGTACCACCCATATCAAGGGTAATAACCTCCGTCAGTCCAGCCGATCGCGCCGAATCAATAGCGCCGACAACACCGGCGGCGGGTCCCGAAAGGGCGGTCCGAATAGGCAATTGGCGAGCTCTCGCGGGCGTCATAAGGCCGCCTGCTGATTGGTTGATACCTAGGATAGCGTTGGGCATAAGTTCTCCCAGGCGATCTTCGAACTCACTTAAGTATCCAGCTACGACAGGCTGCAAATAGGCGTTTAAAACCGTAGTCGACAAGCGTTCGTATTCGCGGAACTCTGGCTGTACATCCGACGAAATAGATATTTTAAGATCAGGCAGAACGGCTTGGATTGCGTTCCGGAGCCGCTGTTCATGATCCGGGTTGATAAACCCGAAAATCAAACAAATTGCCAAGCAATCAGCGTCGCTGTTCTGAACCTCCGCTACGGCGCGGTCGACAGCAGCATCCTCTAACGCAACATGAACTGTCCCGTCGTGGAGGATACGTTCTGTCACCTCCAAACGCCGTTCCCTCGGCACCAGTGGCGCGGGATGGTCTTGCTGAAAGCTGAACATGTGCGGCCGGATTTGCCGCCCGATTTCGAGTAAATCTCTAAAACCTTCGGTGACCAGCAGAGCTACTTTGCCACCTTTGCGTTGAATCATGGCATTAGTGGCCACGGTGGTGCCGTGGGACAGACGGCTGACCGTTGATAAATCCAGGTCTATGGTGTTCGACAATTCTTCGAGGCCGCACAAAACGGCTGTAGCTGGATTATGTGGCGTAGACGGCGTCTTGTGGAGGTGTAGGGCGCCGCTATCATCGTCGTAAACATGAAAGTCCGTGAATGTCCCGCCCACGTCGACGCCGATGGTCCAAGACATGCTGGCACCCGTCAGGTTCTAGTGATAGACCAAGTTCGGCAGCCAGGTCGCTAAATTAGGCCAAGTGATTAGCAACACAATCATTGCTAACATGGCAAACACGAAGGGAATTGCACCGATCGCCACATCATTAAATTTTCCACCTCGAGTACGGATACCCTGGACGACGTAGAGGTTAACACCGATTGGTGGTGTAATTAAGGCTGCCTCCATCAACAGAGTTATTAGAATACCAAACCAAACGTCAGAAAATTCTGGTACACCCAATTTCATGATAATGGGAAAAACGATCGGGATCGTGGTTAGCATCATCGACAAGGTTTCCATGAACATGCCCAAGAGCAGATAAAACACCACAATCAAATATATTGTCTGCACCGGCGTTAGTCCCAGTGCGGCGATGAAATTAAGCATCGCCTGGGTAATGCCCATGAAACCAAGCACAAAATTCAAAAATATTGCTGCAAATACAATCAGCATTATCATGGCAGTGGTTCGCATTGTGCCTTCAAAGGCATCACGTAGCATGCGAAAATTCAGTGTTTTAAAGGAAGCGGCAATGATTAGCGCCATCATAACGCCGATTGAGGCAGCCTCAGTCGGCGTCGCAATTCCCCCATAGATAGAACCCACCACTGCAGCAAACAATAAGATCGGAGGTAGCAGATGCGGCAGTGATCGAATTCTTTGCCCCCAGGTAGTTTCGATCTTTGTTCCACCCCAGAAAGGCCGATAAAGGCAAGCTCCTATGATTGCCAACATGAATAAGCCAGATAGGATCAATCCCGGAAAAATTCCCGCCAAATACAGCTCTGGAACTGAAGTGTCTGTTAACAAACCATAAATAATCAAATTAATAGAGGGTGGGACTAGGATGCCCAAAGTCCCACCTGCGGCTAGGGAGCCGAGGAATAGACTTTCATTATAGTTCCTTTTTTCGATTTCGGGGTAGGCTACTGTGCCCACTGTGGCAGCGGTCGCTACGCTGGAGCCAGAGGAGGCGGCAAAAATTGTACACGATCCGATGTTTGCATGCATTAATCCGCCAGGCAGCCATGACAGCCACTGTATAACCGCACCATACATTCGGCGAGCGATGCCTGCCCTAAGCATGATTTCGCCTAAGAGGATAAACATAGGCACGGCCACTAGAATGAATTCTTTACTCTTATCCCAATAAATCTCTGCCAAGGCAGCTGTTAGAGTGCCTCCCATGGAGATTTCATCTAATAGGAAACTGAGAATGCCTAGGACAGCGGCGACAGGCACCGCCGAAAGAACGAGGACTAGAAGCCCAATTAGAATGCCAAAGGCCATGGGGTTATCTCGTCCTGTCTAAGGTTTCGGCTGACGCCAAGACGACATCTTGGCCTTGGGTTTCTTCTTCAATTACATCAGCGATGCTCGGCACGCCTGCAATTTTGTTTACTAATTCCCAATTTCGCTGCAGCAAAGACACGATCGCATAAAGCGAAACGAATATTAGTGTAATGAAAAATAATACTAAACCTGCGAACCAAAACAATTGTGGGATCCACTGCGGTGTGGCCAGAGTAGTGATGGAGACCGAGTCATTCTGGTATGATTGGGTAAAGGAAATTCCTGCGTAATAAGTCATAATGAACATGTAATAGAGCAGCAAGATGCAGCCTACTACATCAAGAGTTGCCGCAACTGGTTTGGGCAATAGGCTGTAAACTGCGTCTATACGAACGTTAGATCGGTGCAAGAGACAAAACGAATAGGCCCATGTCGTAGTTGCCGAGAAGACATAACCTGAATATTCGTCGGAACCACTCATAGTGATGCCAATGAATTTCCGACACAATACGTCAACCGTAACCATGAAGGCGGCAGCCATAAGGGCCGCTCCACCCGCCCAAACAGCGTAACGGGACACTATCTCTAGCTTTTGATGGATCATAGCAAGCATTGTCTAAGTCCTTGGCCTGAGATCCGAGATATCTTTATTCATGAATGCTTTTTAGTTAAGAAAATGGCGCCGCATTCTCAAAAATGCGGCGCCAATCTTATACAGCTTTTATCAGAGACTACATTGACGCCTTCATACCGGATAGCTTACCGATAGTTGCATTCCATTCGTCAACGCACTTCTGAGTACCGCACCGTTTGGCCCAGCGTTTCAGGACGAAGTTTTCTACAACCTCTTTTAACTTCGCTTTATCCGCTGCAGTTGGTTCGATGGGAACCATACCGCCGGTAGGACCATCACAAGGACCGGATGCATTGCAATCCATGCCTTTCTGGTCGTTTGCGGCCGTGGCAATCCACATCTCCTCTTCCAAAGCTTTAAGTTCTTTTTTGAAAAGAGCTTGAGTTGCGCCGTCCAATGAGTTCCATACTTTCAAATTCATGGCTAGGAAAGACGAGGCATAACCGAGGCGGATACGGATATTATGCGTCACTACCTGCCACCACTTGGCGTTATAGGCTGGCAATGTACCCGTCAGGCCGCAGTCTGCCACACCTTTCTGCAAGGCTGGTACTACTTCCGCAAAAGCGATGGTAACAGCGCTGCCGCCTACGCCTTCTATGAAGTCACCAAGCGTGGTGCTGTAGGTGCGAATTTTTTTGCCTTTTAGCTGGTGCAGGCCATATTTCTTGATGCTCTTGTCGCCAAGGTTGCACCACAACTGTTGGCTAGGCCAAGCATAGATCATTAAAAGTTTCGCGCCGTATTTTTGCTCAAATTCACGCTCTAAAATACTGCGGTAGGCCTCATTAGCCTTACGGTAGGTGCCGAGATCTTGGATTACTCCCGCTAAGTCAGCTCCCTCGATCGCAGGGCTATCCTGTGCAACGTAAGTGGTGACGCCGTGCACCGCATCAAAGACACCTAGCTTTAGTAGGCGCATAATTTCAAAACCCGAAAGGCCAAGTTCCGTCTGTGATTTTGCGTTAGCAGTTAGCTTGCCGCCGGATACCATTGGCAAATGTTTTTTCCAAAATGGGCCTTCTCGCTCTTTCCAGTGGTCGAGAAATCCCCAAGTGCCAACCACCCTAAAATTCTTCGCTTTCATTTCGGCTGAAACCGGTGCGGCTGCTATACCGAGGACCATGGCCCCAGCGATTACCCCCGCGACGGCAGACCGTATTGCCGTAAGTCTTTTCATGATGACCTCCCTTATCGTTATGACAGTGGGTAAGCGTAGTCGACGGGGACGAGTAAGGCAACTGCCCCGTTTCACGAAAGTGATACCAAATGGTAGCGCTAATTTCAGTATATAAATTTCAAATGCCCTGAATTGTTGGCAAAGACTACCTAATTAACAGAAAGATGGCGCTGGTGACCGCTAATATCAAGTTGGGTATCGGCTACGTTACTTGCAAAGTAGATCGATAAAAAAAACAAGTCTAAAATCCCGTTTACGAAGAAAATGATTAGAAAAAAGCCAGATCGCCAATGTTACTACTATTTTCTTTAATTTTTAACACTATGCCAGAATTCGATTTTGCCGATACTAGCGGTCCAGGAATCCGGTTTAGTCAAAGCGGTCTCAATTGGGATACGCAATGAATTTAGAATTTTCGAAACTTTA
>CAZDQC010000066.1:0-17395 GCA_964507245.1 uncultured Rhodospirillaceae bacterium
CGCACCTCGTCGATATCCCGAACTAGGCGCATGGCTTGCAGATGACTTCTCGCCTGTACCCCACTACCCAAAATTGCTAGCACATGGGCATCAGTATCCGCCAATCGGCGGGTCGCCACGGCGGAAACAGCGGCTGTACGCATTTCAGTGATTAGACGGCCGTCCATCACGGCTAGCGGCGCGCCGGTATCCGGGTTGAATAAGGTGATTAGGGCATGATGCGTGTGCAAACCTAGTTCTGCATTACCGGGAAAAAGCGTCACTGTTTTGACACCCATAGCATCTGCCACGGCCGGCATGGTCAGAAAGAAACCGCCGGCTCGGTTCACGTTCATAACAGTCCGTTCAGGTTGTGCGACTTCACCGCGTGAAAAGGCAGCCAGGGCCGCCTCTTCCGCTTCAATCAGATCAGCCATATCCAAAAGCGTAGTGATTCTCGCCTCGTCAAAAAACTCGATCAAATAACCGCCTCCTGATTACAATTCTGTTCTCATCGACACTAGTCTACTATCGGAAGGAAATTTTTGCCCAGGAAAGGGATGAAAAATGCCACTGCCGCAAGATATCAGCCCCGTCAACAGTGATCTTATGGATACAATTACACGTACGTCCAAAATGGATTGGATCGAGACACATCCAGGTATGGCCTATATGAAGATATTATGGATCGCGCCCGAAAGTGGCCGTTGGGCAGTCTTGTTGCGTTGGAAGAAGGGCCACGTCGCCAAGGCCCATAAGCACCTTTCGGGCGCCCATGTATATATCTTATCGGGTAAGCTTCAGGTCCGCGACGGCATATTGGAGGCGGGCGACTTCGTCTACGAACCTAACGGCATGGTACATGGCGAGACAACCGCTCTTGAAGACACCAATTATTTGTTCTTCTGCGACGGGCCAGTGCTCTATTTTGACGAAAATGGATTTACAGGTTACGGCGGATGGGAACAGTTGCAGCGTCAACGGGACCGAATTACTGCCAAGGGCGCGGCCGAATAGATGCCTGATGCCGACGACCACGCTTGGCTACGCCAGGGCAGCACATCCAGCACGGATGTAGAGAAAAGCTACGATGGTTGGGCTCCAACCTATAACAAGACTTTGGCTGAATGGGACTACCGCGCTCCAGAGGAAGCAGCGCGAATGTTACGATCCTCAGTCGCCAAAAATTCAGTGATTTTGGATGCAGGCTGTGGCACAGGCTTAACGGGCATAGCCCTACGTGGTGCAGGTTTTAGGGGACCCATCGACGGTCTTGATATATCTACTGAGTCCCTGGAAACAGCAAAAATATCCAGTGTTTACCGAAATTTGCGGCAGGCCGATTTTCAACACCTCCCCCTCGAAATTGCTGATGGATCTTATGATGCCCTAACCTGCATTGGCGTATTAACCTACGTGCCCGAGACTAAAGGCATCTTGCAAGAATTCGCCCGCGCCGTCCGTAAGGGTGGCACATTAGTATTCACTCAACGCGATGACCTTTTCCACGAACGAGAACTCCAAAAGACAATTGAAGGGCTTATTGACAAGGGTATTTTCGGCACTGCCGAAATATCCGAGCCGAAACCTTACCTGCCCGCTAATCCGGACTTTGGTGACGAGATAGGGGTGATCTATGTATCTGTCTCAGTCACTTAGGTAGAATGTGTATGCTTTTAGGACAGTTTCGATCCTACGTAATTGTAATGGGTCAACAGCGGCGACAGCCAGTTTCGCTCCAATGCCACTTCCAATCCCGATAACCGTTCAAAAACCGGCCTGTTCGGGAATACTCTAAATCGGCGCAAGGATCGAAACGCAACTCCCTTATCCGAAAAGGCCCTGCGGATAGCACTAGCGGTCGTGATACGTTCAACGCCGTAATAACGAATTTGACCGTCGGGCGAGCTGTATTTGGTCACGCGGGGCAGTCCTCGGCGTACAAGTAGCTCTATCTGCAGAAACGGGTTCAAGGCGTTTGCTTCGGAAATCACGAGATAACCGCCTGGCACAACGAGGTTGGCGAGTTTAGGCACCACATCAGCCCTAGGTTCAAGATGATGAAAAGCTTGCTCCAACCAAACCACATCAAACGGCTCCGCGGAATAATCCAATACCGACGCGATCTCGAAGGTGCATGCCAAAGATCGGTCCAACATTTCTTCAACGACCTTTTGGCGCACGCGGGCTACGGTTATTCTATCCTTTCGCACATCCAGTCCGGTGACGCGCGCTCCCTTGAGCGCAAACCATAAAGATTCAGTGCCTAGGCCACAGCCAATCTCAAGCAATCGAAGTCCCGGTCGTTTCTTCAGAATGCCTTCAACTTCCCGTACCTGCTCGCTATAAAGGCGCCGCATGCGCGGCCCGAAAGATCTACGAAATGACTCGTAATAATTCTCCAAAATCTCCTGGTCCTGGTCAGGCAAACGTAGCTGTTCAAACCACCAGGAGAGGAACTTGGCGATGCCGGCATCAAGCGGTGGAGGAGATTCGCCCGACAGCGTTAAATTTCCTTGGCTGTGGCTAAAACAGCCTCGGCATGGCCCTTCACATTCACCTTACGCCAAATCTTAGCCACAATGCCTTTTTCATCAATCAGGAAGGTGGAGCGTTCAATACCCATATATTTACGGCCATAATTTATCTTTTCTACCCAGACGCCAAATTTTTCACAAATTACCCCGGACGCATCGGAGGCAAGCGTGATGCGCAAGTTATGTTTGTCAGAAAATTTTTCGTGCTTGGCCGCAGTATCTTTGGAAACACCAATTACGGCAATTCCATTGGCTGAAAATTTTCGTTTGAGTTTCGTAAAATCATTGGCCTCGGCGGTACAACCTGGAGTGTCGTCCTTGGGATAAAAGAATAATACAACCTTTTTGCCCTTAAGATCCTTAAGCGCCACCTTACCTCCACCGCCGACCGGCATCGCAAAGGTTGGAGCCCTCTGACCCTCTTGAACCATGCGCAACTCCTTTTATTTTGACCGCAATTGCTGGGTAGCGTCCACATCAACTGCCCCCTGTTCGTCCAGAGCAACGCCATAGTGTTTTCGCGCCGCCTCAGAGGAAACCATGCCGTCACGAACATCAATTGCTACACGCAGTGGGTCTCGTTTTTTTGGGTCGCCGTATCCTCCGCCGCCTGGCATTTCAAGATGCAATCTGTCACCACCAGGGATGGATTGGGTGCCCTTGTTGCGCATGGGTCGACCGGACTTCAACTCAATTTTACCAGTGAAGCCGTCTCGCCCCCCTTCCCGGCCGCGCGGAGCATGGTGCACCCTGTCGAACGTGGCGGCGATAGCGAACGGGGCATTTTCAGAGCTCGCGATTTCCATAACCTGCCCTGTGCCGCCCCGAAACTCTCCCGCGCCACCGGAATCGGTACGATATTCCTTTCGCCACACAACGATAGGAGCAATGGATTCGTTGATCTCAACTGGTGTGTTTCGCACGCCGGATGGGAATGCAGTAGCCGACAATCCGTCTTTCTGAGGGCGGGCGCCCGCACCACCGGTGTGGAACAGGTTCACCGCAAATGGGGTGGCATCCCCAAATTCTTCGTCCGGAACCAGGCCGTGTCCGCCCATAAGAGCGGGATTCCACAGGCACGATGTCCCTTCTGCTGGTGCTTTACCGGTAATGGCTTTGTGCAAGGCACCCATGACTACATCGGGCAGCATTTGTCCCGTAATATGACGCGCAGCCACTGCACAGGGATGCGGCGCATTCAAAATGCAGCCCTCAGGCGCGGTAACCTTTACTGCCGAAAGCGACCCCGCATTGTTCGGCACGCTGGGCCCGACCAAACACCGAACACCGAACGAGGCATAGGCCTGGGTATAAGTGATGGGAACGTTGATGCCGTAGTTAGAAACCCCTGTTGTACCATCGAAATCCACATAGATGCCGTCCTCAGCGATGGTAAGAGCTGCGACCAAATCTAGAGATTTGTCATAACCGTCTATACGCATTGCATTATGATAGGTGCCCTTCGGCCATTTAGCGATTTCATCGAGCATGGCCTGGTGGGAATGTTCAACCATATAGGCGCCCAGTCCGCCTAAATCTGTTAGGCCGAACTCGTCCATCATTTCTACCAAGCGCCGGCAGCCGATGTCATTACAGGCGGTTAAGGAATACAAATCTCCCTCCACCTGAACAGGTTCACGCACATTGGCGCGGACAATTTCTAAAATGGCCTCATCCATCTTGCCATCCCGTGCCAAAGGCAGGATGGGCATATATAGTCCCTCGTCATAGACCTGTCGGCCATCCGCCCCAAATCCAATGCCGCCAATGTCCACGACATGGGTAGTGGAGGCAAACAGGCCGATCACCCTTCCGCGATAGAAGGTGGGTGTAACCATAGTGAAATCATGCAAATGACCGGTTCCCATCCAGGGGTCATTGGTGACATAGACATCTCCTGGCCGCATGGTATGGGCGGGATATTTGTTCAGAAAAAACCCGACCGAGGCAGCCATGGCATTGACATGCCCCGGCGTTCCCGTCACCGCTTGGGCTAGCATACGACCTTGCGTGTCGAATACACCGGCTGAGAGATCGCCCGCCTCACGGGCCGAGGTAGAAAAGGCAGTACGGATTAGGGTTTGCGCCTGTTCTTCCACAATGGCTATCAGACGGTTCCACATGATCTGGTTCTGAATCTCCGAAAGAGCAGAATTTTTTCTCATGCCCTATCTCCCTGTTTGCGGCGTAGTTCAATATGTCCCACGCTATTGATCATTGCCATGAAATGACCGGTAACCACGGTTGTCGTCTGCGCCTCCATGATCAAGGCTGGCCCTTCTAAGGTCATACCCGGATCCAAATCATTCCTTTGATACACCGGGGCGGTTACAAAATCCGTACGATCGGCATCGAACAGCTCTTGCTCTACAGTGGTCGGGGCAATCGGACCTCTGGCCACCTCCTCCCTAAGATCAGTCGGCGGCTGCACTGTGGAAATCGACAGAGCCCATGTAAGAATTTCCACCTGCATAGACGGAATTACTCGGCCGAATAAGTCCTCGTAAGCTTTATCAAAGGCTGCCTTCAATCCCGCGCCATCGGCTTCTTTTAAATCGCGAACCGGTACATCAACAACGATTTCGTGCCCCTGACCAATATAGCGCATATAGGCGATGCGTCGTTCGTCAAGCTCGGCCCCCGGCGCGCCAGCACTAACAATGTCAAATGCCTCAATATGCATTTCAGCAAACATCCGGCTCAATGCTGCGGGTTCGAATTCCTCCAGTTTAGTGTAACGGCTACGTACCACCTCGTAGGAAACAGGCGCCGCCAGAAAGCCGATGGCGGAACCGACACCCGCACCTTGGGGAATAATTACCCGATCCATGTTCAGTTTCTCGGCCATGCGGCAGGCATGCAGCGGCGCCGCACCACCAAAGGCGATCAAGGTTCGGCCGGCAAGTTCCTTGCCCTGTTCCACTGCATGCACGCGGGCAGCATTAGACATATTCTCTTCCACCATTTCGGAAACAGCAAAGGCAGCCAGAGGCCCATCCAGGTTCAGTTTCTGTCCTATGGATCTCTCCAATGCGCCCACCGACAGCTCCGGAGACAGGTTCATTGATCCACCCGCAAATTCTTCCGGCGCAATGCGGCCCAGGGCGACGTCTGCGTCCGTCACAGTGGCGTCTTCCCCTCCCTGGTCATAGCACGCTGGCCCCGGTTCCGAACCGGCACTTTCTGGTCCTACCTGAATACGATTTAGATTATCAATTTTAGCGATGGAACCGCCACCGGCGCCGATTTCCACCATCTCGATTACCGGAATGCGCAGAGGTAGACCGCTACCCTTGGTAAAGCGGTACTGTCGGTCCACCTCGAATGTGCGTGAGGTTTGCGGCTTACCCTCGTCAATAAGACAAATTTTTGCCGTAGTACCGCCCATATCATAGGACAAAACCTTATCCATACCGCATTCCAAAGCGATGTGACCCGCCAAGATGGCTCCGCCCGCGGGTCCCGATTCCATCAACCTGATGGGATGGGCGCGAGCCGTTTCCACGGTCGTCAAGCCACCGCCGGAAGTCATCAAAAACAACGGGCAAACCGCGCCTTCTGTCCGTAGCTTACTATCTAGATCCGCCAAATAAGAGGCCATGAGCGGTTGCACATAGGCGTTGGCCGAAGCGGTGGACATGCGCTCGTACTCGCGGATTTCTGGGCAGACCTCGCTAGACAAGGAAATCCACAAATCGGGTAGTATAGCACTCAGGATATCTCTAATCCGTCGCTCATGATCAGGATTGGCGTAGGCGTGCAGCAGCACTATCGCGACGCTTTCAATCTCGTTTTCGCGCAAAATCGATATTAAATCTCGCACCGAATCTTCATCCAGCTTCAACAGTATATCACCCCTGGCATTGCACCGCTCCACGACCGGTAAACGCAAAAATCGGGGTACTAATGGCTGGGGTTTGTCGATATTGACGTCATATTGGTCGAAGCGGTGCTCGTAACCCATTTCCACAGAATCGCGGAAACCTTCGCTGACGATCATGGCCGTGCGGGCTCCCTTGCGTTCAATAACCGTATTCGTTGCCAATGTGGTGCCGTGGACGATGAAATCCAAATCCTTAGCGGAAATCCCGGCTTCGGGCAGGACCGAGCGAATGCCAGCCATGACGCCTTCTTCAGGCGCCTGGGCTGTGGTCAATACTTTGCGTGTGAAAAGGCAGCCACCCCGATCAAGGGCCACATCGGTAAATGTGCCGCCGATGTCAACGGCTAAACGGGCGGTATCAGACATTCAAAGGACACTCATTTAACGAGGAAAATTTTCTGGTGTGAATGTTTCGAAGGTGCGGCGTACATCCTCGGGGTCCGCACTCAACGGGGCTATAATATGGGTATGGATGCCTGTCTCGCCGGCCCAACGGATACGCTCCCGGCACTCGTCCGCGGAACCAATAACTGCAATCTCATTTGCTAACTCAAAAGATATGGCTCCGGTTGTTTTTTCCCGGTCACGGGCGGCCCAGCCCTCGGCGATAGTAGCGGCAACATCCTCGTATCCAGCCCAAGAAAGAAATTTGTTGTAGACGGGCGTGGCGTAATAGGGCGCCATGCGGCCGCGAAATTCCTCTACAGCGGCTTCCTTGTCATCGGTAACTAACACCATGTGACGGTTCACCACCTCTACATCCGCAGGATCTTTACCTGCCCGTCTAGCCCCCACGCCCACATGTTCGATCATTTTCGGCAGCGCCTTCATAGGCCACAGGTTGAAAATTACACCGTCGCCGACCTCCGCTGCCATTTCGATCATTTTGGGACGCAATGCGGCCAAATAAATAGGTACCTCCATCTCCAAGGGTGGTTGACGGTAGCCATGGGAATGCAGGGTGGACAGATCAAAATCGGACTTCTCTCCCGACAGCATGGAGCGGACCATGATGGCAGTCTCTTTCACCCGCGTCAGGGGTTTTCGCAAGGGCACCCCGTGCCATTGATCCATGATGGTTTGGGATGAGGCCCCCAGACCCAGGATCATCCGTCCGGGCATCAACTGCCCCAAGGCGTTGGCTGTCGCCGCAAACACAGCCGGCGTGCGGGAGTAGACCGGCGCAACGGCAATGCCCAAGCGCAAAGTTGGCGCATATCCGGCCAACGCCGCCATCAGGGTCAAGGAATCGGGAGGGCCGGAATCTTCCATCCAGCCGTCTTCATAACCATTGGCCTCCGCCCATTTGACCCGTTCGATGGTGTCGACGACAGAAGTTCCCGCCGGCAAGGTTACGGCGATGCGTTGACACGATGGCATTTCGATTTCCCAATTTAATTTACGCTCGTGAATAGAGCTCACCATAGCCTGCCGGCCTAAGCCATGCCATGGTACATGCAATCAAAAAGACAATTTTTGGAGAAAATCCATGAGTGAGCTACGCGAAATCGCAACCGGCCTGAAATTTCCTGAAGGTCCCATAGCCATGCCCAACGGCGACGTGGTGCTGGTAGAAATCGCCCGTGGCACGCTAAGCCGTGTACGCCCGAATGGTTCCATTGAAGTTGTCGCAGAGACCGGCGGCGGGCCGAATGGTGCAGCAATCGGCCCGGACGGCGCCTGTTACATCTGCAACAACGGCGGCTTTCGCTGGCACATCAAGGGTAACAAGCATCTCCCTGGCTATCAGGACGAAACTTATTCTGGCGGCCGAATTGAACGGGTGGATATGGAGACTGGTGAAGTCGACGTATTATACACAGAAAGCGAGGGAATTCCCCTGCGTGGTCCAAACGATATCGTGTTCGACAAGGGCGGGGGCTTTTGGTTTACCGATCATGGCAAAATCCGTCGCCGGGATGAAGACCGTACGGGCGTCTATTATGCAAAGCCGGATGGCTCTTTCATCACGGAAGCCATCTTTCCTATCGACGGACCCAACGGCATCGGCCTTTCGTCTGACGAAAAGACGTTGTACATAGCGGAAACCCACGCAGGCCGTTGCTGGTCTTATGAAATCGCGGAGCCGGGTAAAATTGTTCGCGGCAAAGGGGAGGCGCCGTGGGAGCCGGGCAAACTGCTGCTGGGGGTCTCCGACTACCGTTTCTTCGACAGTCTGGCCATAGACAGCGCCGGCAATATCTGTATTGGCACCATCGCGCGCGGCGGTATCACCGTGGTATCTCCTGAGGGCGGCGAAATAGAGCATGTACCGACGCCCGCAGATATGTACGCCACCAACATCTGCTTCGGCGGCGAGGACTTGCGCACCGCCTACATCACCCTATCATCGACCGGAAAATTGGTGGCTATGGAATGGCCGCGCTCCGGCTTACCCTTGAATTTTTTGAATAAATAGTGGAGCGAATTAGGCTGCCCTATATCACGATATAAATCCAGGTTCCTAAAGCTCTGGCCGGCTTTGGCCAATTATTCGATAGTTTTCTCATAACGACCTATCACAGCCAAAAACGGACAGTGAGAAAATCCTAACCCTTTTTAATTCTCAAGAAACAAATTTTGAGTCAGGCCAAGGGATCAACCGCCCTACTTCTTCTGTTGCACAGGTCGCCTAGTGTGATGAAATTTAGCTCACTGGATCAAAATCACTCTACACATTCCAGCGTCAAAATATTTTGATCTAACCATGACTTGTGGACGTAGAAGTCTTTAACAAAACAGAAAACCAAGTTGTGTAGAAACGAAAATAGAAATTTCGAGAGATCTCATGCGCCAATTTATTGTGGATATTTACAACAGCTTAATGAATGCGAAATTTAATCCCCTACGGCACATACCGAATCAAAATACTAGGCATGTAGTTACCCTATATTTGATGTGGATGTGGTGCGCTATCTTTGCTCTTTGGACTGCGGCATTATTTTCCCTCGGTGCATCTATCTTTCTACACTCATTATTATTTTTTGGCGTGTTGGTAGCATTGGGTACTTTCGAAGCTGCCAAACGGCATCACATACATCGCGCAGTGTTAGAAGCAACCTGCACCCGGCATGTGAGGTAAGGGACTCACCTGAAATAGTTTGGGTCATTTATGGTTTTTCACTGGTCTGATGTTTAACTGGCAACGGCTGACGCTCAATCCAGGAGACTTGCAACAACCTTGAAAATCGATGAAAATTTGCCTCCCTGGACATCGAGTACGGGTCGTGCTCAATGTCCAGATTTTAACTGATACCGAATGACACCATCAAGGTACGCTCTGCCGATAGCAACAACACTTATACTACTGATTTCAGCGATGCTCCCCCTGAGCAGTGCGGCCACCTCTTTGGAGCCGCAGTTGGAGCCTATTGCTCTATACGGCAAGGAAATCTTGTTCGATGTAGAACGGGCCGGTAAGACGGTAGGTTATCATCGAACAAATTTCAAAGTGACTGATGGTGAACTTTTCGTCAGAAATACATTTCATGTCAAAATCAAAATTCTTTTCATCAATGCCTTTCGCTTTCATTACGACTCGCACGCTGTCTGGACACGAGGTCAACTCCAGGAACTGAAGGTTACAGTGGATGATGACGGTACCGACTTCTCCCTTAACGCCAAAACGGATGGTGACGGCATGCAAATCGAAAGCGGTAATGGCTCCTTCTGGGTCAAGGATGTCTTGTTTCCGACCAATCATTGGAATGCCAATGTTCTTGGGCAAACAAGGGTCCTGAATACCCTGACAGGCCTTATCAACCAGGTACGAATCGATGCCGCCGGGCAGGAACCGATCATGACCGAAAAAGGATACGTGATGGCGACGAAGTACCGCTATAGCGGCGAGTTGGAGAACGAGGTTTGGTATGACGGTGCCGGGCGTTGGGTGAAACTGGCGTTCAAAGGCCGCGATGGCACACCAATTACCTATAAATGCCGTCGCTGCCAGGGTGGCGAACCGAGGCCGTGAACTCTGTCCAGCCCCCAAATGATCATGCGGTTGCCTGGGTCACCGGGGCAGGCAAGGGCATTGGCCGGTATCTGGCGTTACGCCTAGCCGCGGAAGGCTGGCCCGTCGCCGCCAGCGCCCGAACGGAAGAAGATTTGGTAAAACTGGAGGCGGCCTGTCCGTCGCGCCGGATTACCGGATTTTCCCTGGATGTAACCGATGCTGCCCGCACAGAGGAGGTTGTGGCACAGATTGAAGCGCATATTGGGCCGCTTGATTTGGTAGTGCTAAATGCGGGCACCCATGCAGCGATGCCGGTTACTGAGTTTTCAACCGCTACCTTCCGCCACCTGGTGGACACCAACCTAATGGGTACGGTGCACGGACTAGAGGCTATCATCCCGCGATTTATTGCCCGCAAGGCAGGTCGAATTGCCGTCGTGGCATCTTTAGCAGGATATCGAGGTTTACCGACCGCTGCGGCCTACGGCGCCACCAAGGCGGCTTTAACAAATATGTGCGAGGCATTGCGGCCCGAGCTGGACAAGCATGGCGTGGTGCTACAATTAATCAATCCGGGTTTCGTTAAGACGCCCCTGACGGATAAGAACAAATTTGCCATGCCATTTTTGATGCCGGTCGAAGACGCCGTCGAAGCAATCATGAGGGGTCTGCGCGGTAAAACCTTCGAAATTGCTTTTCCCGGCCGCTTTGCTTTTTTGATGAAGATCTTACGTTGCCTACCGGACTGGCTATTCTTCGCCCTGACGGCAAGAATGATAAAATAGTGCAGCAGGCCTGCAACAATTATCGGCGGTATCTGGAAACTCTGAGGCCAGAAACACTGCCCGAATTACAGAAGTATGTCTCCGCCGATGTGCATTTTCAGGATCCATTAAACGATGTGCACGGTATCGACGCCATGGCAGAGATATTCCATCATATGTTCGAGTCTGTAGGTCCAGTCCAGTTTACGGTCTATCATGCGCAGGCAACCGGTAGGGTTGGCCTGTTCAGCTGGCGTTTCGTGGGCCAGCTATTCGGCAAACCCTGGGTCTTTAATGGCACCAGTGTGATCACATTCGATGAGGATGGCATGGTCATCGTACACATAGACCATTGGGACGCGGCTCGGAATTTCTACGAGCGCCTGCCGCTTATCGGCTGGCTGTTTGCCTGGCTAAGGCGCCGTCTGGCCAGGCAGTAAATGCAGGCGCGGCGTCCGCCAAGACGTTTGCCGTCTTGCCGATGACCAGGGTGGCGACCCTTATCTCCAACACCAACTTTGAGACATGGGTGCGGTTGGGCAGAACACCTAATGCCTGCCAGTACATCCAATCATTGAAACAAACCCGCAACAGGCTCTCGCCCGTTTTTAGGTTCATGTCGTATTACCGGTTTAGCGCGTTGCCATAGGCCAAATATTTGCAGCATCAGTCACCCTCCGTAGGCCGGAATCGATTTGCTCAAGCGTGAACCGCGATTATTTTCGAGACGACGGACAATGACGCTGTGTTTCTGCCGCGTCAGCGGGAAGCGCCAGATTATCACGACCGCTAATACCTTTATTACGCACGGCACTACCGCATAGATCACCACTAGCGCGGTTCGACCTGCCTCCGAAGGTGCAGCCGGGTCAAATCCCAGTATCGCCACGCCGGGTAGCGCAACCCCGAAGGCTGCAGCCAGAGCCAGTTTTGTGCTCATGCTCCACAACGCGAACAGCTGCCCGGCTCGGTCCGTACCGAATTTCAGCCGATCATAGTCAACCACATCAGCTTGCATAGCCGGCGGCAGCGCCAAGTCCGCGCCAAGGGACAGTCCCGTGATCAGGCAGACAGCGGCGAAGGCTGCGTAAGCCCCGACTGACAGGACGGGTACTATTATGAAGGCCAAAGCGGCAGCTAGCATCGCCACGCACCAGATCTTGTGCTTGCTCCACCGGCGACTTAGCGATAACCACAGCGGTATGCCGAGGATGGCGGCGACGAAATAAACAAGAATAAAAATCGGCCGTGCCCCGGCGCTCGCTCCCAACCCAAATTCTAGATAGTAGAAGAACAAGGCGGCCGGTATGCCATTTGCCAGGCTGTTTAAAAACCACGTCGATAGCAGCCGCTGAAACAACCGGTTGGCCAACAACGTCCGCCAATGACTTGTGTGAGCGGCACGAGCCGGCCGGGTTCTCGGGATTTCGGCTTCAGGCACCAACCATATAAGCAATGGAAACAGGACGGCGCCCATCGCGACGGCCAGCCAGGCAATTGCACCAACGGATGCAGTCTCACTCCAGCCGAATTGTACGGCGACTACATTGACGATGCCTGCTGCGATAATGCCGATCAAGGAAGCGCCTTCCCGCCAGGAGGTAATTCGGGAACGCTCGTCATAGCTTTTGGTCAACTCGGCACCCCAGGTCAAATAGGGAACGGCAACCATAGTCCAGCCACTATAGAGAACTATGGACCAGCCCAATAAATAGCCTGCCGAGGCCTCGATAGGGGGATTTAGGATCCGCACCAAGCCAACACCAGCCAACACCGCGCCAATTGCGATCCAAGGCTTTCGGCGAGCACCACCTATCGGGTGGCGATCGCTTAACCAGCCAACCAGGGGGTCGGTAGCGGTATCAAAGATACGGCCGGTCAGCAGAACATAGCCGGTTACTATCAAACCCAGACCGAGACTGCTGCTGTAAAGCGGCGGCAAGAAGATTATTACTGGAATAGTCGGCAACGCAACTACGAAGGCCGGCAGGCTGTAGGCGAGCAGTGTCTGACGCGGCACACCGCTCCCATCAGTCGGAGCTTTGGTCATCTAGTCCCGCTCAATAAGGAAATGACCCACGTCGATTTGGCCAAGATCAAAGCCAGCCTCGCAATACGTCAGGTAATAGCGCCACATTTTATAAAATCTCTGGTCAAAGCCTAGAGCCTTTATCTCGGGCCAATTGTCCTGAAAGGCCTGATCCCAGCGGCGCAGCGTTTCTGCATAAGACCGACCGAAGAAATACTCCTCGCATAACCGCAACCCCTGACCCGACAGCGTCTGCCTGAATCGCTTGAGACTTGGCAGCATTCCGCCAGGAAAGATGTAGCGTTGGATAAAATCGGGGGTTTTCCGATAATGGGAAAAAGCAACATCATCCACGGTTATGACCTGCATCGCCGCCTTGCCGGCCGGTATTAGCCTTGCCCGCAGAGCGTCAAAAAATGCCGGCCAATAGGCTTCTCCGACCGCTTCGAACATCTCAATCGAGACGATCTTATCGAATGTATCTGTAACGTCGCGGTAATCCTGCACACGGATTTCAACCTTGTCTGACAACCCAAGCTGGGCCATGCGTTGCCGAGCATAGTTGGCCTGCTCCGCCGACAAGGTTAGACCAACCACCTCACAACCATAGTGTTGAGCGGCGATCTCGGCGAACCCACCCCAACCGCATCCGATTTCTAGTATCCGATCGCCCGCCCGCAGAATTAAGGCTTGTGCCAGGCGGTGGCACTTTGCCTGCTGGGCTATCGCCAAAGGCTCGTCAAAGTTTGCGAATAGGGCCGAGGAATACGTCATGGTTTCGTCTAGCCATTGCCCATAGAAGTCGTTGCCCAGATCATAGTGGGCTGCAATATTACGCCGGCTGCCGGACCGGGTGTTGGCATTGCGGCCATGATGCCACCTGTTAAGGTGTTTCATTGCTGAGGGCGGCTTGATGTTGCTGATCAGGAAATCGTTATTGGCTGCTCCGAAGGCAAACAAACCAGTTAGATGAGGGCTGTCCCATTCTCCCTGCAGAAAACTCTCAGCAAGACCCAGTTCACCCGAGATAAGCAAACGTCGTAACAGGCGGAAACTGCGTATGTTGAGGACAGCATGGGGGCCGGCGGCCTCGCCTTCGAAGACCAAACGGCCGCCGGATGGGAACCCGATGGTGATCTGGCCGACGGGCAATCCCTTTAACCACCGGGATATGAGCCATTCATAGGCTTTTGATAATCGCGACGGCGCCTCGGGTTCCATGTGTGCTGCTGCGCGAGAATTGGTCGGTTGCATGTATTTCTAGGTCCGCGTGAATGGTGGCTGAGCGACGCTGCTAGCAACGGCCTGAGCTGCCGGCTTATGGTCGACCACCCGCATACCCTTCAGCCACAACCGAAAGGCCTCCCAATGAATTGCTGCAACAATTTTAAACGTCATAAAAGGAAAGCGTACCAGCATACGCGCTAGGTTACCCGTGGTTAGGTTTTGCCGGACGCCACGAAATGCAGCCGCCAGTAACAGCCCATTCGTATCCTCCTGGCGGATTGTTATCCTGACATCGGCTCCGGGTGGGACAATGCGAAAATGATAGTCCGCTTCCATGCCGTTGAAAGGCGATACATACAGCGACTTGCTGCACCGCTGCCGCACCACCGCTGCTGCTTGGTCATCGACAGGAATGATATAGGTGTGCCGTTCTTTGAAGGTATTACAGACCTCGTAGAGGACAGCTTGCAATGCACCGCACTGGCGATAACAGAAATATGTGCTCAATGGGTTAAACGTAAAACCAAAAATTCGGGGATAACAGAGCAATCGAATAGGACCGCCATCAGGCGTCAGGCCGGCATCCCTAAGACACTCTTCAGCCCAAGGCCGCAATGGCCCGTCGGTGGTCGGTCCGTGATCTCGATTGAAAAATGATATTGGTGCCAGGCGGTTGAAACCGAACAGGCCGATCCGACGATCCAGGGCAGGTAATTCATCCAGGTCCAATAGCAGGCAGAAGACTTGGTAGCGCAACCGGTGGCGCTTTGGCCTAAGTCGCTGATGCATCACCACGCCGTCGTATATCGCGGAATTGGACATCATTAAGCTGCATTCCGGTATGCTGCCGGCAGGTGGATGCGGCCGTTAGCGTCTGCTACCTGCCAAGGCCTGGCCAGCCCACCCAGTTGTTCGGCTACGGACAGAGCCGATTGCAAGGCGTCTTCATGGAAGCCAGCGCCGAAATAGCTGCCGCAAAACCAAGTGTGCCGATGGCCCTGTAGAGACCACAACTTTTTCTGAGTAGCTAATGCGGCACGGTCGAAGAGGGGATGAGCATAATCGAAGGTGCGCAACACAGTGTCGGGCCGGGGTTTATGCACCGGATTAAGGGTGACGAACAACGGTGATGCGGGATCCAAATCCTGTAGCCGGTTCATCCAATAGGTAACACACAATTTTCTATCCAGGCCGGTCGCGATACCGCTGATAAAATTCCAGCTGGACCAGACTTTTTGCCGCCGCGGCATTAGCGATGGGTCGCTGTGCAGGAAGGCCTGGTTTTGGGTGTAGCGCCAGGCGCCCAGAAGCTGTTGTTCAACCGGATCAGCATCTCTTAATAGCAGCAGCGCCTCATCGGCATGGGTCGCAACAACCACATGGTCAAAGGCTTCAACGTTGCCGTTCCGATCCTCCACCACGACGCCGTTAGACAGTCGTCTAATCGCACGCGCGCCGCCGAAGCGGATTTTGTCGCAATAGGATGCGGTCAATCGCTTGACATACTGCCGGCTACCGCCGTCAACGGTCCGCCAGACAGGCCGGTTTTTCAAATTGACCAAACCATGGTTGACAAAAAAACGGACGAAGGCGCACGCCGGATAGTCTTCCATCTGCCGCGCCGTAGTCGACCAGATCGCCGCACCCATGGGCAACAGATGCATTTCGATGAAGGCCTCGCCGTACCTTCCCATGCGCAAATAATCACCAAGGCTTAAATCGCTGTTGTTGCGATCGGTCAATAGGTTGGGCGCTTCGCGATAGAAACGCAGCAAATCGCGCAGCATGCTCCAAAACCTCGGCCTAAGTACATTGCGGCGCTGGCCTAGAAGGCCGTTCAGGTCGGTACCGGCGTATTCGAAGCTACCGCCGTCGATAGAGGCAGCGAATGACATTTCGCTGGGCTTGGACGGGACATCTAAATACCTGAAAAGGGCCGTCAAATTGGGATAATTCTGTTCGTTATAGACAATAAAACCGGTATCGACCGGTGTGGGATGGCCCGCACATGGTACGTCTACCGTGTTTGAATGCCCGCCAATATAACCGTTTTGCTCGTAAACTGTGATCCGATGACGTTGGTTCAATAGCCAGGCCGCCGCCATACCAGCTATGCCACCGCCAATCACCGCAATGTTTAAGAGGCGACTATTTGGGGTGAAGTTCGTATCAGCAATCATCAAAGTATCTCTGGCTACCCACCATTTAGACTTGTCAAGCCCGGAGGACGTAGCCTGTACCGGGACGGATTTAATACGGTGCTTTCGGGTGCGTGGATCACCGAGTGCAGCAATTTTTTTGTTGGGTAATCCGCCAATTCAATAGCTGCGTGTCAGCAATTTGCAAAACGTCTTGAGATTTGAACATATGCCTCTACGTACACCGGCAGCGGGAATTGCTCCTGTATGAAGTTCAATTATCGAACCGCCAAGCATACTGGTCCGCCAGCTTTTGCGATGGAGAAACCCGTAGTCTAACCACCTCGAGCGTGCAATCCATCTTTCTTCGTGTGACATCAACGACTTGATCAGGATAGTAGCCCAGGAACCTGACCGCAATGCCTTTCGAATTGTTTTCAATCATTCTGCGCCTATGCTCCTTGCTTTCCTGAAAGATAGGGAGAGCGGACAGCAACTTGCGGAGGAAGTGGTCCAGGAAACCACGGTCAATGTCTGGAACAAGGCGGACCGGTTCAATTCGCTCAAGGCAGCGGAATCTACTTAGATTTTTACACCCGAATATCGTCCACGGTCCGGCCCGTGGCAAAATCAATTGTCTAAATATACCAGGATAGAATTTGCCGCCCGAATGACGATGGCAGTAAAGCCTCCAAATGTTCAGCCGCCGCGAGGCTAAAGGCCTAACTTATCAGTTCAGATCTATGGAAAAAATTTACCGGGTTGTAGCTCGCCGGATTTTCAGTCGCAATTCATATAGTGGGGAAGGAAATTCTGTTAAAGCAAGAATGGCCAAAACGTTGCACGCAAATTTATGTTTCAGACCACTTTCAATTCGATCAAA
>CAZDQC010000067.1:0-17228 GCA_964507245.1 uncultured Rhodospirillaceae bacterium
CATCTGCTGCTCGCTACCTTTCTTGGCCAAGTCTATGGCTACGACGACAGAAACCGAATCGGCTTGCTGCCTCTTCGATTTTAATGGTTCATAGGTATAGGCCAGCCAGGCGGCAAAGCTAACCCCACCCCAAATAAGTAGAAGTACTACAATAGCCAAGGCACCGGGGCATCGCCGCTCTAGTTTTGCCGTTCGCTCATTCTCCGTCTTTTTGGCCTTAGGTTTTCTGGCCACGCTAGCTCAATCCCGCGTTTCAGCTTCTAGACAAATTATTACCCACCGTTGCGCTGCTGCAACAAAGTCATACCTCGCAGCAGATCCAGCGCATAGCTTAACTGAAAATCATACGGTCGGTTCGCTGGATTCCCTGGGCCGTTTTTATCCGCCGCTCTAGGCTCGTTCTTGGGTTCTTCGGCCTTCAGGTGCTTTGGCAGATCGGCCTCGCTGCGGCGATGCTCATTGCGCGGTTGTTCCACCTTGACCTGTTCTACCACTACGTCCGGGTTGATCCCCTTGGCCTGGATTGATGTACCCGACGGTGTGTAATAGCGCGCAGTTGTCAGGCGGATAGCGCCATGGCCCTGCAGGGGAATAATGCTCTGCACGGAACCCTTGCCAAAAGATTTGGTGCCAATGATCAGGGCCCGCTTTTGGTCTTGCAGAGCGCCGGCAACGATTTCGGAGGCTGAGGCTGAACCGCCGTTGATCAGCACCGCCACTGGTAGTCCGTCCGCTAGATCGCCTGCCTTGGCGTTATAACGGCTGGATTCTTCCGGCCGGCGTCCGCGCGTCGATACGATCTCTCCTTTGTCCAAGAAAGCGTCCGAAACAGCGACGGCCTGGTCCAGGGCACCGCCCGGATTATTCCGCAAATCCAGTACAACGCCGTTGAAGCGATTGCCTAGTTCAGCCTTGCGCTTGGACATGGCTAATGTCAGGCCCTTGTCCGTTTGTTGTGTAAACGAGGTGATGCGTACATAAACAAAATTGCCCTCTAACCGCGAGCGAACTGATTGCACCCGTATCACGTCTCTGACGATAATCACCTCGAACGGTTTTTCCAGGCCCTTGCGCGCCACCGTTAACTTGATCGTTGATTTCACCGGTCCACGCATCTTTTTTACGGCCTCAGTCAGTGTCAGGCCCATTACTGGTTCATCATCCAGATGGGTGATATAATCGCCGGCCTTCATCCCGGCACGAGAGGCGGGAGTGTCGTCTATGGGAGAGACCACTTTGACCACGCCGTTCTCCATGGTCACTTCGATGCCCAGGCCGCCGAACTCGCCCTTAATCTGCTCTCGCATGTTTTTATAGACCTTAGGTGGCATATACGATGAATGAGGATCAAGCGAGCGCAGCATCCCAGTGATGGCCGCTTCAATTAGTTTCGGGTCCTCGACTTCTTCGACATAGTCAGCGCGAATTCTCTCCAAGACATCGCCGAACAAATTCAGTTGACGATAGATGCCATCGTTTTTGGCTTGCACTAAACTGGGTAGCACTTGCAATACTAAAGCCGCGACAATCATTCCAAACAATTGTTTCATCATCCGCTCACCCTTTCGCGGCTACTCGACCACCAGGGGGTTGGATTGATTGCCACCCCCTTGCGCCTTAGTTCGATATATAAAGATCGCTTGTTATCTCTGCCCATCATGCCCATCGGCTCACCGGTCAGCAGGCTCTGACCAACCACTGCTTGCAGCTGGGACAGACCTGCCAGCAGCGTATGGTATCCCTCACCATGCGAGATGATCAAGATCAAGCCATAGTTGCGAAACGGCCCAGCAAACACCACGCGGCCATCATGCGGTGCGACGACCTGCGCGCCCTGCCGTGTGCGCAGAGTGACGCCTTGTGAGCGGGGACCGAGCCCGGTACTTTCGCCAAACCGGCCCATCGGGGTGCCACGGGCCGGCAGACGCAGTCGCCCGCGCAGTTTAGAAAATGACACTATTTGTGGTGCCAAGGCCAGTTTCTGCTTCGGAGAATTATCTTGCGGCGAAATTCGTCCCGGCCACTGAGCCGCGGATTTGTCAGTTGCCAACTTGGCAGCTTGAAGCGTTATATTGTCGCGGTCCTCACGGGCCTTCTGTTCTAGGCGTTGCATCAGGCCTTGCAGATCCTTGGCTCTTAAGGCCAACATTGCCAGCCGCCGTCCTTCTGCCTCACCGGCCTGGCGAAGGTGGTGTTCCGAAGTGGAGCGTTCTTTTAGAAGAGAATCCAATTCGTTCCTCCGTGCTGACAGAGCCGCCATGGCCGTTGTCCGCCGGCGTTGTTCGACTTGTAATTTCTGGCGGACCGTATGGGCAGAACGTAAGAATTGCCCAAGCTTTGCAGCATCCTTTTGCAGGACGGGCACGGCCGCAGCTAATAGCCGACCCCCGCGGTCGGCATCTAGTATGGTTCCAGACACGGCTAGCATCGCAGCTGCTGGATGACGCTTCAACCGTGCCAAGGCCGTCAGTGACTGGGTTAGACCCGCCCGCAGATGTTTCAGGCGCTTTCGGTTTACTCGGTTCTCGTGATTAAGGAGCGCTAGACGACGATCAATGTTACTTAGGGTTGTTTCCTCCACCTGGATTCGTCGCGCTGCTCTAGCGGTGCGAATTCGCAGATCCTTGATTTGCACCGCTATGGCACCGGCCCGTACATCCAATGACTCCTTGCGGGCCGTGCTTTTTTGAATGGACCGCTCCGTCTTGCTAATATCACTGCGGACATCGTTCCGCATATCAGCTAGTGCGGCCGTGACACTAAGTAGGTTAGCGCCAACCCCGAGGGCGCAAAGCTGCTGTATAGTCGACGCTGAAAGCCATCTAGCCATGGCCGCCCAATTGCTCCGGCGACGACAGCAATGATCGCCCTGTCATTTCTCTTGGCTGTTGTAGACCCATCAGTTCAAGAACGGTGGGCGCGAGATCTGCCAGGCTGCCATCACGCAAAGCAATCTGGTCGGGTTTCCTGTTTACCAGAAGGACGGGCACGGGCCCTGTAGTGTGTTGCGTATGCTCACCATCATTGTTCGAGTCCCGCATCATTTCGATATTACCATGATCGGCGGCAACTACCATGGCTCCGCCAGCACTACGCACGACATCGATCAGCCGGCCCAAACAACGATCAATCATTTCTACCGCCTTTATGGCCGCTGACAATTTCCCCGTATGACCCACCATATCCGGGTTGGCGTAGTTCACTACGATCAGATGATGCTGTCTTAACTTTATGGCGTGGACCAGCTTGTCAGTAACCTCACCGGCAGACATTTCCGGTTTCAGATCATATGTCGCCACCTTTGGCGACGGGACTAGTATCCTGTCCTCTCCTGCAAACTCGGCTTCCTCGCCACCGTTCAAAAAGAAGGTGACATGGGCATATTTTTCAGTCTCTGCGATACGCAATTGGCGCAAGCCAGCATTCGCCACTACTTCGCCCAAGGTCTGACGCAACCGGTTGGGCGGGAACAGTACGCCAATCCTTTTATCAAGGGCATTAGAATAGCTAACCATGCCCAATCGGTCGGCGAATTTGATGACCTTATCGCGCTGAAATTCACTAAAATCCGGCTCGACCAGGGCAGCGAGGATCTCCCTTACTCGATCTGCACGGAAGTTTGCCATGAGCAGACCATCCCCATCACGCATCCCGTCATAGCCCGCCACGACTGTGGGCTGAATGAACTCATCAAATGTTTTAGATTCGTAGGAATTTCGAATTGCCGATACACCATCGTTGGCCGCTAGCCCTGTGGCGGACGTAATGGCATCATAAGCCTTCGAAATTCGTTCCCAACGATGATCGCGGTCCATGGCGTAATAGCGGCCAGAGACTGTCGCTACGCTGATGCCGGCACATTCGCTGATGCCGGCCAACAACTCCTCCATGTAACCAGCGCCGTCCTTGGGAGGGGTATCCCTGCCATCCATGAAACAATGCAGCCAGACTTGGACACCCGATCCGGCGATGATTTGGGCTAATGCAACGATATGGTTGAAATAAGAATGCACCCCGCCGGGAGAGATTAACCCCATGATATGGCAGGCACCGCCATCATCTTTCAATCTTTCGACGAATTGCTCAAGGCGCAGGTTAGCTGCCAGACTACCGTCGGCCAGTGCGGCATCAATGCGCGGCAAATCCTGCGTAACTATACGCCCGGCACCAATATTCTGGTGACCTACTTCTGAGTTACCCATTTGACCGTCTGGCAGACCTACTGCTAGGCCCGATGTAGCCAGCAGAGCATGCGGTTCGTCCCGTAAAAGTCGGTCATAAACCGGTGTGTTGGCCAAGGCGATGCCATTGTCAGCGGATTGCGTACGATGGCCCCATCCGTCCAGGATACAAAGCACGACGGGTTGTACTTCGATGAGACGCTGGTTCTGCACGCGAAACCTCAAAATCTAGTGGTTTACCGTTAATTCAACACCAATATGGCGCAGGTTTTGCCGAATGCAACCGCAATCATTATGCTCGATGATAGGGATGCCCGGTCAGAATTGTATGGGCACGGTATAGTTGCTCCATCAACATTGCGCGAGCCAATAAATGGGGCCAGGTCATATCACCGAAAGACAAAACTAATTGCGCCGTTTGTACCAAGTCCCGGCGTAACCCATCGGCACCACCAATTAAGAAAGCGATATCGCCGACACCTTCGTCCTGCCACCCGCCAAGGCGTTTCGCGAAGGCTTTGCTAGATAGTGTCTTGCCCTCTCTATCCAATGCAATCACGGTGGCACCATCCGGAATGGCATCTCGCAACAGTTGCGCTTCTGCACCAAGTCGTTTATCGCCTTTCAGATATTTTCGCGCTTCAACTTCACGAATAGTTACGTCCCACGGCAGGCGCTTTTGGTAAGTTTGGCAAATTTTTGCGGTCGGACCGCTCCGTGCGCGCGCGACGGCGCAGATGGTGATCCGCATCGATTAATGAGTGGCGCGCTCAGGCTCCGCCATTTCAATAGACCATATTTTTTCCAGGTTATAGAATTTCCGGACCTCAGGGCGAAAAAGATGCACGATGATATCACCAAGATCAATCAGCACCCAATCACGCTTGCTAAGGCCTTCGACTCTGCAGCGTCCTAGGCCAAAATTCTTAACGCGGCGCAGTAAATGTTCTGCGATGGCGCCAACATGCCGGTCTGACCGACCCGAGGCGATCACTAGAAAATCCGCAATGGATGACTTGCCATGTAAGTCGATGACAACTAAATCTTCGGCCTTGTCGTCATCAATCGAACTATTCACGAGCGCCAGCAGTTCTTTGCCTGTTGCTGGCTGTTGGCTTTCGCTTGCTATAGCAAATAGCTCCTATGTTTAAAGATGGTTTGCATATCTGCGCTTCTGTCCACGGATGGCGGTTTGATTATGGCAAGATTTTACCCAAAAGTCATGTCACTTTCGGGATGTTTCCCATCTTTCGCGAACCACCGTGCTAGAAGCGCTATGTTGGCGGGAAAAGAGAAAACACCAAGCAGGAGCCTTAGTTAGGGGTAATTTCACAGGCCGTTGCTCCCGGCTCCTAGCAAAGACTGTCGCCGCTGCGCCCGAAAGTGCGCGATGGCCGGCTCCGTCACGGTTAAAGATTGCTATGGGTACAGCTTGGACAATTTCCCGCCAACGCCGCCATCGTGGCAGCTGTACAAGATTATCGGCGCCCATCAGCCAGACAAACCGGTAATCTGGCCAGCGGCGACGCAAGACCGCCAATGTGTCTAGGGTGTACCGAGTTCCCAACCGCTTTTCTATGTCGCTGACCCGGATGTGTGGGTGGCAGGCGATTGTCCACGCGCCAGCCAAACGTTCATCAAACGGTGACATGTTGCTATGGGGTTTTAGCGGGTTCTGGGGCGAAACTAGCCACCAAACCTGGTCCAGCTGCAATTGCTTCAAAGCAATCAAGGATATATGCCGGTGCCCCGTATGAGCCGGATTGAAGGAACCTCCCAGCAACCCGATTTTTAGACGCATGGGACCATCAGAAATCTAATATCGTGTCATCTGAAGCCATGTCAGTTCGATACAGCTATAGATGGCGCAAAACCCAGTTGCCGCGCCATATCGGGGAAATCACAAGCGATTATGTCATGATGAATATCCGGCTCGGGGTCGGGGGGGCCGGCGACACCCCATTCCTTAAGTCGGTGGACAAAGGCCGTTTTGAATCCCACGGCACGGGCAGCGTTCAGATCAAAATTGTGGCAGGCCACCATAAGGATTTCACCTGGATCTAGTGCCAGCCATCGAGCGCATTGTTCATAAGCTTTCGGCTGGGTTTTGTAGGTACCTATCATTTCGCATGATATCACTGCGTCCCAGGACAGGCCGTTGCGTTTCGCCGTATCCACAATCAAAGAAACTGATAGGATAGTGAACGAGGCAACGACAAATTTTTCACGAAGTTGTGTTAACGTTGAAGGAAAATCAGGCCAGCAATCTAGCTGGTGCCAAGCATACCAGATGGCTTGGCGGTCTTCGACCGTGAAAGCGTTCAGGTCATACTTGGCGATAATTTCGTCCAACTGCTGTCGGTGCACGTCATCGATATTGAAAGTTGCGGGCGCCTCTGCCCCCGCGTTGATCATTGCCTTGAGCGAACTCGCACGATACTCGTTGGTGATTGCTCCCCAATCGCGCTCCAGACCATGGCGGACGCCAGCTTTTGCTAGGGCGGAAGAAATACCCGTGTGCCAATCTAGTATAGTGCCACCCGTATCGAATGTTAGGGCCTTAATTCCAAGCATGACTGTATCCTAATCTAAGACCAATTCTGCGAATGTATAAAGGTCCTCATTGGTCTTGGGCCAGACCAAAAGAGAGGTAATGGCACTATCATCCCAAGCGGCAAGGCGTTGTTTAATGCGATCTTTGGGTCCAACTAGTGCTATATCGTCGACCAATTCGTCAGGCACGGCGGCTATTGCTTGGGCTTTCTTGCCATCTAGATATAAATCCTGAATTTCGGCTGCAGCCTCCCCATAACCGAGGCGAACTACTAGTTCATTATGAAAATTGCGGTCCTTTGCTCCCATCCCTCCAACATACAGGGCTAAATCTTTTTTAATCTCTAAGCGGCCGGCATCTAGATCATCTGTGATCTGCACTTTCATAGGATACATGATTTCGAAGTTTTCGGGTCGGTTGGCGATGGCTTCGGCATAGACATCTTCGCGATCAGGGGAGTAATAGAGTGGAAACCAGCCATCACAGATTTCCGCCGCCATGGCCACGTTTTTTGGGCCTTCTGCGCCAAGGTAAATGGGAATATCTGGGCGCAGCGGATGTGTAATCGGCTTAAGTGGTTTGCCCAAGCCCCAGGACCCAGGTGCATCCCCTGGGTAGGGAATCTTATAGTGGGGTCCCGCGCTGGCAACTGGATCCTTCCTCGCCAACACCTGGCGGACGATATCGATATATTCTCGAGTGCGCGCCAGCGGTTTGTCGAAGGGTTGTCCGTACCAGCCTTCAACGACCTGGGGTCCAGATACGCCCAAACCTAAAATCAACCGACCTTCAGAAAGATGATCCAGCGTAAGAGCATGCATAGCTGTTGCCGTTGGCGTGCGGGCCGAAATTTGGGCAATTGCGGTACCCAGCTTAATTTTTTTTGTATGAGCGCCAACCCAAGCAAGGGGCGTCAAAGCGTCGGAGCCATAGGCTTCAGCCGTAAAAAAACCACAATAACCAAGGGATTCAGCGCGTTGCGCCAAGTTGATCAAATTTTTGGGCGGCTGCGCGCCCCAATACCCCGTCATTAGGCCTAGTTTTAACGGCATCAGTTTTTCTCTAACCGTTCCGCCGATTTTCGATTAGATCATCTACTACGGCTGGTTCTGCGAGTGTCGAGGTATCCCCTAGATTTGAAAAATCATCCTCTGCGATTTTGCGCAGGATGCGACGCATGATCTTGCCTGAGCGGGTTTTTGGCAAACCAGGTGCAAATTGGATTAAATCAGGAGAGGCGATAGGGCCGATATCCTTTCGCACCCACTGAACTAATTCTTGGCGCAGGCCTTCACTACCTTCCAGCCCGGCGTTCAATGTGACGTAGGCATAGATGCCTTGGCCCTTGATTTCATGGGGATAGCCCACCACGGCAGCTTCAGCAACGTCTTGGTGTCCGACGAGTGAACTTTCCACTTCCGCTGTGCCCATGCGATGGCCTGAAACGTTGATCACATCATCCACTCGGCCAGTGATCCAGTAGTATCCGTCATCATCCCGTCGGCAGCCATCGCCAGTGAAATACTTACCAGGGTAGGTGGCAAAATAGGTCTCGATGAACCGCTGATGGTCACCATAGACAGTGCGCATTTGCCCTGGCCAACTGTCCAGAATACACAGATTACCCGAGGCTGCGCCGGTTAGCAGATTGCCCTCGCCGTCTACTAAGGCCGGCTTAATGCCAAAGAACGGACGTGTCGCCGAACCGGGTTTCAAATCTGTGGCGCCGGGAAGGGGTGTTATCAGAATCCCGCCAGTTTCCGTCTGCCACCAAGTATCCACGATAGGACAGCGACCTTCGCCTACAACGTAATAATACCATAGCCAGGCCTCTGGATTAATGGGTTCGCCGACCGAACCCAATAGGCGGATAGAGGACCGTGAGGTCTTTTTCACCGGGCCGTCACCTTCTCGCATCAGAGCTCGAATAGCCGTGGGTGCAGTGTAATAGATATTAATCTGATGCTTGTCGCAAATCTGCCAATGCCGAGAGGCATCTGGGTAGTTGGGTACCCCTTCGAACATCACCGTGGTGGCGCCGTTGGCGAGAGGACCATAGAGAATATAGCTGTGTCCCGTGACCCACCCCACGTCTGCTGTGCACCAATAAACATCACCTTCGTGATAGTCGAAGACATACTGGTGCGTCATCGAAGCATAGACCATATATCCACCGGTGCTGTGCATCACACCTTTGGGCGTGCCTGTGGAGCCAGAAGTATAAAGTATAAAGAGAGGGTCCTCGGCGTTCATCTCTTCCACGGGACAATCTGCCGATTGATCCGCTATTAGATTGTGGTACCAGACATCGCGTTTAGCCGTCATGTTGATGTTGGCGCCAGTTCGGCTGACTACTATGCAATGGCTAACCGAGGGGCATTTTTCCAGCGCCGCATCGGTATTCGCTTTTAATGGGATTGGCCGGCCGCCGCGCATGCCCTCGTCTGAGGTGATCACTATATTGCTGTTACAATCCTGAATGCGTCCCGCCAGGGCATCTGGGGAGAAACCACCGAAGACCACGGAATGAATTGCCCCGATGCGAGCGCAGGCTAACACAGCTATGGCGATTTCCGGGATCATGGGCAGATAAATAGTTACACGGTCGCCCTTTCTGGCACCTAGGAATTTTAGTCCATTTGCAAATTTGCAAACCTCGCTATGCAATTCCCGATATGTCAGAATCTTATCATTATTTGGATCGTCACCTTCCCAGATGATCGCAGCCTGTTCACCCCGGATTTCGAGGTGCCTATCCAGACAGTTGTGAGAAGCATTCAGGGTGCCGTCCTCAAACCATCTTATAGAGACATCGTTGGGGCCATAAGTTGTATTTTTGACCTGGGTATACGGCTTGAACCAATCAATGCGCTTGCCTTGTTCCCCCCAAAAGGCATTTGGGTCGTCCACGGACTGTTGGTACATAGCAAGGTATTGCTTGTTATCAGCAAAGGCCCTTTGGGCCCAATCATCAGGGACCGGAAAAATCTCATTTTGACTCATTATGGCCTCCCACGGCGAATTTATTACTGACAATTATCCAGATTACGCGGCCCTGGACAAGTGAAGAGGACGCTGCCACCGTCATTCCCTCGTAGTCAGCCATATTGGTGATTTGACCCGAGCCCGCCACTCTTGGTCATTGTATTGATAAATTTCGAAAATGTTCCGTTCCTAACCGTCAGGTTTTATTTCTACAGGCCAAATCGGTTTAGCGTTCTGCACACAAATCCAAAGCCAAGCGTTATCAAGAAATTTAAGGAATTGCTACAATTTGAAACAATTCACTATGTCTTTCTAGGACTCCGCCTACGGCGTTACGGCCCACTGTGTTAGCTTTGGTGACAGAATTGTTCATGGTACGGTTTCGTCAAAAAAATGCGGCGAAATATCGTGGGGAAATGACCCTGATTTGATTATTTCGGCTAGGTCATGGTAGCCTGCGACCAATTATTATGACAAACACTAAGTGTTTAATTTCGGGCAGAAAAATACAATATGGTCGTTGAACTTATCCTTGGCACCGCCATTATCATAATGTCCGCAGCCGCTCTGGTGGTTTGGCTATCGGACATGGCGAGTGGTGTGACAGTAATTATCGTGGCCGTAGGTGTGATAACTGTGGCTTTGCTAGTTCTAATAGCTCATGCCGTCATGGACCTAGGTCTTGTGGATACTTTGCACTTACTGCTGGTTTTGGGCCTAATTACGGCCCCCGTTATGGCCATCGCTTTTGCCCAGTGGCGCCGGGCCTCGTAGAGGCAACCGGACCCCATTCCCACGTTATCAGTTTTGCTAGGGCCTTGACCAACAGTTCGGCTGAACTGTTGTACTTGGGGCTAGGGCACTCTTGCCGTCAGGCGCAGCCAGGGACGGGCTCTGCTCTGGTTGTTCGCTTCGTTGCTGATGAGTAACGCTGTTTTGGAATAATTCCGGCAGAGTCTGACGTACCCACGGAGCAGAAAATATCGATGACGTTGCCATCAGAGACTTGGCTAACAAAATTCCAACCCTGTACTCGACTGGACAGTTCACTTCAGCATACGCCTTCTAAATTTACTCGGCGGCTGCAGGGGAATTATATTTTGATAAATTGTTGGAGGTGTCGAGATGCCGATCTGCTGGTGCAGGAATAACGTTTAGAGACTATCGAAGTCGATCAGTGACTGGGCCATGTCAGAACTTATTATAGGCGCCATCTATGATGAAGTTGTCCCCTGAATGATAGGCCGAAGCATCGGAAGCCAGATATACCGCTAAGCCACCAAAATCCTCTTTTTCGCCCCATCGGCGCATTGGAATTCGCGGCTTCACCGCTGCAGCGAACTTGTCCCAATTGAAAACGTTCTCTGTCATAGGCGTTTCAATCCAGCCAGGCATGACTGTATTAGCGGTGATACCATAGCGAGCCAGGCCGACGCTCAGGGAAATCATCATAGAGACCAGGGCGCCTTTTGTGGCGGCGTAATGAATACCGCGTGGCGCGCCCTCCAACGCAGAGAGAGATGTAGTGCCCACCAGACGACCACCGCCTTCCCGTTCCACCATATGTTTGGCTGCTACCTGTAAGGTATAGAAGGCGCCGTCCAAATTTATGTCCATGATCCGGCGCCATTCTTCAGCGGGCATGTCGGTAAAATTTGACTGCTCGCTGCGGCCTGAAACACCAGCGTTGGCAAAGCAGCTATCCACGCGGCCAAAAGTTTCCAGAGTTTCCGTGAACGCTGCCTGCACGGCCTTCTGATCGCCTACGTTGCAGATTTGCGCCACTGCCTTACCACCAAAGCATTTGATTTGTTTTAGGGCGGCAGCGTTCTTGTTGGCATTAGTGCCCCAGATGCAAACGTCCGCACCTGCTTGGGCAAGTGCCTCCGCAAATCCCAATCCGATGCCGCTGTTTCCGCCCGTGATGAGGGCTACTTTTCCGGTTAGGTCGAAAGGTCGGTAAGGCATGTACGATTCCTCTTACATTTTGTTATCGATTCTCGTTCCATTTAGCGGCGGCCTCATCATCAGCGTCCTTGGCCTCAACCCACTCGGATTTTCCGCCTACCTCTTCCAGCTTCCAAAATGGCGCCTTGGTCTTTAGCCAATCCATCAGGAAGCTGCAGGCCGTGAACGCCGCTTCCCGATGAGCTGAAGTGGTGGCACATAGGACGATTTGATCACCGGGCAACAGGCGGCCATAGCGATGGATGATCAGTACTCTGTCTAGGGGCCAACGTTGTAACGCATCCGCCTCCAACCGTTGCAGCTGTTTTTCAGTCATGCCCCGATAATGTTCCAGGGTCATGGCGGACAATTCTCTTGGTCCCGCCACATCTCGTACAAGACCAATAAAAGAGGCAACAGCGCCCACGTTTTGTCGATTGGCGCATAAAGCGGCCAGTTCATCGCCCACGTCGAAATTTTCTCGCTGAACCTTGATCATTTTTTTAGCCGCCAGTCACGGGCGGAAAAAAAGCGACCTCATCATCCCGACTGAATATCTCGTGCGCCTTCACATATTCCTGATTCAGGGCACAGCGCACGATGGCTGGGTCGGCAAACGCTTCCTCGTGACCAGACGATTGTTGCGCTAGCCAGTCAATCAATTCGCCCACGGTTGTCACCTCCTCGGGAGGTTCAACCTCTTCATCTGTTATGCCAACACGGTCTCGTAGCCAAGCAAAATACAACACCTTCATGCTGCTACCTCGCAAAACGGGAGAAAATCGATGGTCTGCCCTGCCATGATCCGCGTTACATCCTCGGCGATTTCTACCAAGCCATGAGTCTGCACCAGGGAATTAATGATGCCAGATCCCTGGGGCCGAAATAAAACCGCGATGGGCGCACGGCCAGGCTCATGTTCTAGCCGCGCCCGCAGCCATTCTCGTCGGCCCGCCTTTTTTTCGTAATTGAAATCTGCAGTAACCCGGTACAGTACGGGTTCCCGGTCAGAGGCGCCAGCTAGACCCAGGATAAGTGGGCGGGTGAATCTCATGAAACAAACCGTAGCGGCTACGGGATTGCCCGGCAGTCCGACAAAGGCAGCATCTCCCACCTGGCCCAATGCAAGCGGCCGTCCCGGCTTGATGGCCAGACGCCAGAAATGCAAATGGCCCAGGGCCTCCACGGCGTGGCGCACATGGTCCTCGCTTCCTACTGAGACACCACCCGAGGTCAACAGTAGATCGTGGTCTTTGGCGGCCTTTCCCAAACCTTCGCGTACAGCAGCTGCATCGTCAGGCAGAATACCTAGGTCAGATACTTCGGCGCCTAGGCTCGTAATCAAGGACATCAAGATGTGTCGATTGGCATCATAGACTGCGCCTTCGGACAGTACATGGCCTGGTTCTGTTAATTCGTCTCCGGTGGAAAACACACCGACCCGTAACGGGCGATAGACTGAAAGCTCGCCATGCCCGACGGAAGCGGCGAGGCCCAGGTCTTGGGGCCGCAATCGCTGCCCCCGTTTCAGTGCGATGTCACCAGCTTTGTTATCCTCGCCCTGTAAGCGACGGTTTGCGCCTAGTTTCAGCCTCGACGGAATTGTGATTGCCCCGTTGCTAGCCACTACATCCTCCTGCATCACGACGCTGTCGGCGCCGGAAGGCATTACCGCGCCCGTAAAGATACGAATGCATTGACCCGGCGCCAATTCGCCGTCATGGGGATGGCCGGCGGCCGAGCGGCCCTGAACAGGTAGTGTTGTTTTTGTATGTTGTGATAGATCCGCGTGACGCAAAGCATAACCGTCTACGGCTGAATTATCATGAGGCGGCACGTCGATGACGGAAACCAAATTCTTGGCCAAAATGCGCCCGGCAGCCTGAGCCAGCGGTAGATGGTCAAGGCGATTCCCGGTCACAATGACGACACGTTGCTGCAATATCTCCAGGGCTTGGGACATGGACATCAAATCTTCGACTTGATTGAAACAATCGTCGGCCAGTTTGTTCACGACGCTAGCCCTTGTGAAAGACAATAATCGACCACAAAATCGGCAATCTTTTCCTCATCGTCTAGGTTCAAGAGAGGCAAGTCTATATTCTTGGGGTGGTAATTGGCGGCCAAAGCAATAAAGCTAGGATCCTTGCGGCACAGCAAAGGTTTTTCTAGATTGACGCGATGCACCTCTATCTTGTCGTGGCCTTCACCCTTGAAACCCTCCACTAGGACCAGGTCCACCTGTGTCATGCGAGCTAAAATTTGTTCAAGCCCCGGCTCCCTATTCTCGCGATTTTCATGCATCAGCACCCAACGGGCAGCGGAGCTGATCAGCACCTCAGTGGCGCCAGCTGCACGATGGCGGTAGGAATCTTTGCCCGGTTTGTCCACATCGAAGGAGTGGTGAGCATGTTTGACCGTGGATACTCGTAGCCCTCGCCCAGTCAGGACCGGGATAAGTTTAACGAGGAGTGTGGTTTTTCCGGCACCGCTCCATCCCGTGACGCCAAGAATTCTCATGGCAAATCGCCGCGGCTGTCGCCGAGCTCAGGTGTTGTAACATGCCGCAATCCGGCCCGCAGGTAATCATAGCCTGTATAAATAGTAAAAATGGCAGCTATCCAAATGCCCATGCAGCCGATTTCCATCACGGGTATGGGGTCCCAACCGGCCTCACCCACGATCAGAAAGCCGATGGCCACCATTTGTACCATAGTCTTCCATTTTGCTACTTTGCTGACCGGGACACTGACCCGTAGTTCGGCCAAGAATTCGCGTAGGCCTGAAACCAGTATCTCTCGGCAGAGGATGACGACTGTGGGCAATATGGTCCAATCCCCAATGCGACCGACATAGACCAGCATCAACAGAGTGGCGGCGACCAGAAGTTTATCCGCAATAGGATCTAGGAACCGTCCTAGTCCGCTTTCCGAACCCATGCTGCGAGCCACATAGCCATCCAGAATGTCAGTGATGCCAGCGACAGTGAAGATGGCAAACGCAAGCCAATTGGACAAGGGCGAAGAAAGATAAAAAGCGCCTATTAAGGCGGGAATGGCTATAATTCGTGACAAGGTCAAGAGGTTTGGTACGGTGGTAATCATGTCCTCAAACCGCGATCCAGTCCGGCAGGACAAGTATAGAGACTTCTCAGCATGGTTAAAATACCCCTTCAATTCTCGGGGTGAAAATAGTCATAAATTTTTCGGGCTACGGACTTGGAAATGCCTTCGACGCTCTCCAAATCTGTCAGGCCGGAAGTTTCCACAGCCCTTGTGGATCCAAATCGATTTAACAATGCCCGTTTCCGTCCTGGTCCAACACCAGGAATGCTATCCAAAGCTGACTGGTCCAAGCGTTTGGCGCGGCGGGCTCGGTGTGTGCCAATGGCAAAGCGGTGGGCTTCATCCCTCAGGCGTTGCAGAAAATAAAGCACTGGACTGCGCGGTTGCAACGAGAATTCAGGCCGGTTTAGGAGAAAAATACGTTCCAGCCCCGCATTGCGATCCCGTCCCTTTGCGATGGCTGCCAGTGCCACGCCGGTAATACCAAGATCGGCGAACACCTCCCGGGCCGCCGTCAGATGCCCTAAGCCGCCGTCAATCACGACCAGATCTGGCCACTCGCCGGCAATCCGTACATTATTGTCATGAGCGGCTTCATGTGCCTTTCCTACAGCGGTATCTTGTGCTTTCAATAGACGGGAGAAACGGCGATGTAACACCTCGCGCATCATGCCGTAATCATCTCCGGGAGTCAGCTCCTTGTCCTTAATATTAAATTTTCGATAGGCGTTCTTTTGCAATCCCTCGGGACCTGACACGATCATGGCTCCAATGGGATCCGTGCCCATGATGTGGCTGTTATCATAGACTTCAATTCGCTGTGGCGGACCATCCAGGACAAACAGATCCGCCACTGCCTCCAGCAAGCGTCTCTGGCTCGCGCTTTCAGCTAAGCGGCGAGACAGGGCCTCCCGAGCGTTGGTTTCCGCGTGGCTTACCAATTTTTGCCGTGGACCTTTTTTGGGCCGGCGCAAACGTACTTTTCGTTCTGCCTTGGTGCTCAAGGCCTCAGCAATCAGTTCATGGTTCTCCGGCCAAAGATTCAGCAAAATTTCCCTTGGCGGCGATTTGTCATCATAGAATTGTCCAATAAAGGCGCTTAACACTTCGGCTACTGTGCGCTCTTTGCCATGGGCTGGGAAATAGGCCCGGTTGCCCCAGTTTTGACCAGACCGGAAGAAGAACACCTGGATACAACTTTGACCAGCGTCCATATGTATCGCGATGACATCCGCTTCGCCTACGCTGGCCACGTTGATGCCTTGATGGGCCTGGACGTGGGCCAGGGCTCGCAGGCGGTCGCGGTAGATGGCGGCAGTCTCGAAGGCTAAGTCCGTGCTGGCGGCCTCCATTCGCCTAGACAACGCGTCCTGAACCTCGCGGCTGCGGCCAGATAGAAAATTCCGGGCTTCTGCGACCAGTTCGCCATAGGCCTCCGGATCGATCCGTCCCACGCATGGCCCGGTACAACGGCGGATTTGATATTGTAGACAAGGCCGAGTTCGAGTGGCAAATATGCTATCCGAGCAGCTACGAAGGGGAAATGCCCTTTGCAACGTGTTTAGTGTCCTATTTACCGAAGTAGCCGAGGCGAAAGGGCCGAAATATTCGCCTTTTCGATTGCGTGCGCCACGATGTTTATCCAGCTGAGGCCATTCATGGCCCGCGGTCAGGATGATGAAGGGGAATGACTTATCATCCCGTAGCAGAATATTGTAGCGGGGCCGAAGACGTTTGATCAAATTGCTTTCCAGTAATAAAGCCTCCACCTCCGTATGGGTGGTGATCACCTCTACTGCCCGGGTCTCCCCAATCATGCGTAGGGTCCGGGTATTCAGGCCGGACGGATGAGCATAATTACGCACGCGGTTTTTCAGGTTCTTGGCCTTACCCACGTACAGAACCTCACTGTCATGGGCAAGCATGCGGTAGACACCGGGCACAGCCGGCATGTATCCCAACGCTTTCTGGATAGCCTGGCGACCGTCGACGATTTCGGTGCCAAGATTGGTCACGGGCCGCTCATCGGCAGGAAGGGTCGGCGGCTGGTCTGTTGGTTTATCGGCCTTTGCCATACAGTTATATTCCGCGCCTTTCGGTATACGTCAATGATTCTTCGACAGTGAAAATCTTACTCTGAACCGATATCCACGTACCTTGTGGATAACTATGTGGGGAAGGCAAGTCCGTCGGTGTCAAATTGGCGGAATCCCGCCCCTTCGCACACTTTGCATAAAATTTAGGCAAATCTGTAACTCACTGAAAATAATGATAAAAAATAAAGGCACTTGGTATGATGCCGGTGCATAACCTAGAAGTAACCCAGACGTTAACAAAATACCAACGATAACAAAGGGCTGTGTACAAAAACACAAAGTTAACAACGGAGCTGCCTAGTTGCGGACAAGTCACCGTCTGGGCCAATGGGTATCAGTGACAATATCAATTGCTGTTCGTGACAAATTAATGATCTATTGAGGCAACAAATTGTCTGTT
>CAZDQC010000068.1:0-13886 GCA_964507245.1 uncultured Rhodospirillaceae bacterium
TTTCAACAATGATGAGGCCGGCCCAATCCGGCCGGTCGTCTGCAATTCTATGGTCACCCGTTGCTCTGTTGTTTCTACCGATTGGATATCCATTTCCAGCCCAGCTAGACGTTGGCCAAAGGCACCCTTATCCAAACCCCGGGCCTGGGCTAACTCCTTCAGTATGGCAAAGTTTCCGCGCAGACGTGCTCCCCAGCCTCGACCACCGCGTTCGAATTCGAGCAGGTATTTTGCTACCGTCCAACCATTGTTCTCAGCCCCAACTCGGTTGGCTTGCGGCACCCGAAGGTTGTCAAAAAATACTTGATTGACTTCGTGATTGCCCGACATGTTGGTGATGGGCTTGATGATGATGCCGGGACTGTCCATTTTTAACAACACAAAGGAGATGCCTTCTTGAGGCTTGCCGTCGGTCGAGGTGCGGACCAGACAGAACATTCTGTCGGCGTGGTGGGCGAATGTGGTCCAGACCTTGGTCCCATTGATGACGTAATCATCGCCGCACACAATAGCGCGAGTTTGCAGGGAGGATAGATCGGAGCCCGAGCCCGGTTCGGAATAGCCCTGACACCAGGTATCCTCCGCTGCCAAAATGCGGGGGAGGTAAAAGGCTTTCTGTAACTCTGTGCCGTAGCCCATGATTGCGGGGCCAACCATGTCCAGGCCCAAGGGTTCCAATAACGGGGCGTGTGCAAGATGGCAGGCAGTAGCAAAAATGTGACGCCAAAGAGGTGACCAGCCGGTACCGCCGAATTCAACCGGCCAGTGTGGTGCAGCCCAGCCCTTGGCGTTAAGGATTTTTTGCCAGGCTACGCTGGCCTCGTGCGGACTGCAAATGCCCGTAGTCCGGCGGCCAGCTTCCCGCAATTCGTGGCCCAAATTTTCGTAGAGGAAATCGTTCACTTCCTCCTGGAAATTTCGATCCTCGGTCCGTATTTCCGAATGCATGATGGCACCCTGTGCATGAACTGGAAGCATAATAGCTGGAGGATAGGCGAACTGGTAGTTTCAAGAAGTCGGGAATTTGTGCGACAAACTTTGACATTGGCGATAAGAAGGCGTGAAATAAGTGCGACCCTATGAAATGAAATTTGACATTGCGCTAAGAACGGCGGCAGGGAAGGAACCGTACATATGACCGATCGCGGAAATTCGGCGGAAAGCCGAGACATTGCACATTATCTGCATCCATACACAAATTTGGCGACCCATGAACAGACCGGTCCCCATATATTGACCCGGGGTCGGGGCGTCTATGTTACAGACGAAAGTGGGAAGGAATATATTGAGGGTTTGGCTGGCTTATGGTGTGCATCGTTTGGATTTTCCGAAGAGGAATTGGTCAATGCAGCGACGGAGCAACTTCGCACACTGCCCTATTACCAGGGTTTTGCGGGCAAATCGGTGCATCCAGCCATAGACTTGGCGGAACTGTTGAAGGAAATCGCACCAGTGCCGTTTTCCAAGGTGTTTTTTGCCAACTCTGGTTCGGAAGCCAATGATTCGGCAGTCAAGATGGTCTGGTATTTCAATAATGCCCGGGGCAAACCAAAGAAAAAGAAATTCATCTCACGCCTACGCGGTTATCACGGTGTCACGGTGGCGTCGGGCAGTCTGACCGGCTTGCCTTATGCGCAAGCGGATTTCGATTTACCGTTAGATTTCGTGCGCCATACCATGACCCCCGACTATTACCGGGGAGCCGACGTAGGCGAGTCGGAGGAGGATTTTGCTAGCCGGTGCGCCCAGGCCTTGGAAGATATGATCCTGGAAGAAGGCGCGGACACGGTTGCTGCTTTCATTGCCGAGCCAGTCATGGGCGCTGGCGGCGTCTTAATTCCGCCTAAAACCTATTTTGAGAAAATTCAGGCGGTTTTGAAGAAGCATGATGTACTGATGATTGCCGACGAAGTGATCTGCGGGTTTGGCCGTACGGGTAACATGTGGGGCAGCCAAACGTTTGGCATCAAGCCCGATATTCTAACCTGTGCCAAGGCTCTCTCATCTGCCTATCTGCCAATTTCCGCTGTGATGATTTCTGAGGAGATCTATCAAGGTCTACGAGGCAATTCGGAGAAACTGGGGCTATTCGGCCATGGATATACTTATTCCGCTCATCCGGCCTGTGCCGCTGTGGCGCTGCGTGCACAGCAGTTGATGCAGGAGCGGGACGTCCTCGGCCATGTTCGGGCAGTGGCACCGCAATTTCAGGCACGGGTTGCAAAATTGGGCGAGCATGCTCTGGTCGGACAGGCGCGCGGTGTTGGCCTAATCGGGTCGGTGGAAATCGTTGCGGACAAGGAAACTAAGCGTTCTTACGATCCGGCGGCGAAGGTGGGCGCCTTGATCCAGAATGCGGCCCAGGAACATGGCCTGATCACCCGCGCCATGCCAGGCGACATACTCGGCTTCTGCCCGCCCTTAATCATTTCGTCGGAGGAGATTGATGAATTGTTCGACCGCTTCACCCGGGCAATAGATGAAGTAGAGCGGCAGTTAAAACAAGAAGGCGCCACCGCTGCGCAGTAGGGCCCGAAAACCATTACAGCAGTCCCGCCAACAACAATTAAGTTCATAAAAATATGGATTTTTATGAATATTCTTCCTTAGGTGGGCTCGAAAATTAGCGCTTTGACGTTGCGTGTCTAAGGAACTTTTCCCCAACAAAGAACCAATTATTCTGCTTCACCATGCGCTTGACTCTTTACCATCCTTCGCTTTCTATCTGAGGTAATGACAATCGATCTGAGATCGGATTTTATCGCCGGCCCGACGCCAGAAATGGTCGCTGCAATGATCCAGGCGGCGGAACGGCCCGCCGGTTTTGGCCCGCGCGAGGATGCCACCGTTGCCCATTTGGAGCGACTAGCCGCCGACACCCTGGGACTGTCGGATGCGCTGTTTTGCCCAACCTGCACCATGGCCAACCAGATTGCCATCCACCTTCGGTGCCGGCCCGGTGAAGCATTCATAACCGAGGCCGCATCTCACGTAGTGACTTCGGAATCTGCGGCCGCGGCAGCGTTGAGCGGGGCCATGCCAAAATTGGTGCCGGCTACAAACGGGGCCCTTGACGTGGCGGCGTTGGCTGATGCGCTACCTGGAGCGGATGCCCAACGGCCCCGTGTTGGTTTGGTCGTCGTTGAGAACACGCACGTACGTTCCGGCGGCAAGGTGATCGAGTTAGAACACATGCTCACCATTGCCAAGGTTGCACGTATGGCCGACGTACCGGTGCACCTCGATGGCGCCCGGCTGTTCAATGCAGCTTGTGCTCTCGGCGTCGAGGCAAGACAATTAGCAGCCTGCGCTGAAAGCGTAGCTTTCAATCTGAACAAAGGCCTAGGCGCACCGCTGGGAGCGATCCTCGCTGGACCAGCGGATTTTATCTCCGAAGCAGTGCGGGTGCGTCAGATGTTTGGTGGCGGCTGGAGACCAGCAGGCATTCCGGCAGCAGCGGGCATCGTAGCGTTGGAGGGCATGATTAGTCGTCTCGCCGACGACCATGCCCGCGCCCGAGCCTTGGCTGAAGGCCTAGCGGCTTTGAACGGGATCGAAGTGGACCCCAATTTGGTGGACAGCAACATTGTCCTGGCCCGACCAACCAAAGCGGCACCCGAAACGGTCGCCGAGGGGTTGATCGGCGAAGGCGTTCTGGTATTGCCATTCGGACCGTATCTGCGACTGGTCATACATCATGAATTCACCGACGCCGACGCCGACGTCACGTTGACGGCGTTTGGCGTAGTTCTGGAAGGAGTTGGACGGTGAGTTACCGACTCGGAATTGACATCGGTGGCACTTTCACCGACTTCGCACTGGTTGACGACCAGACCGGTGCCCTGGCCGTGCATAAACAACTAACCACCCCCGCCGATCCGTCGCTATGTGTCCTCAGTGGTCTCGCTACTCTATTGGAACGGACGAGTGCGAAAATCGGAGACCTGACCACAATAGCCCATGGTACCACTCTGGTGACCAACGCCGTGATTGAGCGCAAGGGCGCGGCAACGGGCATGCTTGTCAGCCAAGGCTTTCGAGACGTACTCGATATCGCAATGGAACGCCGTTACGACTTGTTTGATCTGCGCCTACGTTTCGCCGAACCGGTGGTGCCTCTCGATCTGCGCGCTGAAATTCCAGAACGTATAATGTTCGATGGGGCGATCGGCGCTGAGCTCCATGAGCCGACCGTCGGTGCAGCAGTTACGCAACTGGTCGAAAACCACCACATTGAGGCACTCGCAATTTGTTTCCTACATGCTTACGCCAACCCGAGTCATGAGGAGCGGGCACGGGAGATCGCAAAAGCGCTCTATCCTGATCTTCGCATCACTACCTCCAACGAGGTGTTGCCCTTCATGCGCGAATATGAGCGTTGGACGACGACGACTATCAACGCCTATGTTCAGCCACTTACTAGCCGCTACCTTGACAATTTGGAGAGCGGCCTAGCCGAGATGGGTTTTCATGGCCATCTGCTGGTAATGACCTCCTCTGGTGGTATGGCTACACCCGAGCTGGCACGCCGTTTTCCAGTCCGTCTGGTCGAATCCGGTCCTGCTGCCGGCGCCCTAATGGCAGCGTTTCTGGGCCGCCAGGCGGGTGAACCCGATCTCCTGTCCTTTGACATGGGTGGAACCACCGCTAAGGGAGCCCTAATTCGTGGGGGGCGGGCTTTGCGACGCTACGAAATTGAGGTTGCCCGCGAGCACGAATTTAAGCAGGGCAGCGGTCTCCCCCTGCGTATCCCGGTGATAGACATGATCGAGATCGGCGCAGGCGGCGGATCGATCGCTGCTGTCGATGAACGTAACCTGCTCGCCGTTGGGCCACGGAGCGCCGGTGCAGATCCAGGCCCGGCCTGTTACGGTCGTGGCGGTGACCAACCAACCCTCACCGACGCCAACGTCTCTCTCGGCTACTTGGTACCCGATGCCTTTCTCGGTGGCCAGATGTCCTTGGACCCTGGCGCGGCCAATACGGCATTGGCGGGAGCGGTAGCGGAAAATCTTGGCGTTAATGTGAGCCGCGCCGCCTGGGGCGTGCATGAGGTGATCAACGAGGATGTTGCCCGCGCATTCCGCGTGCATGCTTCCGAAATCGGCTTCGATTACCGGCGCTGTACCATGGTCGCCTTTGGCGGTTCCGGACCTGCCCATGCTATGCGGGTGGCGCGCAAATTACGCATTCCTAAGGTAATCTTTCCCGTCGGTGCGGGCGTAATGTCGGCGATTGGCTTACTTACCGTGCCAATCTCTTTTGCAACCCTGCGCTCGGGTCGGCTACGCCTAGACAACCTTGATGAAAGCGGGCTAGTAGCCGGCTTTGCACCCGTCGAAGACCAGGCTCGGGCATTGTTGGAAGAAGCCGGCGTGTCGCTTGACGGCATCACCATGGAACGCCGTCTGGATATGCGTTTTTACGGCCAAGGGCACGAAGTCGAGGTGTCTCTGCCAGAGGAAGTGACGCCGGCCATGCTTGGCGATCTATTCCTCGCCGCCTACGCCGAGACCTTTGCAACTATGCCCCTTGATGCCGGTATAGAGATCGTCAACTGGAAGATCGAGGCCAGCGGTCCCACCCCAGATTTTGAGAGTCGTTATCGTCCCTACACCGCCCCGACGAATAGAGAGACGTTGATACGCCGCGTACGCATTTTTGACCCAAACACGCAGGATTCTGTGGAATGCCCAGTTTACGATCGCTACGCGCTTGCTACCGGCGTGGTCATCGAGGGGCCGGCACTAATTCAAGAAGACGAGGCAACTACGGTGCTTGGGTCAGGCGAGCGCATCGTGGTCGATGCCTTCGGCAACTTAGTTGCTTCGTTTGTCCAGGGAGATAATTGAGATGACAATTTATGATCCCATCAGCTTGAAAATTCTTTGGGACCGGATGGTAGCCATTGCTGACGAACTGGTGTTGTCACTGGTGCGTACTTCCTTTTCTATGAACGTGCGCGAGGGCTACGATCTATCTTGTATGATCTTCGATGCTCGTGGTCGGCTCCTCACCCAGGGTAGCTACTCGGTGCCCTCGTTTACCGGCACCGCCCCGGCCACGATGGGCCATATGCTGCGGGCTTTTCCAGCCGAGACCATGCGGCCTGGCGATATCATCATCACCAACGATCCCTGGATGGGTACCGGCCACCTGTTTGATATTAACGTCATGCGCCCGGTGTTTCGCACAGACCGGTTGGTTGGATTTACGATGAGCGTCACCCACCTGCCGGATATCGGAGGCAAGGGTATATCGTCCGACTGTACTGAAATCTACCACGAAGGGTTGCGCCTGCCAGTCTGCAAACTGCGTGATGATGGCGTGCTGAACCAGATGCTGCTTGATTTGATTCATATGAATGTGCGTGTGCCCGAACAGACTATCGGCGATTTAATGGCCAACGTCGGGTGCAACGAGGTCGGTGGCCGTGCCATCGTCGATTTTATGGAGGAGTATGGCCTGGACGAGTTGGAAAGCCTTTCGGAAGCTGTCAATGCGCATGCCGAGACCTCCATGCGCGAACGGATCACCGAAATCCCCGATGGCATATACGACAACTCAATTCAAATCGAAGGACCCGGACAGGCAATTAGGCTTGCAGCTCAAGTGAAGGTCGCTAATTCCGACGTCGCCATTGATTTTACCGGCACCGACGGCCCAGTGCGCGCCTCGATCAATGTCCCCGTCTGTTACACCCGTGCGCAGTCTAATTACGTTATTAAATGCCTAACAATTCCCAGCCTACCTAACAACGAGGGCGCGATTCGGCCAATCACGGTAACAGCTCCCGACACCTGTATCCTCAACGCTCAACCACCTTGGCCGACAGGGGGCCGTCATTCAGTTGGCCATTTCGTGGTGCCGCTGCTGATGGGTGCTCTAGCCGAGGCGCTGCCGGATAAGGTTCAGGCCGACACGGCAATGATGAACGTGCTCAGCGTGCAGGGCCGTCATCGCGACGGCGAAGAGGTCTCCAGCCTGTTCTTTCTCGCCGGTGGCCTTGGCGCAATGCAGGGACTAGCCGGACGGGCGGTAACACCTGCGCCTTCCAACATGACTGTGGTACCGACCGAGATTTGGGAAAACCGCACCTCCATGACCATTGAACGGCGACAAATACTGCCCGGTACTGGCGGCAAAGGCCGCTGGCCCGGTGGCGACGGCCAGGAAGTGGTTTTCAGCAACGATGCAGGCCACCGGTTCGAATTTGCCCTAATGGGTCAACGCACCGAGTTTCCCGCTAAAGGTTTCGCCGGCGGTGGTGACGGTGCACTGCGGTGCTTTGAAGTCAACGGCAAGGTGGTAGATCCCAAGGCACGGATCGAACTGGCACCCGGCGACCGCATCACCATGCGGGAGGCTGGCGGTGGTGGGTATGGCTAAGCGCTCTAAGCTTCTAGACCGACGGCTTTTGGGCGAAAACTTCAATAACTCGTCAGAATTTTAACTTATTTCGTCGACGTCTCCAGCAATGGAATGCCGGGTTCAGCATGCTTGTACAGGACTGAGGATAGCTTTGGCCTACTACACACCTACGCCAAAATTATGTGCCTCATCCTAGACCCTGGCGACAACATTATTTACTTCACACCAGCCAAAAACAGTCTTCAAGGGATCCTGTTGGAAAGAGGCCTGTCGAGGCTTCATTCTCAAAGAGCGCCAAAATCAGTATTACCACTCAGTTAACGGCCTACGTAGATTCCCTACGCTCGGACCGCTAAACTCTAGCTATGTTGGGGAGAACGCAAACAAGATTGGCCGTAATGACACCAGTCAATGTAGTTGGCGGTTCGGACCTGCCATCGTCCGGGCACGGCGACAAAATCCTTGTGGATTTCGACTACGACAGAGATGCAAAAACACCGCTTTCAAGATGGTGATGATGACACAAAAATTTAGGATGGGTTGAAGCGATACAACGTAAAAAGAGCATGAAAATTGGCATCACTTTGGAATTTTTTCCGCCCTCTCGTATTCACCGGCAAGTAAGATTAGGAGGCACCGATGGCTGTCCGAATGGATAAATCCTGGATCCCACTGAACGTCGCGAACGTGACCAATCTGGCCGCGCATCTTGGAGTGTACCAACTTGCCAATAACAAAGGAGAGATCCTCTACATCGGTATGGCTGACGCACGTACCCTGTTTGGCCTCAAAGGTGAACTGACAAGGGTACTAGACGAACCGCCTGCGGACGTCACACAATTCCGTTACGAAGTTAACATGGCATACCGCACCCGCCGCCTGGAGTTGCTGCAGGCTTACATCAGCGACCATGGCGCACTACCGGCCGGCAACACCGATATTGATGCTGACAGCCTTGGTCGAATTCGCCCCGGCTGAACAGTAGCTGCGGCGGCCGTAAACATGGCAAGTCTGGCGGGAAGCAAAAAATACAGAAGGAAATGGGGATGGACCTCGCCCTCACCGAAGAACAGAGATTGATTGTCGATATGGTACGGCGCTTCGTTCGCGAAGAAATCGTACCGCTTGAAGCCAAGCTTGATCCTGACGCCGATGAGCTGCCGCTAGAAGATTTTAACCGATTGGTCGATATGGTCAAAGAAATGGGGCTTTATGGACTGGATACACCGCCCGAATGGGGTGGCCCGGAGATAAATCTCCTTACCCGCTGCCTGATAGCCATCGAATGCGGCCAGCATCGCGCCGGCCTGTATGCGCCCTGTTATTACGTGTTCGGTGGTGCCCGACAGGCGCAACTATTCGAAGCAACGGATGAGCAAAAAGAGCAATACCTTTACCCTATGCTGCGTGGCGAAAAGAAGACCTTTTTTGCCTTGTCCGAGCCTTCGGGAGGCAGCGACCCGGCGCGCGCAATCCAAACTCGCGCAGTACGCGACGGAGATCACTGGGTGCTGAACGGCACAAAGCTCTGGATCAGTGGCGCCGACCGGGCTGACTACGGTCTGCTCTTCGCCCGCACCGGCGGTCCGGGACGAGGTGGGGTGACGGCCTTCATTATTGAAACCGGATGGGACGGTTTTAACGTGCGGCGCGCAGTACACACCCTGCGCTCCGCCAAATACGCAACCGAAATAGAACTTAAAGACTTACGCGTTCCGCACGAAAACATGCTTGGCGAGGAGGGCGGCGGCTTCTCTATTGCCAACGACCGCCTAATGCGCCAACGCATTCCTTATGCGGCGGAATGTATCGGCATCGCGGTCAAGGCGAACGAAATGGCAGTGGAGCATGCCAAAGTCCGTGAAACATTTGGAGCGCCTCTATCCGAACGTCAAGGTGTCCAATGGATGCTAGTGGAAAACGAAATAGATATTCGCGCCATGAAGTGGCTGACATTCGACGCCGCGTGCAAGGCCGACCGGGGTGAACCATTCCGAACGGAATCAGCAATCGCCAAGCTGCAATGTACTGAGCTCAGTGGCAAGGTTGTCGACCGGTCAATGCAAATTCACGGCGGCCTTGGTGTCGCAAAGGACTTGCCACTCGAACGTTGGTACCGGGAAATCCGAATCCGGCGTATTGGCGAAGGGCCGAGCGAAGTTCAAAAACATGTAATTGCCCGCGACATCATTGGCGCTGGTTTACGGTAAGTCGGGAATACCACTATGGATCTCTCTCTCACTGAAGAACAACAACTGATTGTCAATATGATTAGACGTTTCGTCCGCGAAGATGTTGCGCCGCTTGAGGATAGTCTTGATCCCGACGAGGATACATTGCCGCCCGAACTGTTCGGCAGGCTAGTGAAAAAAACCAAAGAAATGGGTCTCTACGGCCTGGGTATACCGCCTGAATATGGCGGACCAGACATCGATATCATGACCAGAACACTGATTTCGATAGAGTACAGCCAGCACCGCGCGGGACTGTACGCCCCATGTTACGGCGCCTTTGGCGGCGTCGGTCTTGCGCAGCTGTACGAAGCCACCGAGGCACAAAAGGAGAAATACCTTTACCCGACTTTGCGCGGCGAGAAGAAAACCTTTTTTGGCCTGTCTGAGCCCTCGGGCGGCAGCGATCCTGCCCGAGCAATTCAGACCCGCGCCGAGCGCGATGGCAACGAATGGGTAATCAATGGCAGCAAGCTTTGGATCAGCGGTGCTGACCAAGCGGACTATGGTTTGCTGTTTGCCCGCAGCAATCCGAAGCAAGGCCGAGCAGGTGTCACCTGCTTTATCGTTGAGACGCACTGGCCCGGTTTTAATGTTAGGCGCATTGTCCATACGTTGCGCCAGGCACTTCATGCCACTGAAATTCAGATCGAGAATTTGCGCGTGCCACACGAAAATATTCTCGGTGTGGAGGGAGGCGGCTTTGCAATCGCCAATGACCGACTATCCCGCCAACGCATACCCTATGCCGCCGTATGTCTAGGCCCCGCTTTCAAAGCTCACGAATTGGCCGTCGATTATGCACAAATACGAGAGACTTTTGGTGCACCCCTTGCCTCCCGACAGGGCATCCAATGGATGCTGGTTGAGAATGAGATAGATCTGCGCACGGCCCGATGGTTCGTACTCGACGCCGCCGCGAAGGCTGATAGGGGTGATGAATTCCGCACAGAGGCGGCGATTTGCAAGCTGGTTGCATCCGAAGCGGCAAGCCGAGTTATCGACCGGTCAATGCAGATCCATGGCGGCCTTGGCGTTGCAAAGGACTTGCCCTTTGAACGTTGGTACCGCGAGATACGCATCCGCCGCATCGGAGAAGGCCCAAGCGAGGTGCAAAAGCATATCATTGCCCGAGATATTCTTGGCGCCGGATTAAGATAACCCCTATTTCTTGCAGTTTGGATCGGGCCTTTGTTTGTGGTCATGTCATTAGGGAAGACATAAGCTCACAACATGGATTTAATCGCGGACACTCCCTTCACTATCCGCCCAGCCCGACCCGTGGATGACATCCGGTGCGGACAGATTACCGCTGCAGCCTGGATGGCGTCCGAAGTACCGGATAAGCTGCCACACGCCATGACCATGTTTGATGATGGCCCGCCGTTGCGGCGAGGGGATCGGTATCGGCTGATCGCGGAACTGCCTAATCTAGTGGCTGGTTTTGCCGACGTTCATCTGGCTCAGCGGCATGTATGGTACTTGTTCGTGGAACCTGATTTGCAAGGCCTCAAGATTGGCGGTGCACTGTTGGATACGGCGCAACAGACCGTTGGAGGTGCCATGACCCTGCAATGCCTAGCAGCGGGCAAACGCACTCTGGACTGGTACCGCTCGCAGGGTTTTCGCATCACAGGTACCCATCGGAGGCCATTCTGCGGCCGTGACGTGGGCTGGGTACGCCTGAAACGGGTGGCTCGGCCGGCATAGCGTTTCCACAATTCCACGCCAATGTGGATAGGGCTTCATCGGCTGACATGATTGCAGCTCATTAATCTAGCGGTGTGCATGTATTGGGAAGTATATTCCCCCAGCGGGACAGGGAAATAATCGACAGTTTTAACCCAGTCCTACACAGAATTTTCCACTGTTAATCGGCAGCATGGACACATGCTAAAGATTTAAGAGGGCCCGGCGATTGCCCATAACGATTATTTGCCGGACGGTACTGAAAATGGGGGAGTTAAAGACATATGCGATACGGATTTTATCTGCCAACACGAGGCCCGTTGGGCAATCCGGATGATATTAGCACCATCGCTAAGGCCGGCGAGAATTTAGGCTACTCTACCATCGTCTTCGGTGATCACATCGTCTTTCCAGTAGAGATTTCATCGTCGTATCCCTACACCGTAGATGGCGGATTTCCAGGTGTGGGTGATGCCCTGGAACAGCTAAATTTGATGTCCTTTGTTGCCGGCATTACCGAGACAGTGCGCCTTGTCAGTTCGGTTATGATCCTACCCCATCGTAACCCCCTGGCCACGGCCAAGATGCTGGCCACCATCGATGTGCTGTCTAAAGGCCGGCTAACCGTCGGCGTAGGTGTTGGTTGGATGCGGGAAGAGTTTGAGGCTCTTTCGGCCCCCGATTTTGACAAGCGGGGTGCGGCCAGCAACGAATACCTAGAGATCTTCAAGAAGTGTTGGACCCAGGACCCTGTTTCCCATGATGGCGAATTCTATTCCTTTAAGGAATTGCGCTGTATGCCTCATCCGGTGCAGGACCCCCATCCACCAATATGGATTGGTGGCCACAGCAGTGCTGCGCTCAGACGGGTCTCAAAATATGCCGATGGCTGGCATCCTGTAGGTGCCACCTCCGCCTCACCACTCCCCCCTGAGGAATTCCGGAACTTACTCGATCGGCTAAAGGCTCTGATGGAGGTCGAGGGGCGTGATTATGACGACCTAACCATCTCCTTCAAGGCGCCATCCTATGATCCCGGCCTAGTACCGGAAGGACATGGCCGCCTTTTGTTCACTGGATCGCCGGAACGTATCGCCCAGGATATCCGCGACTATCAGGCTATGGGCGTGCACGAAGTGGTTTTTGATTTCCGAACGCCGCCGGCATCCAAAACCATTGAGAATATGACGCACTTCATGAAAGAGGTCGTGCCATTGGTGGCATAGCATGGGCGGTTTCGCCATCAGGGTTATATACGAGGTGCTTTCTGGCAAAATGACGAACCAACTGAAGTGACTGCAGTTTTCCGCGCAAAATTGCTAAGGGAAGGCCGCCTTGGGTCATAGCCAATCAGACTGCGGAGATAATCAGCTTTGGGCTGTCATCCCTTAGCCATCCAACTAGTGCTGTTACATTAGACCATAAAACTTACCGGCGTTTTCGCAGGTGATTTTGCGAAGGGCGTCTTCTGAAAGGTGGCCGAATTGTTCTTTAATGTAGCGGCTGGATTCCGGCCAGACGCCGTCACCGTGGGGATAGTCGGAACCCCACATCAGGGTTTCGACACCCATGTCGTCGATTAGCTTGCCGCCTACATTATCGAACTGGAAGGTGGCCTTGCACTGTCGCTTCCAATATTCACTGGGCGGCATAGTTATAGGCAGGTCGCGGAAGCGGTCCTCCCACTCGAAGTCCATTCGCTCAAGCATATAAGGAATCCAACCACAACCGCTTTCGCCAAAGGCCACTTTTAGATTGGGATAGCGTTCCAGCGCGCCACCAGAAATAATTGCCGCTACAATGTTGACCAAATTCATCTGAAACCCGGAAACCACGGTGAAAAACGCTGGGCGGCGAGTTTCTGAAGTCAGGCTATCCAGCTGCTTGGGATCGATAGCTGGGAAAGTGTGAAAATGCAGAGGTAGACCAACGTCGTCAGCCGCCTTCCACAATGGCTCCCACATGGGATCGTACATTGGAGCCATGTCCCAAGAACAAGACAATTCCAGTCCCCGCAGACCAGTATCAGCGACGCGATAAATCTCCTTGCGCGCCGCCTCAATATCCCCATAGGGCAGGCAGGCCAGGCCAATGTGGCGTTCGGGATAGTGACTACAGAAATCTGCTAGCCAATCATTGTAGATGCGGAACATCTCGTTTGCAGCCTCGTGGTCCGCCAGCTTGGTCGCTGCACCCAGAATACCGTAGATCACTTCCGCATCCACCTCATCCATCAGCATATCCTTGACCCGCAAGTGGGGATCGCTAATGCGACGAATATCATTCTTACCGTCCTCGTAAAGATTAGTAGCGGCCATTAGATCGGCTCGGGCATGCTTGCCTGGCTCGTACTTCGCACCTGCTGGGCCGACACCATTTTTTAAGCCGAATGAGGTGCCATTTTTAGAGGTCCAATAGGGTCCATCCTTGCCGTCAGTGACATAGGGCATACGCTCTTTCATGGCCGGCGTCGCCTCATCTTTGAACAAAGTTGGCGGCATCCAGCACAAGTCCACATGGCTATCAGCGGATATTCGATTGTATTTCATTACGGTCCTCCTTGATCCCATGGGGCAAATCTTAGCATACCTATTG
>CAZDQC010000068.1:13986-17213 GCA_964507245.1 uncultured Rhodospirillaceae bacterium
TTGACGCCAAGGTCACTCAAAGCATCGGCAACACCATTCAAAACCGAAGGTACGGCGCCGATGATGCCTCCTTCGCCAACACCCTTGAAGCCACCGACATTATCGATAGATGGAGATTCAATATGCTCAATCTCCATATTTGGCACGTCTTCGCTGGTGGGCAACAGATAGTCGAGAAGGGTAGCGTTTTTGAACTGGCCAAGATCGTCATAAACCATTTCTTCCATCAGTGCTTCGCCGATACCCTGGGCGACACCTCCTTGGATTTGACCGTTGACGATGGTTGGATTGATTAAGCGACCACAATCATGCACTACAACATAACGCTCGATCTTGACCCTGCCGTCGGCGGCGTCGACGGAAACTTGCGCGATATGAACAGCGTTGGCCATGGTCACCAAGGGCGGATCGTAAAAGTCATTATCTTCCAATCCGAAGCTTTCACCATCCGGTAAAGACTGGTTGTTCATGGCGTAAGCCGTCTCGGCTACCTGCTTGAAGGTGAGCCCGTGTTCGGGGACACCGGCAACATAGGCGCGGCCACCCGCAACTTCCACATCATCAACCGCAGCTTCCAGCATGTGCGCAGCAATGCGCATTATCTTCTGCCTAACTTTGTCACCAGCGCGTAACAGCGCCCCCCCGCCGGTGACGGCGCTGCGGCTGGCAAAGGTGTTTGTGCCGTATGGTGTCGACGCAGTATCGCCCTCGACGATATTGACATCTTCTAGATTGGCACCCAGAGCGTCTGCAACAACCTGGGCAAAGGTGGTGTAGTGTCCCTGACCAGCATGGGCATGGCTGACGAAGGCTGTAATCTTACCGCTTGGTTCGACCTTGACTATTCCACTATCAAAGCCCGGCAGGCGCGCCAAACCACGGGCACGCCAACCAGGTGCGCCAGTCCCGCTGACTTCAGTGAAACTGCAAATGCCGATGCCATGGTACTTTCCCTCGACAAGGCGGTTGGCCTGTTGTCGGGATCTAAATCCGTTGTAATCAATCATCTCCATCGCGCGTTTCAATGACTCGACGAAGCTGCCCGTGTCGTAGCGCACTCCGACCACATTGGTCCAGGGCAGCTCATCGGTCGCCACCATGTTGCGCAACCGAATTTCCGCCGGATCCAGTTTCAACGCCCGTGCGATCCGGTCCATCATGCCCTCGATAGCCATAAAGCAACTCGGTTGCGCCACGCCGCGATAGGCGCCCACGGGTGTCGTATGGGTCGCGACCGCCCGAGCGACATAGGCGTATTCGGTGATTTTATAAGGACCCACAATCATCCGGGCCCCGCCGGTAGTTTCTAGTGTGCAGCCGAATGGCATGCTCGAATAAGCGCCGCCGTTGGTCCAGATCTCCGCGCGCAGGCCTCTCACGATGCCATTATCGTCGAAGGCGACTTCGACGTTATATATATGGTCACGTGAATGGATGTCGGTGAGCAGCTCCTCGCGCCGGTCTTGAATCCATTTAACGGGTTGGCGGAAATGCCTTGCCAGAGCAACGGTAATGAACTCTTCAGGATAGATCTGCGCCTTAGTGCCGAAGCCACCACCGACTTCGGGAACGACGACGCGGAGCTTCGATTCCTCGACCCCGGTATACTCAGCCAACGCAGTTCGCAACAGGTGCGGAATTTGCGTCGAAGAATAGAACAGTAGCGAGTCGCCATGTTCAGGAATTGCAGCACAGCCGCGAGTTTCAAGTGGCACACCGCCGACCCGGCCGGACCGGAAGCGTTCCTTCAAGATATGTTTTGCATCTCGAAAAGCAGCTTCAATTCCGTCTGTCGCGAAGCGCCCTTCGAAGATCAGGTTGTTCTCGACTTCGGCATGGACCAATGGCATGCCCGGATCTGTTGCAGATTCGAGACGCACAGTTGCCGGTAGAATTTCGTAATCCACATCGACCAACTCGACCGCATCTTGGGCAATATAGGCGCTCTCGCACACGACCACGGCCACGGCCTCACCGACAAACCGCACCATATCCCTAGCAATGACGTTTCGATCATGGCGGTTATAACCAGCAATCTCTATTTCGGCGGAAACAGGTTGAACAAATTCGGCCATGTCTTCGCCTGTCATCACTGCAACAACGCCGTCGAGGGCAGCAGCCTGCGTGATATTTATAGCGACGATGCGGGCATGGGCATGGGGGCTCAGGATAAATCCTAGATGCAGCGTGTCGGCGGGGAGGGGTAAATCATCGACAAAACGACCCTGGCCGCGCAGCAGATAATCGTCCTCACGGCGTAGTATGTCCTGGCCGATGAACCGCATATTTTCCAACATTACCGCGACCTCAATCTCTTGCTTGTAGCGCGGCAGCAGCTGCAGCGACGGCTTTGATGATATTGGTATATCCGGTGCAACGGCAAATATTGTTGGTCAACGCTCGTCGGATGGCGGCCTCATCTGGATTGGGATTTTGCTTCAAAAGCTCGATCGTAGTCATCAAGAAGCCGGGCGTGCAGTAGCCGCACTGCAGCGCATGGTGTTGATGAAAGGCTTCCTGAATCGGGTGTAGCAGATCCTGGGAGGCGACACCCTCTACCGTGTCGATTTCCGAACCGTCGACGGCAACCGCAAAATGTAGACAGCTTCTGGCCGTTCTGCCGTCAAGCAAGATCGTGCAGGCGCCGCAGACCCCGTGCTCGCAACCAATATGCGTGCCTGTCATGCCTAACTCGTGCCGCAGAAAATCGACCAGAAGCATCCGTGGTTCAACCGTAGCACTCCGCTTGCGGCCATTTACGGTCAAGGTCACTTCCGCTTTATTCACCATAATGTTTCTTCCGACCGTAGGGCGCGGTCTAACATGACGCCCAGGGCATGACGTCGGTAGTCCGCATCCGCATGTACATCGTGCGGTGGATCTATTGCTGCGCGTAGCGCCGCAACGGCAGCTACAATTACTGTCTCATCGATTGCGGCTCCCTCAAGAACAGCTTCTGCGGACGAGATGCGCTGAGCAACTGCCCCGCCACCCATGGTAGCGATGCGTGCCATGGTGCAGCTGCCGTCCTCAATCTCCAGGCGTAACGCCAGACCTGCTACAGCAAAGCCATGACGGCGGTTGCCCAACTCTAGAAAGGTACTGTGTTCAGTAGCCAGTTGGCGCTTGAAGGCAACGGCCTGTAGCAACTCGCCCGGCTTTAGCGCAGTGTCGAGTTCGCCCAAGAAAAAATCCTCTGCAGCGATACTGTGTGTGCCAGATTTGCT
>CAZDQC010000069.1:0-17052 GCA_964507245.1 uncultured Rhodospirillaceae bacterium
GAAGACTCGAACTTCCACGGGGTTACCCCCACTAGCACCTGAAGCTAGCGCGTCTACCAATTCCGCCACCTGGGCTTCAGGGCGGCATCGATACCGGCCAGGTGAAGCATTGTCAAGGGATCGAAATTTAGAATAAAACGCAAAGATTTCTTAGGGCTTTTGCCGCGTCGAGATTAGTTGCTATAAGGCTGCAAGCAACGAGGATCAGACAACATGGGTAAGGTAACAGTCATTGGCGGCGCTGGTTTCGTTGGTCGCTATTTGGTCAGGCGGTTGACGGAACAAGGGCATAGCGTGCGGGTTGCCACCCGTGATCCGGAAGCGGCAAATCACCTCAAGCCCATGGGCAACGTGGGACAGGTACAACCTATCCAAGCCAACATCCGCGATGATGCCTCAATTTTCCGTGCTGTAGCCGGCAGCGATTGCGTTATCAATTTAGCCGGGGTGATGTTTCCCCGTGGCCGCCAAAGTTTCCAGGCGATCCATGAATATGGCGCACAGCGTGTTGCGCAGGCAGCCATCAATGCGGGCGTGGCCCGCTTGATTCACGTGTCGGCCTTGGGCGTCAATGCCAACGTCAAAAGCAAATATACGCAGTCCAAAGCCGCTGGCGAGATAGCGGTGCGCGCAGCCTATCCCCAGGTTAGTATCGTCCGGCCCTCTGCCATATTCGGGCTTGAGGACAAGTTTTTTAACCTTTTTGCCCGGCTCGCCACTCTGTCACCCATAATGCCTTTGTTTGGCGGCGGCCATAACCGTATGCAGCCAGTTTATGTGGGCGATGTAGCCCTGGCCTTAGCGGCCTTGGTCAAAGACGGCGCCGAAAGCGGTGGCACTTATGAGTTGGGCGGGCCGCAAGTTCTGACGTTGGCGGAATTGGTAGAAATTGTCTGCGCCAAGACCAATCGGAACTGTCTGTTACTGCCGGTGCCATTTGCGCTTGCCAAATTTGCAGCCGTCCCCCTTCAATGCCTACCCTGGGACATCTTCACTATGGATCTGGTGGAGTTGTTAAAGGAGGATAACGTAGTCAGTGGTGAACAACTAGACTTGGCTGGCCTCGGCGTAACGGCGACTGCCCTAGAGGCGGTCCTGCCTACCTACCTGTCCCGCTATCGTAAGGCCGGTCGCATACCATCGTTGGAATAGTTTTAGACCCTTTCCGGTGGCTCCGAATTCAGGGCGATGAAATCCTTGTCACACATTGCTCGCCTTCCGGCAATGGCCTGACCGCCGAAACCCACCGCATGATGCGATTTTGATGTTTTCCGCCAATTACTCGGTTAGCGTGGCGGCGGGAACACCCACATTTTAGAATCATCCGTTCCGCCGCGTAGCCGGCTTTTAAGGCGTGAAACGATCGAAGAGAGCCGGTGTATTGTCAAAGATGGCGGAAGTTGTCGACCCCGGTTCAATTATGCAGACGCGGATGCCGAAGGGAACGACTTCCTAGGCCAGGGATACAGAAAAGGACTCGATCGCTAATTTTGAGGCGCAGTATGCCGGCTGATTAGCCCAAGCGATGGGCCCTAAGAGGGACGAAACGTTAACTATAGCGGCCTTGTGCCGCTTCTGCATATCGAGCAGGACAGTCGGCGTAAGATTTACCGGTCCCTAAAAATTGGCTTCAAAAAAGCCCGGTGCTCATCCCCAAGATAGGTTTCAATAGGCAAGGATGACGAGAGGTACGCATTATTGATCAGAACGTCAATCCTCCTATCGACCTCAATGATACGCACGACGCAATCCATTATGGATTTGTTGTCTGAGAGGTCCGGGGGTTTTCGATGACTAAAGACAGATATTCATGATCTGCCGCCGTACGAATTTTGTCGCCCTTGGCCATTTTTTGCAAGGTAGCATAGACCTTGCAGCACTGGCGCGCCAAATGCCTGTGTTGAGACAAATTCTCGTCTTTCAGTCACAAAAGATTTATGCGTAAATCCAGTACAACAATCCGCCGCCCAGCAAAAGGCGATAAATTACGAACGGCATGAATGTGACCTGCTGCAGCCATCGCATCATCAACGTCACCGCCAACAACGCCGCGGCAAAAGCCAGGATGGAAGCGATTAGGGCATCTATACCGAGAGCCACCTGAGCTCTTTGCATTAACCCCAAGGTTTGATAGCCGCCGGCAACCAAGATGACGGGGATGGACAGCAGCAGGGAAATACGGGCAGCGTCTTCCCGTTCGTATCCCAGTCCCCGGGCGGCCGTTATGGTAATTCCTGATCGTGACGTGCCCGGGATAAGGGCGAGCGCCTGGGCCAGACCGATCCAGATAATTGCACCAAAACCCAAATGTTGAATCCTTTTGAACCGCATGCATTGGCTGTCCACAACCCAAAGCAAAATGCCGAAGAACACCGTCGCCCATGCGATCACCACTGGTGAGCGCAACTGCTCAGCAAAACCTTGGGCGACCAAGACATAACCAACCATAAGCGTTGGTAACGCACCGATGGCAAGCAGGACAAATAGCCGAGCTCCATCTGTAAAACGCCCCAGCAAAAGATGGAAGAAACCAAAGAACATTGCACCGACGTCCCGGCGGAAATATAGCATCACAGCGCATAGTGTCCCAAAGTGTACAGCGACATCGATGGTCGGGCCCTGATCGGGCCAGTCGGCGATAACTGGGACAAGGATAAGATGTGCCGAAGACGAAATGGGCAGAAACTCAGTCAGCCCCTGAACCACGGCAACGACAATCAAATGCAACAGGCTCACATCAAAACTCCGGCCTGGTCCGCGGTTTTGGACCCGGACTATTGATACACTAAAATTGGATGGCGCTAAATGCCTCCGAAGCCCAAAATCTTTTGGACGAAATGATTAAATCAACGCGTGGCCGCGCTGGATTGGCCGGATTTGGACAGTCAAAACGCCAAATGCACCCATACCTACAATAGCCGTCTGGCCCAGGAACTGCTCAAATGGGCCTATACCCAACTAGGGTAGAAGCGGCGCATGAAGCCCTTTACCATGCCTATTTCATAGATAACATCAACGTGGGCGACGTAGAGGAAATATTAATGATTGTCGCAGCCTTGGACTTGGATGTGGGCGCGCGCCACGTTCTCGAGTCTCACAGCTTTTCAGACACGATAGAGGGCGATTGGCCCTATCCGGGCAATATTGTGTGAACGAAGTGCCTACTTTTGTCGCGAGTCAAAGGGGCGGCGTGGCCGCACAGCCCTACGAATTGCTGGAACGACTGGTGTAGGGTGATGGCACAAAACATAAGAATTAATGGACTAATTGGTCGTCCCCTGGCGCCGTTATCTGGGCGTCGGCAGCGATCCACAGGCCGCTGTCGGTGAATTCCGGCATCGCCAGCCGGATCATAGTTTCGGAAACATGCTCGGGTCGCGGTAGTTTTTCAGAATCCTCGCCGGGGAAGGCCGCCGCACGCATACTTGTCCGTGTTGGGCCGGGATTGACAACATTAACCCGCACATTAGATTTTTGCGTCTCCTTAGCATAAATCAAGGCGATGGCGTCCAGGGCCGCTTTCGTGGAGGCGTATAAGGCCCAATAGGGCGGCAAGGTGCGTGATGCTCCTGAGGTAATAAATAAGGCGCGGCCCGCTTCTGAACGACGCAGCAGGCCGTCCATTGAACGGATCAGTCGGTAATTAGCGGTGACGTTCAGATCATATGTACGTTGCCAGACCTCGGGCCGGATATGTCCCACCGGCGACAAATCGCCCAGGATAGCTGCGTTGCCAACTAGAATATCCAATTTTCCCCAACGTTCGAAAATCTGCTTGCCCAGATTATCGATAGTATCGAAATCCGTCAGGTCCATGGGCACCAAAGTTGCCGGGCCACCTTTCAGCTTGATCTGATCGTCCAATTCCTCCAGCGCGCTAGAGTTGCGGGACACAAGGATCACGTGCGCCCCTTCCCCTGCATACGCCTTCGCAATGGCGGCACCAACACCACGCGAGGCGCCAGTAATCACAGCCAGCCGGCCTTTCAATCGTTCACTCATGAGCACCTACTCAACTATGTTCCGCAAGCAATGACAATTGTGTGGGCAATCGTCCCTGCGCCAAATCGACTAAAGAAACTGGATACTCGCCAGTGAAACAGGCGTCGCAAAATTGTGGTTCACCAAAATTCCGGTTGTCGCCGCCCACCGCCTGGTAAAGTCCGTCGATAGAGATAAATGCCAGGCTATCAACACCAATTTGCTTCGCCATGGCATCAACTTCTAGTTGCGCGGCCATCAGTTCCTCCCGGCTAGGTGTGTCAATGCCGTAATAGCAGGGATGCGCCGTAGGTGGGGAGGCGATGCGCATATGAACCTCTGCCGCGCCTGCATCACGCACCATTTGTACGATCTTTTTCGAAGTTGTGCCGCGAACTATGGAATCATCCACGAGGACAACTCGCCGACCTTCGATCTCAGCCCGGTTAGCGTTGTGCTTTAACTTAACGCCGAAATTCCGGATATTCTGCGACGGCTCGATGAACGTCCGGCCCACATAATGGTTACGGATGATTCCCAGTTCGAACGACACGCCTGCCTTCTCGGCATAACCAATGGCAGCTGGGGTACCAGAATCTGGCACGGGGATAACCACATCTACCTCAACTACGTTCTCTTGCGCTAGCTGGGCGCCAATAGCCTTGCGCACGGAATAAATTGAGCGGCCCTTTGTGATGCTATCGGGACGGGAAAAATACACATATTCGAAAATACAGGGGCGGGATTTGGCCGTTGGAAGGGGACTAAGACTTTCGATTCCGTCATAGTCACAGACCACCATCTCGCCCGGATCAATCTCCCTTACGAAATCGGCACCTATGATATCCAGAGCGCAGGTTTCCGAGGTCAATATTGGCGCACCGTCAAGGCGCCCCAGAACTAGCGGTCGCACACCCATGGGATCGCGCACCCCGATCAATCTATCGTCGGTCATGGCCACCAAGCTATAGGCGCCGACCACAGCGTGCAAAGCATCAACAATCTTGTCCAGAAGGTCACGGTAGGACGAGGTAGCGATCAGGTGAATAATCACTTCAGAGTCCATAGTGGATTGGAAAATACAGCCCCGCTGCACCAACTGGCTGCGCAAGGTACCCGCGTTAGTCAGGTTGCCGTTGTGGCCAATGGCGAAGCCGCCCGACTGCAACTCGGCAAAGAGCGGCTGTACGTTGCGCAGGATGGTCTCGCCGGTGGTGGCATAACGATTGTGACCCAAGGCCGCATCCCCTGGTAGGCTGGAGATTACCGCCTCTGAATTGAAATTGTCGCCTACGTGGCCAAGGCTACGGTGGGAATAGAACTGTCCCCGGTTGTAACTGACTATACCGGCGGCTTCCTGACCTCTATGCTGCAACGCGTGCAACCCCAAGACGGTATGAGCAGCAGCGTCAGGACTGCCTATAATACCAAAGACGCCGCATTCCTCGTGAAATTTGTCGTTATTGGCCGAATCGACAAAATAGGGGTGTGTCGTCAGTTCCATCCCCAAAGCCTGCGACTTTCGATCTTGTATAGAGCGCTGTTTCAATTGTCCGTCCGGTTCTGAATTAGGCGGTTCATATCCTCGCGCGAACCCCGGGTATAGCCGCTGTCTCCATGCTTGTCTGTACCCTTGGTCATATCCTTCAATTTTTCAGCCGCCTTGCCGGCTTTGATCGTGTTGTCCAATGAGGATTCAAAGTTTTGCACGCCCATGCGGCTCAATTCACCTATTTTGTCCAAGCTCTCGCCAATGTGCTTGGGCAACAGGCGAGCTAGCAAACGAGCAGAATATTCGACCGCCGGCATAGCCCGCGCCGTGCGAAATTCTTTTTCTTGCAACAATGCGGGGTAAAACTGCACCAGCAAAAGATACGCCAAGGCAATCACCAAGGCACCCCGCGCCAAACCGAACAGGAAACCCAGCGAGCGATCCAATGTGCCTATCTCACTGCTACGAACGCGGCGCGAAATAGCCGACGAAAGGTACGACGCTGCGGTCAATACCGAGACAAAAATCACCACAAACGCAATGGAACCGGCGATCAAAGCTTGGCCAATATAGTGTTCCAAGAACAGTTGAACCGGAGGAAACCAGGTCAGAGCCGCGAACGCAGCCAAGACCAAACCGGCGATGAACAGCACTTCCTTCACAAAGCCGCGGCTCAACGCCAAAAGGCCTGAGATCAACAGCAACGCCATTATCACAAGGTCGACAATGTTTAGGGAAAAATCGCTCAACATCGGCGATCTATACAGCCTTCACGTCGTCTGCGGCAAATAGTTCCACCAGTTCTATTAGGCGGGTAATTTCCCCCACCTCCAGGGTTGTCTGGCGGCCCCTGAGGGCTGGCGGCGTAAGGGCCTTGCTAAAGCCCAGCTTTGCTGCTTCCTTCAGGCGCAGATCCGCCTGCGCGACGGGCCGAACCCCGCCAGATAGGCTGATTTCACCGAACAAGACTGTCTCAACAGGTACAGGCACCTCCGTCATAGACGAGACCAGTGCTGCTGCTACAGCCAAATCCGCCGCTGGTTCCGCGATACGCAGTCCGCCAGCCACGTTCAAATAAACGTCATGGTCCGCCAATCCGAGGCCGCAACGGGCGTCAAGAACTGCCAACACCATAGCCAACCGATTATTGTCCCACCCCACTACCGTGCGCCGGGACGAACCAGGGGGCGATGGAGCAACAAGAGCCTGAATTTCTACCAATAAGGGACGGCTGCCTTCCAAGCCTGCAAACACTGCGCTACCCCAAATTTCGCCGTTTTCAAGTCTATTGGCCAGGAATAGAGCGGATGGATTTGTGACCTCCATCAGTCCAACATCACTCATTTCGAATACGCCGATTTCATCCGTGGGGCCGAAACGGTTTTTCACGGCCCGCAGGACACGAAATTGATGGCCTCGCTCTCCTTCGAAATACAGCACACTGTCCACCATGTGTTCGAGCACCCGCGGCCCGGCAATCAGTCCATCTTTGGTCACATGGCCCACCAGCAGAAGGCAAATATCCTGTTGTTTAGCTGCACGGATCAATTCCTGGGCTGAGGTGCGAACCTGGCTGACCGTGCCCGGTGCAGCTTCTACCGTATCCACATACATGGTCTGAATGGAATCTATGACCATCACATGGGGCGCGTCCTTTCCGCCCATGGTGGCGACAATGTCCCGCACGGAGGTTGCCACCGCCAGATCCAGCGGCGCGCCGTCCAGACCCAACCGCTTGGCACGCATACGGACTTGCGCTGGGGCTTCTTCGCCAGAGATATACGCACATTTCACACTATTATTGGCCAGCCCCGCTACTACCTGGAGCAATATGGTGGATTTTCCAATGCCCGGATCACCGCCGATTAGAACAGCGGATCCTGGCACCAGACCGCCGCCGCACACGCGGTCGAACTCCCCCAGACCTGAAACGGTGCGTGGTCCTTCATTTTCCTTATGTTGGCTAAGCTTGCGGAAATCAAGCACGCGCCCTTTACCGGCTCCCAGACCTTTTGGTGGGGTGTGGGGCGTGGCCTCCGCTGTAATGGTATTCCAATCTCCACAAGCTGAGCAGCGGCCAGACCATTTGCCGTGTGTGGCACCACAGCTTTGACAGACGAACCGTTCTGCTCCTCGGACCATTGTTAGGTAACCTCCAGTGCGAAGGGACCGCGCTCGCGCCCGTGGATAAACTGATCAACTAATTCATTGCTGCAATGATCTATCTGGTCGACACCGCCGGTCCAGATGATTTCACCCTCGTACAGCATGGCAACCCGGTCCGCTATAGTGCGAGCGGACGACAGATCGTGGCTGATGGTCAGAGTGGTAGCGCCCAGATCTCGGACGCATTCGGTAATCAGATTGTTGATCACATCGCCCATGATTGGATCCAGGCCCGTAGTCGGTTCGTCAAAAAAGATGATGTCTGGCTCCGTCGCAATGGCCCGAGCCAAGCCAACCCGCTTGCGCATACCCCCCGACAGCCCAGCCGGGTCCGCCTCGGCCATAGCCTCGTCCAGGCCGACCTTCGATAATTTTTCAAGCGCTATGATGCGGGCTTGTTCTTTATCCATGCCTGCGCCTTCAATCAGACCAAAGGCAACGTTTTCCCAAACGGTCAATGAATCGAATAACGCAGCGGATTGGAAAAGCATGCCGAACTTCTTCAAAACATGCTCCCGCTTCGCCCCGCGCAGACTCATTGTATCTTCGCCGTCAATTTTAATCTGTCCCTTTTCGGGATGTAGAAGGCCTAGGATACATTTCAACATCACCGATTTTCCAGTCCCTGAGCCACCAATCACCACTACGGATTCGCCCTTTGACAAGGTCAGGTTTAAACCAGCCAGCACTATTTTTTCGGCAAAGGATTTTTGGACATCGACCAGTTCCAGACACGGCGTATCGATCATTGGGTAAAAAACGCTGCTGTGACCAGATAGTTGGCGATCAGGATAAGGATCAGGGACGAGACGACAGCATCCGTGGTGGCCTTGCCCACCCCCTGGGCGCCGCCCTTGGAATTGAAGCCATGATAGCAGCCCATCAAAGCTATTAAAAAGCCAAAAACAGCCGCTTTCACTAGGCCTGAGGCCACATCCATCGGTTCTACAAAATCGTAGGTGTTCTTCAGATACACGGCCGAGTTGAAGCCCAGTTGGTGTATACCCACCAAATAGCCGCCCATGACCCCAATAATATCTGCGATTAACACGAGTATCGGCGTCGTAATTGTCGCAGCCATGATGCGGGGCACTACGAGATAGCGGAAAGGGTTAGTTTGCAGGGTGATCAGCGCATCTAGTTGCTCCGTCACTTTCATGGTGCCCAATTCGGCAGCAATGGCGGCGCCCACCCGGCCACCTAGCATTAGCCCTGCCAGTACCGGCCCCAGTTCGCGGGTCAGGCCGACGACAACGATATTCGGCACGGCGCTTTCAGCGCCGAAACGGGCCGAGCCTAAATAGATCTGCAAAGCCAGCACCGCTCCCGTGAACAGGGCAGTCATTCCCACTACGGGCAATGAAAAATAACCGATGGTCATCATCTGTTGTAGACAGAGACGCCAATAGAATGGCGGCGTCACAACAGCGACAACCGATTTGCTTGTGAACATCGCTAGCCGGCCAATGGTAGCCAAAAAGGCTAGGAAGATGCGTCCGACCACAGCCAAGGGATTAGGCATGGAACCACCCGGCCTCAGCTTCCAGGTACTGGCGGTGAAAACGTGCACCAAGCGAGGTCAGGACCTCGTATCCAATGGTTCCAGCTCGAGTCGCAATGTCATCCAAACTGGGACCTTCACCGCCTATTAGATCGGCCCAGGCCCCTGGTTGAGCACTGCTCTCCGGCACATCGGTGACATCCAGCGTGATCAGGTCCATTGAAACGCGCCCTACGATTGGTACCGATACGCCGGCAATACTCGCCTTTCCCTTTGCGGACAAGGCGCGTAGATAGCCATCAGCATAGCCTACGGGTACTGTGGCGATCCGCCGAGGACCTACAACTCGATAAGTTGCACCGTAGCCAACGCTTTGGGGGGTGTCAATTTCCCGTACCTGGATGATCTTGCCCCGCAGATGGACTACTTCGGTCATGGGATTGAATTCCGTTGGCGTTGGATTTCCGCCAAATAGGGCAATTCCGGGCCGCACCAGATCGTAGTGGTAATCAGGACCCAAAAATATGCCGGACGAATTGGCCAGTGACCCGCGTGTCGGACTTAGATGCGCCATATGATCTTGAAAAGCTACACGCTGTTCTTCATTCAAAGGATTGTCAGGATCATCGGCGCAAGCCAAATGAGAAGCGACAAATCGAAGCGCTATACCGTCCATATATGACGGTGTGTTCGTCACCAGTTTCGCCTCTGCGGCCGTCAGCCCTAGTCGAGACATACCGGTGTCGATGTGCAATCCAGCGGGTAGGATTTGCGTCCTCTCCTTAGCCAATTGTGTCCATTGTTCCAATTGACCCGGTGAATTTAATATCGGGATCAGATCATGTGCCAGAAAATCATCCTCTGTTTTTGGCAATGGCCCGTTCAGGACATATATATCAGGCGCAGCACCTAGGGCATGTCGCAAACCAATGCCTTCGCACAAATGGGCTACAAAAAATGTGCGGCAGCCTGAGGCTGCCAAGACTGGCGCCACCTGTACCACTCCCAAGCCATATGCGTCAGCCTTCAAGACGGCGGCACATTCCACTGGCTCAACCTGTTTTTTTATAATTTGGTAATTGGCCCTGAGGGCAGCCAAATCGATTTCCAGGATCGCACCCGCCTGGTTGGCGGCGGGACTAGTATTTGGCATCGGGGAAACGCCCCGCTGTTTCCAAGTTAGAGAATTTAGTGAATTCCCGCTCGAATTGAAGGTGCACGGTACCAGTAGGGCCATGCCGCTGCTTTCCGATGATCACTTCGGCGATACCGTGAATATTTTCTGCCTCCACTAACCACTTTGCATGGTCTGGGGTGTCGGGCTCGGGCTGCCTACGCTCGTGATAATATTCTTCCCGGTAGACAAACATCACCACATCAGCATCCTGCTCGATTGAGCCCGATTCCCTAAGGTCCGATAGCAAGGGGCGTTTGTCTTCCCGCGCTTCGACCTGACGGGAAAGTTGGGAGAGTGCCAAAACCGGAATGTCTAATTCCTTGGCCAAAGCTTTCAAGCCTTGTGTGATTTCCGAAACCTCCTGGACACGATTGTCGTTATTCCGCCCCGTGCCTCGCAACAATTGCAAATAATCAACAACCACCAAGCCCAGATCATGTTGCCGTTTTAGACGCCGGGCCCTGGTCCGCAAGGCCGATACAGTTAATGCTGGGGTGTCATCAATGTAAAGCGGGGCTTGTTCGATCGCTTGGCTGGCGGATACAAGCCGGGAAAACTCGTCGGAAGAAATATCACCGCGCCGGATTTTTTCCGAGCCAATTCGCGCCTGTTCTGCCAACAGGCGTGTAGCCAATTGCTCGGCCGACATTTCCAAGCTAAAAAACGCCACGACGGCGCCATCGACGATTTTATCCTCGCCGCTTTCCAAGCGATTTCGTTTAATGTTGTGGGCGGCATGAAAGGCAATGTTCGTCGCGAGGGCCGATTTACCCATCGCCGGCCGGCCTGCCAAGACAATCAAATCGGAGGGATGCAAACCACCCAATTTTTGGTCCAGATCAATCAGGCCAGTGGCCACGCCCATCATCTGACCGTCACGGTGAAATGCCGCCTCAGCCATGTTGATAGCCGAGGCCAGGATATAGTCAAAATCCTGCAGACCCCGATCCGCCTGGCCATGTTCGGCTAGCTGGAACAATTCTTGCTCCGCCTCTTCAATCTGGTCCTTCGCCTCGATTTCCACGTCGGCGTCGTAGGCTTGGTTGACCATTGCCTCGCCGATTTGAATTAGGCCCCGGCGCAAGGCCAGCTCAAAGATCGCTCGCGCGTAATGTTCGGCGTTTATCACAGTAACGGCGGCGCCGGCCAAACGGGCTAGATATTGGGCGCCACCCACTTCGGTCAATGCCTCGTCTTGCTCGAAGTAATATTTCAGTGTGACCGGATTTGCGATTTGGCCCCGTTCGATTAACTTCAGGGCAGCGGCGAAGATACGATGATGGCCCGGTTCTTGAAAATGTTCCGGCTGAAGAAAATCCGTGACCTTGGATGCTGCGTCGTTGTTGACCAGTATAGCGCCTAGGAGTGCCTGCTCCGCCTCCAGATTTCCTGGCGGCGCACGATAACCACCGATCTCGTTCTCGCCAAGGGCCGGCTCACGTACCGCGGCCAGGACGGGACTATTTGAAGCATCTGTATTCATCTGGTGGGCACCCTAACACGACTAATAGCGCCCATTCCGTAAAGTTATCCGTCGCCGACAAATGACAGTGGATAACAACGGCAGGCATCCCCTGAAGTCCGGGGATAACTACCACTGTGCCTTGCAAATAAGGCAAATTTTGAAATAACTCCAATGTGCTCAATAACGGAGAATTGACGGCCCAAATAATTTTGTTTTGGCAATTTAGATACTAGGCAGCGCGCGAATCGGATTTATCCTCTCGGCAAATTCGTTTGCGTTCCTCATCAAAGATATAGTCGCGGGTCTGCGGCACCGCACCGGGCTGCTTTGTCAATTGTATTTGAAACACCACGTGGCCGCCGTAACGAAAGGCTACTTCGCTACCGCATAAATAAAAGTCCCACATACGGCAAAAGCGTTCGTCAAACAATTCTCGAACCTTGTGGCGATTGGCGTAAAAACGCTTGCGCCAATGGCGAAGGGTTTCTGCATACTGAAGCCGAAAGACCTCCACGTCCGTGATGTAGAGATTAGAATTCTCTACTATCGGCGAGATTTCCGACAGGGCGGGGCTATAGCCGCCAGGGAAGATATACTTGTTGATCCAGGGGTTCGTGGCGCCGGGACCATCAGCTCGACCGATCGTATGGATGACGGCAACTCCGTCATCAGTAAGCAACTCGCGCACTCTATCAAAAAATTCTTGATAATGGTTGATGCCTACATGTTCAAACATGCCAACGGAAACGATGCGGTCGAAGGGGCCTTCCACGATGCGATAGTCCATCAAATCAAAATTGACACAACTACCCAATCCCTCTTCGACGGCGCGCTGATTGGAAATCTTGTGTTGTTCTTCCGACAAAGTGATGCCCTTCACCTCGACACCTTCATTTTTTGCCAGATACAATCCTAAGCCGCCCCAGCCAGAACCGATGTCTAGGATTTTTTTACCCGGCTGAAGACATAGTTTGGCTGCCAAATGCTGCTTCTTTTGAAATTGCGCGGTTTCAAGATCATCCTCGGACGTGCGGAAATAGGCACAGGAATACTGCCGGTCATCGTCCAGAAACAAATCATATAACTCACCGGTCAAATCGTAATGATGGGCAACATTGCGGCGGGCCTTACTGATCGGATTATATTGCCTCAGGCGCCGCCCCACTTCTCGTGTCGGGGTAATAATAAAGCGTTGTAGCCAATGCTTTGGTTGCCGCCAGCCTATATTCTGGGAAAGCAAATCCAGTAAATCATAAAGCTCCCCGTCCTCCACCGTAATGGTGCCGTCCATCACGGCCTCACCCAAGTAGAGCGTGGGATTAAAGAACAATTTCCAATGTAACGCCCGGTTATGAAGGCGAACGGTAATTTTCGGCCCCTCAAACTGCCCTCCGAATCGGTGGTTGCGTCCTGTCGCATCAATAACATTCAGACAGCCAACATGGATCAGAATTTTCAACAATCTGGCCAAAAGCATGATCAACCTCTTTGCGCCGGGGTCGTCGTCTCTGTTTCCTTTCAAAAGCACCAACAGCAAAAGCCGCAGGCATCAAAATGTTAGCGCAAACTCGGAATAGGCGTAAAGAATTTTCAATTATGGCAAACGCCAACCATGAACGCATAATAGTAAAAGGCGGCACTACACAGGACCGCCTTTACTACATCTTCTGAGGATCTTTACTAGGTTTGGGGTTCGGCCTCTACCCTGTCGGCATCCTCAGCAGCAAGTTTGTCCTCGTCAGCGTCTTCAGACGCTTCCTCGAAAACCTCCGACACGTCAAACTTCAAATTATCCTCTGCGCGAGCCAGCACATCCTCACCAGCAGCCTGGCGTTTCGCCTCGGCCTCGGAACGGGCTACATTGGCAATCACTTCGATCTGCACTTCCGGATGTAAATTGATCTGCACCGGATGCAAACCCAGTGTTTTGATTGGCTTGTTCAGAACAACCTGATTACGGCCTATTTTGAAGCCCAGGCCATCCAGTCCTTCCACCACGTCACGGGCCTGGACCGAACCATAGAGCTGCCCGGATTCCCCAGCCTGGCGGATTACTATGAATATAGCTTCGGCCATGCTGCCGGCGACGCCTTCAGCCTCCGTCCGGCGTTCCAGGTTGTGGGCCTCTAGTTCAATACGCCGTTCTTCAAAGGCCGCCAGATTGGTCGCCGTAGCCCGCTGGGCCTTGCCTTGAGGCAACAAATAGTTCCGGGCATAGCCGTTCTTAACTTTCACCACATCGCCCATCTGGCCAAGTGATTCAATTCGCTCCAACAAGACGACGTCCATTATCCCTCACTTCCGGCGTCACCGCCATCTTTAGTCACTCGAGCTCCGCTGCGCAAGCGTAGCATAGCATTGACAAAACCGAGGCCAGCTATGATCACCGGCAACGGCCAGAATAACATTAGGCTGTAAAATAGAAATAATACGATCCAACGCGCCTTCCAGGTCTGTACAAAGCCATGAACGACACCTAAACCGAGGAGGAAATACGGCACAATCGCAATCGCTGCAAGCGTTTTACCGACCACTCCTGCTAGACCGTCCAATGTGGCTAAAAAAGCCGCTACGGCAAAAACGGCTGCCCAGGCGGCAGGCAGTTCAATATTCGCTAATATTGGGGATGGTCGTAGGTTCTGACCAAAGCGGACCAAAAGCCCCTGGGCTAGAACGCCATTGAAGAGCATGCCCAAGGTCCATGACACGGCGAAAAAAGCAGGCAAATAATCAACCAGAGATAGCAGCATTCCGCGCTGTTCTGACGACGGCAGCTGTGCCGCGAACGGTTTGATGATGCCTTCTGCATAGCTCATTAAGCCATCACCAAATATGTCAAGTCCCACAACGGCTAGTAATAAACCGGTCATGGCGATCCCCGCAAGCCAGATCAGCAACATACCGCCGGGATACCAAATTATTTGGCCATGACTATTGCTACGTGAGAGCAGGGCCTGGCGGCACAAAATTATGATGGGTAAACCGTATACCAGGACCTGGATAATGGCGTAGGTGGGCCCGGCTAGTGGAAAGCTTAAAATCCCAACCACAATTACCGCAACCACGGTCCCTTGTAGGCCCAGACCCAGACCTACCAAAAACAGCGGCAACGGCGCGATATAGGCCAGGATCAGAGCACCAAAACCAGGCAGCACGACAGCCGCCTGAAACAGGCCACTCGCCAGACCCGCCGCAATCGCAATCAGATATAATTTCATTGTAACACTGGCACACTGGTTGCCACCTGGCGAGCCGTTCGCACCCGTCGGGCTTACCGCGCCTACTATGTGACGAACGGTAGCAACGCCAAAACCCGTGCCCGCTTGATGGCTTTCGCCAATTCTCGCTGTTTCTTGGCGGATACCGCGGTGATGCGGCTGGGCACAATCTTGCCCCGTTCGGACAGATAGCGTTGGAGCAACCGCACGTCCTTATAGTCGATTTTGGGTGCGTCAGTGCTGGAGAATGGGCAGGTCTTGCGCCGTCGGTAAAATGGTCGACGCAGAGGTAGTTGTGAAATTCTTACATCCTGAGCCATGATCTATTTCTCCCCACCGTCCACGATTTCTATTTTTTCCAACGTGGCGTCACCATCCGTGCGCAACTGGTCATCCCTGCTCCGGCCACCCCTTTCACCACGGTCGCCCCGGCTACCTCGGCCGCCACGCGATTGCATCATAACGGAAGGGCCTTCTTCGAGCTCGTCGACACGGACCGTCATATAACGGATAACATCCTCGTGCAGGCGCATCTGCCGCTCCAACTCCTGCACGGATTCATGTGGAGCGTCTAAATTCATCAGGACATAATGGCCTTTACGGCTTTTCTTGATCCGATACGTTAGGCCGCGCACACCCCAATATTCGGTATTAGGCACTTCGCCTCCGTTATCGGACACCAGTTTGGAAAATTCTTCGGTCATCAAATCGACTTGCTGGGATGAAATATCCTGACGTGCGATAAAAACGTTCTCGTAAAACGGCATTTCTGTCCGTTGCTCCTTCGGCATGGTCGGCGGCATCCCAGTCTTGGATACCCTGCAGACGTAGGTTAGTACGCCCGACCGAATGTGAAAAAATCGGAATATTTGGATCTGAATGTATTCATAGAAACTTGTCCAAATATCCGGGCAAGGCGCGGCATATATACACATATGGGCTAGGGGCGCAAGAGTGGTGATCGGCTCGCTTGACAGGCCCCCGCCACCCTTTATGACTGGGACCTAGACTAACAGTAACGCAGAGGGAGGAGGCTATGGCACGAGCCTTTGTTTTTCCGGGTCAAGGTAGTCAGAAAGTTGGTATGGGCAAGGATCTGGCGGATGCGCTGCCGACCGGCCGTGTGGTGTTCGAAGAAGTTGATGAAGCTTTGAGCCAAAACCTCTCACGCCTGATGTTCGAGGGACCTATCGAGGAACTGACTTTGACAGAAAATGCCCAACCCGCACTCATGGCTATGAGTGTGGCGGTGACTAGGATCTTACGCCGGGACGGTGGCATGGAGTTCGGTAAACATTGCAAATTCGTCGCCGGACATTCCTTAGGCGAATATTCCGCTCTGTGCGCGGCGGATGCCTTTCCCCTGGATGTCACAGCTCGGTTGCTGAAAAAACGCGGCCGAGCAATGCAACAGGCCGTTCCAGTGGGTCAGGGTGCCATGGCTGCCCTGTTAGGACTAGATTTTGAAGTCGCTGCCGAAATTGCAAAGGACGCCGCCGAAGGCCAAGTTTGCGATTCCGCTAACGATAATGCGCCGGGACAGGTTGTGGTCAGTGGCAATATAGAAGCCGTGCAACGGGCTGTGGAACTGGCCAAGGATCGGGGTGCTAGGCGCCCCATGCTATTGCCAGTCAGTGCTCCTTTCCATTGCTCCTTAATGCAGCCCGCAGCGGATGTAATGGCGGAGGCGTTAGAAACCGACCCGCCTGGAACACCGGCGGTGCCGTTAGTTGCCAACGTAGCCGCATCCGCCGTGTCGGACTCGGATAAAATCCGCAAGCTGTTGGTGGATCAAATTACCTCCATGGTGCGTTGGCGAGAGTCGGTGCTGTATATGCGGGACCAGGACGTGGACAATCTTGTTGAGGTGGGTGCCGGTAAAGTGCTGACAACCATGCTGAGACGCATCGATAAGGACCTCACCGGACTGACGGTCGGCACGCCCAACGATATTGAAAATTTTCTGAAATCCATGTAGCGAAATTCGGAGACCAAAGCCCATGTTCGATCTTTCCGGGAAATCCGCGTTGGTTACAGGTGCATCGGGCGGCA
>CAZDQC010000070.1:0-17003 GCA_964507245.1 uncultured Rhodospirillaceae bacterium
TTGCTATGGTTTTGGGGGTAGTCTTTTTATATTTCTCAAAACTTTGAGGGGAATATTTATAGATTTTGAAATAAGATTTTTTTTAGAGAGACAACTTTTCTGAGGTTTTAACCTCATATAGGCAATACACGATATTGACATTTTATCTTTTTGTTGCTTTATTTTAATCAGTTAAACCTCTTAATTTTTCTGCATTCTTATTATTATAACAATATTCTACTTCCGTTTATTAAAGTAAAGAATTGAATGGGATGTAGACCCGTATTTATAAGAATTTTTTTCTACTAAATCACCTGTAGCAAACCAATCGTCATAAACGCAAATCTCACCCTTCACATATAATTCTTCGCCCACGACCTGGTAATTCACATAAAAGGTATCCCCCAACACCGATTTTTGCCGAGATTTAATCTTATGTTCCTTAACCCTATCAAGATCTCCAAATGTCATATTAATAGCGCACGGGCCAATTTCACTCATACCCCAATTTGCCATGAAGGTTGCCCCCTTGGATACAAACATTTCTATATGGTTCCATTTTACCGGCGAGCTACCACAAGTTATCCATAATCCTGATAAATCCAATTTATTAAATTCTTTTGTTTTAGACAAAATTTCGCAATGCATGGGAGTTAGGTGAGTATGAGTATAATTCTTAATATTTCTTGTAAATTTATATGCACTAAAATTGTCGATGTCGACATCCGCCCCTATACTTAACGCTGGCACCGTCTGAGCCAATAAACCAGCCGCATGTTCCATTTTACAAACTGTGTAGACCTTCGATTTTTTTGTAAGTTTTTGCGATTCAATTGCAATCTCATTACAGCTCTTAATATTCTCGGGCGTTCTAAATATAGTTTTTGAAGGTCCAGTAGTCCCGCTACTGAAAATTTCGCAACCTTCATTTAATATTACTTCAATAGGAAGCACAATTATTCCAACTCTATCTATCTTAAATAGAAATAATAATTTTATTATAACAACCTTTTCTTTTTTTCAATTGGATAATATTCCGAAAAATATAATTTCCATCGCGGCTGCCGCTTTTTAACCGTGCTGGAATAAATATTCAAAGTGTTTCCAATACCTTGCGCATCCCTTCGCCAATACGTGCAAAACCCGCCTGTAATATGAACCTGTCCCAACCGATGCAGAAATGCCTCGCGCCCAGATCCATGTACCGTTTGGCTTGCTCTGGCTCACTAATTTCAATTCGCGGAGGTATACCAAATTCTAGAGATTTTTGGATCAGCCGCTTCTCAAAGGGACGAATTTCATCGCTATGCATCAGGTCCGGTTGGCCACGCGAAAAACCGAAGTCTGCAGGACCCCATTGGGTCATTGCCACCCCTTTTTTCTTAGCTAACTCCAGGATGGCTTCAATGTCTTTAAGGGCGACATCCTTTTCAATCATGATCGTGAACACTACCGATTTCAAATCATCAAGGTAGGCGTCAGGTTGATAGCCGGACAACGCTGGTCGCCGCAGTTTCACGCCCATATGACCACCGGTGTCTGGCGTATCAGCAGCGATGGCCCGGTGGCAGGTTAGAATATCCTCGGGCGTACGGATGTCGGTGAACAAGATTGCCTTGAAGCCCGCACCCAGGGCTGCCTGGACCCAAAAGTCCTGGCTGGCCTGGTCAGGCTTCAACATCAACGGCAAGTCGGCGCACTGCCCCGCTCGAGCCATGTGATAAAGGGTCTGCATGTCGAAAGCACCATACTCGGCGCAGAATTCGCCGTAGTCGAACAGGCCGGTGTCGCCAACGATTTCCGCAATATCCGGATCGCACGAGAGAATATGGGTGCCCATAGTGGCTTCTCCAGCATCCAGCTTTTCCCGCAATGTATTTTTCATGATCATGAAAGAAACCCCTAACAAACCTCACAATAATGTCACGTATTCTTTAGCCCCATTTTTTTGCGCTGAGACACAGCCTCTACCGACGGTGGGAACATAAACTCATAATTTCTACGCATAGAAAATCTACGGGAGCTCCATTCAGCGACCACCAAAAACTTGATGCTGACCAGGGCTCTACTATGCATCTTATCCTTAGTACATTTCAGCCACATGTGATACGCCGTAAGCGCAGAAATTGCGGGCCAACAATTATTCCCATGATCTACAACAAATTCCTTTCCTGGCCGATTTTGCGGTGAAGTATGGCGGCAAAATCAGCGCGGGGGTACCAGTTCCAATCATTGTCTACTAACGCTAGGGAACCACCAGTACAGACCGCGTTGTTGTATTCTATGGAGCGAATCGCTCTATGAAATGGCTGCCATGATAGTCTTCAAAAATGCCCCGCCGAATTTCACCTTTAAGGTCAAACGGTCCGACCGGCGCAAAACATCGTGCTTGCAAATTCGGGATGGCCAGCTGCTGGTCATGGTGCCAACTCGCACGCAAGATGGACAGATATGGGGATTGGTGGACAAACATATGGAGTGGGTCCAACGGAAACTGAGCGAACAGGCTGCGCGGCCAAAAGCTAGAATTCGGAATTTCGCCAGCGGCGAATATTTTCCCTACTTGGGCGAGGAGTATCAACTCTGTATCAAGACCGGCGCCCCCCGGCCAGCAGAAATGATCAATGACAAAATCACTGTTACAGTGCCTGTTCGGCTAGCGAAAAGTGTTGTGTACTCAGCGATAGAAGAACGTCTTCGTGAATGGTATCGAGTTATGGCACTGGAAATGTTTGAGAGCCGCACCAGATATTATTCTGGATTGCTTGGCGTTGCCGTGAAGGCGGTGAAGGTCAAGGACTACAAACGTCGATGGGGTGGCTGTAACACCCGCGGAGAATTATCGTTCAATTGGCGTCTGATTTTGGCGCCACCAGCCATAATAGATTATGTCGCCGCCCATGAGGTTGCTCACTTAGTGCATCACAACCACTCCCCAAATTTTTGGTCAGTGGTTGCACAACTGGCACCGACCTTCAAGCATTCGCGGGATTGGTTGAAGGAGAACGGCGGCTTGCTGGATATTAATCCGTCTCGCACAGATTAGAGAATCTTGTTAGGCTTGCCTCCAAACAAATTCCTGTCAAGGAGCCCGCCATGACTGTCACCACCGGCCTGCATCATGCCGCTTATCGGTGCAACAATGCCCAGGAAACCGTTGATTTTTATACCCAGGTTATAGGCATGAATTACATCATGGCCATATCAGAAGATTTTGTGCCCTCGACCAAAGAACCAGACCCTTATATGCATATTTTTTTTGAGATCGTGCCAGGCAGCTATCTGGCATTTTTCGAACTGCCCAACTCGCCTAAAATGGGCCGCGATCTAAATACGCCGGAATGGGTACAGCACATCGCCTTTACCGTACCGGACATGGAAACTCTGCTGACATCAAAAGAAAAGATTGAATCGCATGGCGTTAATGTTCTAGGGCCTATCGATCACACCTTATTCCAGTCCATTTATTGTTTTGATCCTAATGGCCACCGGCTGGAACTTGCCGTCAATACTGCTGGTCCGGAGATTTGGAAAAAGGCCGCTGACGCCGCCCCCGCCATGCTGGAAGCCTGGAATAGGGATGGGACGACGGGCGAACTAGGTGCCTGGCTGCACAAAAAGGAATTAGTGCGGACCTATCCGGTTTGAACGAGATTATTAATCTGTATCAGGGCCTGGTCATGAATCCCCATAGCGGACAGTTGCTCCACCGCACTCGCCAAATATTCTGGGTTGGCACCTGACCGACCCATAGACCGACGGACCACTTGGGCTGCATGATCGTGGCCAAGCTTGCCGGCGTATTGGGGATGGCTACGGTTAGCCCGAAAACACAGCGCTGTAACCAAGCCGTCGTTCAGGTGCACTTGATGCAGCATGGCTTCATAGCCATCTGTCACCAATTCCCGCCGAAAAAGATAATCGGCGACGTCATACTTCCTCGCCTTGCTTACCTTGTAGGCAATGCCGTTGCAGGAACCACCCAGGTCCAGGCCTAGAACCAGGCCGGGGCTATCTGGGCAGCCACGATGATGCCAGGACCAGACGCAGAGCGAGCGATGATAACCATAGACCCGGCCTGCCCACCGCTCTTCGTGAATAAACCCCGGCCGCCACATGACCGAGCCATAACCAAAAACCCAAAGATCCCCGACCGGCAACTCAATATCAGGAATTGTATAATTGGTTGTTGACGCGTCCACCAAATTTCCTCTGTCAAACGAATTTCAGGATCTAGCATTCAAGGGCATTAACGCCACCGAAAGAGTGAAAAGAAATTTGCCATGCCCGGCCGACTTCATGATACCACTCCTACTTACAGCCAAGGCATTGACCAGACGAAAATTTTGCCCTCGGTTCCAACATTTTAGCAGTAGGGGCTGAGGACCACAAAGCTGAGTATTTCCAGCCGATGAAGAGGGAGAGCAGTTAAGGGCAATGCGTTATTTCCTCCTAATCGGTGCGGTGATCGCGATGATGGCGACCTGGACGGGCGCCTGGTTTTATGCGGCGGGACAGGTGCAGACAGCAATTGAAGCCTATATCTCAGAAGATATTCCCGGCTGGAATATCACCTATCGGACGTTGCAAATTGGCGGATTTCCATTCCGCATCAAGGTTGATCTGCAAAGGCCGCGCCTTGTTTTTAGTGGTGAGAGAGGAACCATTCGTTGGGAAACTAATCACATCAGCGCGATGCGCCATTTGTGGCAGCCCCGGCATCTTCTAGTTGATCTGAACGGCCAACATCGATTTACCATTAACCGAGCTGGTCAAATTCATCACTTTATACACGACAACGACCAGGCAATATCCAGTATAGAAACAGATGAAGAGGGCCGATTACGGCTTTTATCCCTTGACCTTACTTCACCAAAATTAAAATTCGACAACAAGGCGACCGCACAGGGGAAACGTCTGCAAATCCGAGCCGGGCGAAAGCCGAATTCGGCCCGCAATGTGGATCTGGTGTTACGTGGCGATCAAATTACGTTCAGTGAAACATTTCTAAATAGAAATTTGAACGCACAGTGGCGCAATATTCGGTTGCTAGACCTCAACACGACGGTGACGGGATTGCCCGACGATATGGCCACGGCGATTTTGGCCTCGCAATGGCGGGACGGGGGTGGCACCGTTGAGGTACGTCAACTTCGACTACAATGGGGTGAAGTGGACATCACCGCCAAGGGTAGTCTGGCGCTAGATGAACAAATGCGCCTGATCGGGGCGTTGACGGCACAAATCAAAGGGCATGAGAAATTGATTGATCTGGCCGTATTAACCGGCGACCTGAGAGACGGCGGCGTGGTTGCCGCCCGCACTGTTCTAGGTCTGTTGGCGGCAGCAGGCGGCGGTATACTGTCGGTGCCGGCGCGTCTGCAGGACGGTCAGTTATATTTGGGCCCTGCCGTTATAGCCAAGCTTCAGCCCCTGCCGTTAGACTGAACCCAGTTCATTCAGCATCCAACCCATGATCGGTTCGCCGCCCAAAGTCAGGCGCATCAGTGTCCTGTCCTGCTTGGATAATGCGTTGCCGGATATCCCGACTGTTGGAGAACTGGCGTAGCAGATTATCTCCCTGGCCCCAGCGAATGGCACGTTGTAAAGCAATCAAGTCCTCCGTGAAGCGGCCCAAGGTCTCTAACACAGCGTCGCGGTTGTTCAGAAACACGTCGCGCCAGAATTCTGGGTCGGATGCGGCGATGCGGGTAAAATCCCGAAAGCCGCCCGCAGAAAATTTCACCACTTCACCCTGGGTGACTGTTTCCATGTCGTCCGCCATGCTGACGATATTGTAGGCGATCAAATGAGGCAGGTGCGATGTAATGGCTAGCACGAGATCGTGGCGTCCAGCATCCATGATTTCCACCTGGCTGCCCAATGCCTTGACGAATGCTGTCAGGGTCCGAACTACATCCTGATCGGCATTAGCGTTGGGCGTCAGAATCCACCAGCGATCATCAAACAAGGTTTCGAAGCCTGCCTCTGGCCCCGATTTTTCACTGCCAGAAACGGGATGCCCTGGCACCAGATGCACTCCGTGAGGGATATATGGCTCCAAATCACGGGCGACACAGCCCTTGACCGACCCTACATCTGTGACGATAGCTCCCGGCGCTAGATGGCCGCTCATAGCCTTACCGACCGAGGGATAACTGCCCAGGTGGGAGCAAATAATGACCAAATCCGCGCCCGCAACAGTCTCTCCCGCATCTTCAAACATGGCGTCAACAATGCCCAGTTCCAAAGCCTTTTCGCGGGTCCGTTCCGTACGCGCACAGCCAACGATGCTGTCCACGAGGTTCGCCCGTCTCGCCGCCAGCGCGATAGAGGAGCCGATCAGACCAACCCCAATCAAAGCCATGCGCTTAAAATGGGGAATTTCTGTATTTGTGTCTGTATCAGTCGCCATCTGTCGTACTCAAAAACTCTTCCAGGGCATCAATCGTGACGCGGTTTTCGTTTTCTAGGCCAACAGTAAACCGCAGATGGCCGGCCAAGCCATAACCAGCAATGCCGCGCGGTAAGATGCCCTTTTTGCGCAGGAATTCTTGTACTGCCTCGACAGAGCGGGGGCCGTTTGTACCGAACTCGATAGTTAGAAAGTTTCCGACGCTAGGAATGTATTTTAGATTCAGACGGTCGCATTCACTCATAATCCGGGGTAGCCATTGGTCGTTATGCGCGCGCGCCTGATCGGTATGGTTGACGTCCCTCAGAGCTGCCAGTCCCGCTGCCTGGGCGGCGCTGTTGACGTTGAAAGGCCCGCGCACCCGGTGAAACACACTCGCCACCTCTGCCGGGCAATAGGCCCAGCCCAGACGCAACGCAGCAAGGCCATAGATTTTGGAGAAGGTACGCGTCATCACCACGTTGTCGTGCGCGGAGACCATTTCAATTCCCGGCGCATAATCATTGCGCGAAACAAATTCAGCATAGGCACTATCGATTACCAGCAATACATCTTCAGGCAGCCCAGCTCGCAACCGCTGCAGTTCCATTTGGGGCAAATATGTTCCTGTAGGATTATTCGGATTAGCGACGAACACCAGCTTTGTCCGTTCCGTGACTGCCGCCAAAAAGGCATCAACGGATGCAGTGTAGTTCGTCTCCGGTGCCTTGACGGGTGTAGCACCGTTAGCCATGGCGGCCAGAGGGTACATCAGAAAGCCGTGCTCGGAATACAGCACTTCGTTCCCAGGGCCGGCATAAGCATGGGCCAGATGGCTGATGATCTCGTCAGAACCATTGCCGCAAATTAGCCGGTTGACGTCCAGGCCATACATCTCCGCTAAACCCTGACGCAGGATGTCGGCACCACCGTCTGGATATCTATGCAATTCTTCCGCTAGGGCCTTGTAGGCTTCGATTGCCAGCGGCGAAGCACCCGTGGCCCCTTCATTGGATGACAATTTGACGATATTGGCTAGACCATCGACCGTAGCGTCGCCCCCTACATAGGGACTGATATCCATGATGCCTTGTTTTGGCGTCGGCGAGCTCATCGGCTTGGATTTCCAATTTTCGGCGCAAGGCATTCTGGATAGATACCCAGAATGGCGACTCGGGATAAATCATTGCCCAGGTTCTCACGAAAAGCCTGCAAGCGGCGGTCATCCGGTGCAACAAAGCCGACCAATTCAGAAAGCTGTAGGCGCTGGCCGGTTTGCGTCAATTCCTGTACCGCTAGAGGTTGAGGTATGAAGTCACATTGTCCCAACTGTTCGACGATGCGAGCCTGTGAGACATTCTGATCCGTTTCTATAGCTACTAGTGTGACGTCCTGACCGCTGGGCTCAGGCATCAACTTGGCCACGACCAGAGCCTCCAACTGTTCGAACCGACCAGTGGGCGAGGAAAAGAACGGTAGACGCCAGATTACCCGTGGGCCCGTTTGGTATTCCATCTGGCTAGCCAACGCTGGCCACCAGGGCTCCTCTTCGCCATTTTGCGGAAGAGGCAGAAGACCGATAACGCCCGGATCGTCATCCACCATGCGTAATACCACCGAAGCGGAAGTATGCAATGTCATCGGCACGGACGAGCCGAAATGATTGCGCGCCATGTCCCAATAACCGACCGATCGTTCCGGAGCGCAGACGGCAACGCTAAAAGGGCCTTGAAGGGCGGTGGCACCGTTGATCAACTCTCGCCAAATGCGGATCACCGAGGCGATTTGCAAATGCCCTTGGTGGCGGTCCGCCAGCACCCGCAAGATGGATGCTTCCCGGTTCGGGCGGATGGCATGAGCATTGCCGTCCATGGCCTGTTTGACTTTGGCCACCTGATCTATCAACGCGATGCGCTCGACGATTTTTTCGTGCAATTCGGCATCAATGGCATCAATCAGCTGACGCAATTCTTCCAGACTCAGTTGCTCAGACGTGTCGCTCGTCATTCAAATGATCCTCGGCACGGGCGGTCTTGATAAGGGGTCTGCTTGCAGGCCGCCCGGTAGGCGGTGATACACGTCTCCACACCTCTGAGCAAGTCATCGCACCGCATTTTTCAGCAAAGATTCCATTGACACAGTCCGCGCGCCAGCTTAGGGCCCTGACCGGATTTTCGTCCTAACAGAAATGTTAAGTGGAGCGAAAAGTTTTGGCACCTGAAATCTGGTCAAGTTCTCAAATGCCCCGGCGCTACATGCAGCAGCACCTCGCCGCCAGTAATATTAATGCTCAGCGCTTCCGGCCAGTGAGTAGTGGTTAAGGCCTACTCCGCTGCCTGGGAATGATCTTGCGGCAGGCCCGTTCCAAAGCGTAGCAACCGACCAGAGAAAGTATCAGTCTGTTGGTCATCCTTGATGGTAACTTCACCATTGACCAGGACATAGTGATACCCCTTGGCCCGCTGTACTCGGCGCCACTCCCCGGCAGGCATGTCATGTACAATTTCGTCGGGTAGAACTTTCAAATTTTCGTAATCATAGACAATAATGTCTGCTGGCGCGCCCTTGGTCAAAGTGCCCCGACCATGAAAACCGCCAAACTGAGCTGGCAGAGCCGAAAGCCGCCAATGGGCCTCCTCCAAGGAAATCATGCCATTGTCGCGCACGATCTTGACGATAGTTTCGGTGGGGTAGCGGCCAGCAGTCAAGAATTTGGTATGGGCGCCGCCGTCGGAAACGCCAAACAGCACATACGGATCGTCGACGATCTCCCTAAGATATTCCAGGTTGCCATTCGGAGGCGCGGCGAAGAAATCGGTTCTCAGGTCCTCTTCAACCGCCATGTCCAGCATCACATCCACGGGGTGCTTACCGGTCTTTTCGGCCACCAAACCGAGAGAGTGATCCAGCCATTGCTGATTCTTCTCCAATTGTGGACCGACGATTACGATATTATGGAGAGGTCCCACGGCGGTGCGGGGCATCTTCTCCCGCAGAGCCTGGCGGCGAACGGGATCAGCCAGCTTGGCCTTGCGCTCTTCAAACGTGCCGGTAGTGGCCTCGCACCAGGCCTCGATATCGTCAAACAGGTTCCAGTTCTCGAAGGTAAAGGTGAAACCGGCATCAGTAGTCAGCCCCTGACCAACGACACGGATGCCTCGTTCCCGACAACTTTTTAGCCATTTAAGGTTTTCCCGGTGGATCTTCGGCTTGTGGTCAAACGCCTGGATCACGTTCATGATTAGCGGCCGTCCAGAAATCTCGGCCATTTCTTCCATGAAAGCGCGGTCCTTCTCGTTGTCACCTGAGACCAGAAGCATTTGCATGAAACCTTCATTGCGCCGGCGCAACAATTTTGCGAACTCTCGACAGGTATCGTCATGCATGACGTCCGACGGCATGGCCGTACCGTCATAATCACGCTGAACGGCGGCCGGGCCTGATGGAATCATGCGTTGAGCCGACCAACCACAGGCCCCGGCATCCATAGCCTCATCCATCAGACGTACCAATTCCGCATGTTCTTCATTTGTGGGTTTGCGTCCGGCCTTGGCATCCTCCAGGCCGAGAACCCAGATAAGAAGGGGAGAGACGGGAACGTACGGTAGCACGTTCATGGCCTTAGGCGCCCTATCCACGCTGTCCAGGAATTCCGGGAAAGTAACCCAATCCCAAGGCATGCCCGCCTGCATGGACGCGAGCGGAATGGCCTCCACCCGAGTCATAGAAAGCATCGACCGCTCCCGCTCCTCGGGCCGGACGGGAGCAAATCCAAAACCGCAGTTACAGATAACCACGGAAGTGATGCCGTGCCAGCTGGAAATTGTGCAGTAGGGGTCCCAGAACAGTTGCGCGTCATAGTGCGTGTGCAGATCGACAAAGCCCGGAGCCACAATCAGTCCATTCGCGTCAATCACCTCGTCCGCGTGCATTCCGTCGATATGACCGATGTTTGCTATAACGCCATTTTTTATGCCGATATCGCCCTGATAGCGCGGCAATCGCGTACCATCAATGATCATGCCGTTCTTGATAACGCGATCATATCGAGCCATAACAGGAATCCTCATATTTCAGAAATCTGCACAAAAATTCTAATAAATACCTTGGCGAGTCAATATGGCTTTGCTTGTAAGGTATCTCCTTGGATCATCAAAATCACCCTGAACCGCCAATGGGTTCTGGGCCTAGGGTATAACATCATCGCCTCGAAATTTAGCGCCAGAGATGACTTTTACGCCTGAATCAAAACCGAGACCTTGGAAAGAGGCTTCGTTAGCTACAAACGTCCCTGCAACATCGAATTCGTTTACAAACCCGTGGCTCTGTCAGGGCCTGTTAACCTTCCGAAGGCCGAGTCGTGCAAACCTTACTGGTTTGGATACGACAGAGCGGTGAATTAGGCTTTGTCGTAAGGCCTTAACAGTTCCCGGCTGATTACCACGTTCTGGATTTCTGTCGTGCCATCGATGTAGTTGGCCATGCGGGCACACGCCAGGTGCCGCGCTAGTGGGTAATCGTGTTTATAGCCGTCGGCACCCATGGCTTGCATGCAATTGGCCACGCCATTTTGTGCGGCGCGGGTGGCGAATTTCTTGGCGTGAGCCGCCGGAATGGTAGCCGGCGACCCCGCGTCGATCGCTTCCAATGCCGCATAGGACATCAGACGGGCCGCATGCAGATCTGTGGCCACATCGGCCAATTGCCATTGCAGGCCCTGAAAATCGGCTATCCGCTGCCCAAAAGCGCGGCGTTCGGTGCAATAGGTTAGGGCGACCTCGAGGCTCGATGCCATGATGCCGCAGCACATGGCGGCTACGTTTGCACGGGCCAGTTCGATGCCAGCCATGGCGCCTTTAAAGCCTTCACCAGGCGGCAGCAGGACTTTCGACTCGTCAACACGGCAATCTTCGAAGCGGAAGCCGCCTACGCCGATAGCATGAGCACCCATCATCCGGTACGGCGTTTGCCGGATTACGCCGGGCTGGTCAGCCTCGACCAGAAATGTTGCAATTCCGCGCCAGCCCTTCGAGACGTCGGTTTGCGCATAAACGCTAAGCAATCCCGCAGTTGCCGCGTTGGATACCCAAACCTTTTCGCCATTAATGACCCAGCCGCCGTCCTCGCGCCGGGCCGTCGTCCTAACATTGGTGGCGTCCGAGCCGCTTTGCCCTTCCGTCAGCAGAAAGGCGCCCAGGCAATCCCCCGACAGCATTGCCGGCAGATAAAGTTCTTTCTGCTCCGGTGTACCTTTATCGGCAATGGCATTCATCAAGTTGTTGTGCACGAATATGACAAAGGCATAGGCCATGTCGGCCTTGGACAGTTCTTCCATGACATGGGTCATGTCGGTCTTGCTCATACCCTGGCCGCCCAAATCCCTCGCCAACAGCATCCCGCACAATCCAAACTGTGCAGAAGGGCGGATGCCTTCCTCACCCAGGCCCCCTTGCCTTTCCCACGTCGCGGCGTTCGGCGCAACATATTCGGCGCCAAATTCAGCGGCCTTCTTAATCATCGGATGTTCATCGGCATAGACGGCGTTATTCATGATACCCTCAATGGTGAATTTATGGCCATATTCGGCTAGGGCTAGGGGGAAGACAAGCATCATGCTATTGGCCATTGAAGGAATTGACGGCGCGGGCAAGGGCACGCTGTGCCAGTCCCTGTTGGCCCAGGCTAAGAAGCGGGGCATTCGCTCCGCATCGCTGTCATTTCCTCGTTACGGTGAGACACAGTTTTCGGATTTGGTGGCCCGCTATCTGCGCGGTGAAATGGGGATAAAAAACCAGGTTCCCGCGCGTTACGCCGCCTTGTTGTATGGCGGCGATCGATTTGAAAGCCGCGATGTGTTATTGGCGCTGATAGCAGACAATGACCTGGTCATCTTGGATCGCTATATCTATTCCAATATCGCCTACAACGTCGCCAAACTGCCGCCCGCCGAGCAAGCAGAATTGATTGCCTGGATCGAAGAATTAGAATTTGGCATGTTCGAGTTGCCGCGCCCGGACCTGACATTGTTATTGGCCACGCCCACAGAATTGGCGGATCGTCAGGTAGGCAAAAAGGAAAAGCGCAGCTATACCGAACAAACCCGCGACATACACGAGGCAGATCGCGACTATCTTTCCCGCGTCTCAGAGGTCTATGGCAAGCTGGCTGAAACCGGAGGCGATAGTTGGTCGACCATTAATCCTCTCGACGACCTTGGTGTTCTGCGCCGGCCGGAGGACATCGCCATGATGGCTTGGCAACATTCTGCCCTAGCCGCGATCGGATAAATCCAGACGCACCACAATTGCGGCGGAGGCAATCACTGCCACATCGCCAAGTACCTCGTCAGGCACATCTAAACCGCCCTTGACTACATTGACCGTCACCGTGCCATAGGGCAGGGCCGCCTGCACTGCTGTTTTATCCACATCTTCAGGCACCTGCACACCGATGGTAACATCGACATACATATCCCCTGCGCCAACGTCCAAGGTGCGGATCATGGTCAGCGAAGAATGATGCAAGGCGTCGTCCACGGCCCGACACGCGGCCTTGGTATAGTTGCCACCGTGCAGATCGTTGCCGGCGCCCATTTCCAGAATAACACGTTTCTTGGTCATGCCGGGCTCCCTACGCCACGTCCAAATAAACGGCGGCGGCAGCATGGGCCAAAATTGTCGCGTCCGTGCCCTGCTCATTGGGTATTTTTAGGCCACCTTGGACAACTTCGACGGTGCCGATACCATGGGGCAACACGGCCAACACCTCGTCCGAATTGACTTGATCAGGCTGTGGCACACCGATGGTTACCGCCACCCGCATGGAATCAACATCCAGATCCAAGGCGTGGGCGATCGTTAATGAGTTGTGCCAAAGAGCATCCTTGAGGGCTCGGACTGCCGCCTTTGTGTGATTGCAACCGCGGATATCGGTGCCCATGCCGATTTCTAGCACCATGCGTTTCATTGTCATATTGTCCCCGTCTCCCGTAAACTGTGCGGTTAACTGGCTTAGAGTTTTGGACAAGAGAAGTCCAGGCCTGGCGTCGACGGGAGAAAAAAATTGGCTGATTTGCGGATCTTTTCTTATATGCCTAACCCCCGTATTTGGAAGGCGACCATCGCAGCCCGGCTTTGCGAAGTTGAATTGGATGTCCGTGGCGCCAGATCAGGCGAATTGGGCGATTGGCTGTGGGATTTTGATGCCCGACCTCTGACCTCGGCGGATCGAGACCAAGACAGCGGATTGGTGCGAAAAAGCCGAACGGGTTTTTCCGGCCGTTTATATAAGACGGATGCGTTCTTGGCAGCCCATCCCTTTGGTACGGTTCCGGCAGCATTCAGCCCCGATGGCAAAGTTGGCATTTTTGAATCAAACTCGATCGCACGCACTGTGGCCAGACTCAGGCGCAGCGGCCCGGCTCTTTACGGCACGGATCCTTATGACGCCGCGCGCGTCGACAGTTTTCTGGATGTCAGTCTCGTGTTTGCCAGGGATGGCCAAACCTATTTACTGGCTCTTGGCAGCAACAAACTCGACGAGGGCATCCATAGTAGAGCCGCATCGGCGTTTGAGACATATTTGTCCGGGATAGATGCGGCCTTGGCCCCGAACCGGAAGTACCTGGTAGGCAATGATTTGACCCTGGCAGATATCGTCTTTGCAGCGGAGTTGTGTTCCTTCGCCCGCGAAGCCGCCCATCTGGCGGTTTTGTCTGAGCATGATCTACCGGTAATTATGACGGAGGAGGCCTCCCAGCACTATCCACGCGCCATGGCGCACTTCTCGTACTTATGCGCACACCAGGACTTCGCGCCCGATATCGCGCCGTTCATGGAAAAAATTGAGGCACGACGACAACGAGTTGCGAACGAGTTGCCCGATCGCATCAAATAGTTGTCCTCAATGGCGCACCTGACTCGGCGGCACTTCTTCGGCCAATTCCAGATCATCCTCCGCCGCCATGGCGCCGGCTGAAGTGGCGGCTAGAATTTCGCCGGCGGTAGAACCTGACGACGTGGCAGCATAGGCGGCAAATTCCAGCAGAGTTAGGGCAAGGCACTTGGGGCAGATATTCTCTTTCGCCGTGGCTGTCATCAATCCTTCGCCAACCACGTCATCAATCAGCCCACGAATTTCGTCCTCGAATTTGTCGGCATGTTTGAAATCATCATCCATGTTGGCCTCGTCAAAAAAGGTAGCCCAAAAAACTCATTTGACCTGCTTACCAGAACTTATTCTGTTGCCGCAATAAAATTGGCCGAAACCAGTTTTCCGGTTTCAGCCAAAACCAATTCTTGAAAAGATGAGATCTTAAAACTGGACCTGTATCTCCGCCCGCGCACCGGATCCATTATCCCGGCCTTCCAAATAGGCGTAAAAGGCATCAAGCTGCAATTAAAAACGCTGCCCAATAGCCTGTTGGAATTGGATTGTCAACGCCGCCTGATCGGCTCCGTCACCGTCGTCGTCAAACAGGTTTCTCGTATTGTCTTTTACCCCGGCTAGTTCAATTACAAGGTTACGCCGGTGATTATCCCAGAAAGCCTGGTAGCCCATGGCGATGCCTGCGGACTGGGTTTGGAAGCTACTCAACTCAGACAGATGATTGCCGATAAGGCATAGCAACGGCAAAGGTTGGACACCTTGGCAACCTAAAGCAGTAATTACACCGCCTCATCAACTTGTTCTTCGTCTACTGCTTCTTCTGTAGCTTCATCAGCAACAATATCCGAGCCTGCTGCGCCATCTGTCAATCCAGCCGCAGGGGCAGCACCCTGTTGGGTATTACTATCCAATGCATTGCCAAGCGTTGAATCTGTAGATGTATCTCCGTCAGCACCGGAAGTTGATGTTTCTCCTCCACCTAAAGCACCGGACAAAGCACCTAACTCCCCACCAGCAACGTCTGAACCTCCTCCCCCAAGGGCACTCTGAAGATTGAAGTTGTCTGCACTCGGGGCTTCGCCATTAATTTTTACATTATCCGCACTCAATTGGTCGGGTGTTATATTATTAATGGTTAGGGTATTGCCTTCTCCAGCACTGATCAGCGTGTTGCCGTCGACCTCACTAATAGAAATATTCTCAAAATCATCCAGACCGCCGAAATCAATTACATCCTGATTAGGATTGAAGTCCGTGATCGTATCCTCGCCCGGTTGGCCGAAATCCTGAATAAAAGTGTCATCACCCTTGCCGCCGGTAAGCGTATCATCTCCGGCACCGCCTTCCAAGGTGTCATCGCCCTTGCCGCCCTTGAGGATGTCATCCCCGGCACCACCCACCAGGGTGTCATCACCTCCACCACCCCTAAGAACGTCATTCCCGGAACCACCCGCCAGGGTGTCATCACCCCGACCTCCGCTGAGATTATCATTGCCGGCGCCGCCTTCGAGAGCGTCATCTCCCTTCCCGCCTTTGAGGACAAGGTCCTCCGTAATGGCATCAGCAGTAGTCTGTTCATCACTGCCGGCCAGCTGATCTTCGTTTGTGCCGCCAGTCAAAACTTCATCTTCTTGTGTGTCAGAAACCGTGGAACTATCGCTAGCAAAATCGCTTAAAATTCCGCCAAGGGGGGTGTCTGCTGCGAGAGGCTGTCCATCCACGCTAACATTACTTGCGCCTAACTGATCTGGGGTCACTTTTGCGACAAATAAGGATTTACCGTCACCAGCACTGAACAAGGTACCCCCGTCAACTACACTAACGGAAATTTCCCCGTCCAATCCCTCAAAATTAATCACGTCAACATCCGGATTAAAATCTTTTATGGTATCGTTACCTAGCTCGCTAAAATCTTGAATGAAGGTATCGGCGCCTCTGCCGCCTTCAAGAGTGTCGTCACCAGCGCCGCCATTAAGTATGTCGCTGTCCATTCCTCCTCTAAGGAGGTCATCGCCGTCGCCGCCTTGAAGGTTATCTTCCCCTTGGGCGCCTCTGAGCTCATCGTCTCCAGCCCCACCCAGTAGGGTGTCATCCCCCTTAGCGCCGCCGACAAAGTCGTCGCCATCGCCACCTTCTACGATATCATCGCCTCGGCCACCTATGAGCTCATCGTTTCCGGCACCTCCGGTAATAACATCATCACCCTCATTGCCTCTCAGCACATCGTTGCCTGCACCTCCGGAAAGGGTATCATCACCTTCGCTACCTTCAGAAAAGGTATCAAACTCCCCACCGAAGCGACCTACAACCGTTGCGTCATCGCTAGCTTCAGCTCCGACATTTAGCTCAGCCTCAGCCTCAACATTTCCCTCCTCACTCTCATTAGCTTCGGGAGTTTCATCGCCAGCGACACCTTCTAGGGTGTCACTACCAATACTGCCATCTAGGTTGTCATCACCCTCGCCACCTTCGAGGGTATCATCGCCCTCGGTGCCGTCCGTTGGGGGGGCAGTGACATCGAGAATGCGTCCAACAGCCGTGTCAGCCGTGAGAGCCTGTCCATCCACGGTAACATTGCTTGGACCCAGCTGATCCGGCGTTACGTTTGCAACAAATAAGGAATTGCCCTCGCCGGCGCTGAACAAGGTGCCTCCGTCAACTTCACTAACAGAAATGTCCCCATCCAATCCCTTGAAATCAATCACGTCAGCATCTGGATTAAAATCTGTTATTGTATCGTTAC
>CAZDQC010000071.1:0-15089 GCA_964507245.1 uncultured Rhodospirillaceae bacterium
GCCTCCCTTCTCGTCGATATCAACCATGGAATAGTTTCCGAAAGGTCTGGCATCGATAAGGACCGGCACGACGTGCTCGGAAAGGTAATTGAATTCTTCGAATGACATAATGTCTTCAGCGAAATTACCGAATCCGGCAGCTCTTGCAATTTCGGGGCCGTGAAGCAGAACATTTGTCGACCCGCCGACAGCCATGGAAACAATCATCGCATTACGGATAGCGTCTCGGCTGACAATTTTTCGAGGTGTCAGATCTGTTTCGATCAAATTCTCCAAATAGGAGACGAGTTCATTCGGAAATTGCTCCATTCGCCGCGGATCATCCGACGGTGGTGATACCATATGAAGCGGTTCCATACCGACTACCGCAATAAATGTCTGCATTGTGTTGTATGTGAACATTCCACCGCAGCTGCCATATCCAGGGCAAGCCTCGCACGCGATACGCTTTTTCATTTCCTCGTCGTCGCTGCCCGCAACCTGAAATCCAGTAATGATATCAATTCGCTCTTTCGTCACGGAATCCGTACCGGGGCGAATGGGGCCGTCTGACATTATGATGCTGGGGCAGTCATGTTCGAGAAGTGCTGATAAAGTACCGACAGGTGGCTTATCGCAAGCAACGACAGCAATCGTGCCCTCCAGGCCACTTGCGCTCAAGTGCTCACAGATGGTGTCATGTGTGACTTCACGACCAATCAAGGAGTACCGCATTTCACGGGTGCCGTTACGCATGCCATCGGAGGTCGCAACGGTATATTCTGGCTGCACCAACCGCATGCTCATTTGATCGCTACGACTACCTATCTTCTGTCGCAGACATTCATGGATGGCCTCGACCTTGCGCTGAACGCCAAGATAACATTGGGAATCTCCCTTATTGCCTACTACGCCGACGGATGGCTCATGGATGAGATCAATGTCCGTACCAAGTTCTCGAGCGATACCAACCGTCTGCGCGTTACGGCCGGGATTTTTGTCAAATAGAAGCACTTTAGAATTTCGCACGACTGACACTCCTTCAGACTTGTTTGTCTTTTGTCCGCTAAATCGACGGAGAACGCCTATAGGCGCCTTTCTTAATGAGACCTTGTACGAAGTCGTACCGCTATATGAACTTGCATTCTACCCACAATATGAAACGACAAATTATTTGAGCTATTCTCGACGGCCTCGGTCCGATTGGCTTCGTTCTGGTTGGTTCTGAACTAGGAAGGGATCTGATACCAAATTAGGAAACAAACCTGCAAGGCGCCAACATTGGGACATTCATTTCCAGACACTAGGTTCGTTGAGTTCTTGTGACCAGAATTACGCCATGATGGAGGGAATAGCAGTATGATTGACATAGCAACGAAAGGTGTGGAGCTATGAAATTCGGTCTTGGACAAGCAGCACCGAGGGTGGAGGATCGGCGTTTTCTTGGAGGGGGAGGTCGCTACACAGATGACATCAACCTGGCCAATCAGGCTTGGTCCCACATCCTGCGTTCTCCCCATGCACATGCTCGGATCCGCTCAATCGACGTCGAGGCAGCTCGTTCCGCCCCTGGGGTCCTAGCCGTGTTCACAGGCGCCGACGTCGCATCAGACGGTCTCGGAGATATGCCTTGCCTTGCCGCCAAGGTCGCACCTCTGAAAAGACCTGATGGTACACCCATATTCCAGCCGTCTCGCCCAGCTCTGGTCCGAGACAAGGTTGCATTCGTCGGCGACTACGTCGCGTTCGTGGTAGCGAATAGCCGGGAGCAGGCCCGTGATGCGGCTGAACTTATCGAAGTCGACTACGAGCCGCTGCCAGTTAACGTTCGAACGGCCTCAGCCATCGGCAATGAAGTACCGGCGGTCTGGGAAGACTGCCCGGACAATATCTGTTTCCGTATGGAGCTTGGAGACAAGAAGGCAGTGGCGCACGCGATTGAAAGTGCCGATCATGTCACCCGGCTCAAACTTCCAATGAGCCGCGTGGCCATCAACCCCATGGAGCCTCGTGCGGCCATCGGTTCATATGATCCCTTTGAAGACCGTTATACCCTCTACTCAGGAAACCAGTTCCCGCATGATATGAGAAACTGGCTCTCGGAGTCGGTTTTGGGCGTTGCGGAAAGCCAGATCCGGATCATCAGTCCGGATATGGGTGGCTCCTTCGGCTTGCGGGCAAATATCTTTCCGGAGCTTCCTCTGGTTCTTTGGGCAGCGAAGAAACTCAACCGACCGGTCAAGTGGACCAACGAGCGCTCCGACAGCATTCTTGACGAGCAGGCGCGTGACATGGTCATGGATGTTGAGCTCGCAATTGATAAGAATGGCGACTTCCTCGCACTTCGTGTTCAGTGTCTCGCCAATATGGGCGCCTATTTGTCGAATTTCGGGCCGCTGCCAGCATTCGGAAACCTGGGCGGCGTGGCCGGTGTCTATCAAACACCTGCGATCCATGGCGAAGTCCTTGGGGTTTTTACTAATACCAGCCCGACGGGCCCCTATCGCGGCGCTGGCCGGCCAGAGGCGACTTCAGCCATTGAGCAAGCGATTGATTTAGCAGCACGAGAGCTCGGAATTGATAGAGTGGAAATGCGTCGACGCAATATTATCCCGCCGACAGTGATGCCATTCCAAACCGCGCTCACCTACAACTACGATTGCGGCGAGTTTGAACGCAACATGGACCGAGCCTTGACTATTGCCGATGCCGCCAGCTTCGAAACGCGTCGGGATAAGGCGCAAAATGAAGGCTGGTTGCGTGGTCTCGGCCTTGCCAACTCGATTGAACAGGCAGCCGGTATGTTTGACGAGGGCGGTGAGATCCGTTTCGATCGGCAGGGTCGTGCCACGATCCACATGGGAACCCATTCCCATGGTCAGGGCCACGAGACCGTATTCCGGCAATTGCTGTCGGAGAAACTCGGTTTGGACTTTGAAGCGATGCGTTACGTTCAGGGCGACACCGACCTGGTGGGCTACGGGCATGGTACTGGTGGCTCACGGGTCTCCGGCCTAGGTGGCGGCGCCCTGCTCGGTGCCGCGGAAAAAATTATTGAGAAGGGCCGTCAGATCGCCGCTCACAGCCTGGAGGCGCCGGAAGTAGATATCGAATTCGTGGATGGCCAATTCACAGTTGCAGGCACTGACCGTTCACTAAGCCTGACTGACATAGCGGGTATTGCTTTTGAGCCCTCATTACTGCCGTCAGGTATGGACAGTGGTCTTCAGGGTTTTGCCACTTTCAAGGCGCCAGCTCCAACATTCCCGAATGCCTGCCATGTTTCTGAGGTTGAAATTGACCCAGAGACAGGTGTCATCAGGATTGTACGATATGTCGCAGTCGATGATGTCGGAACGGTCATGAACCCATTACTTTTGAAAGGACAATTGCATGGCGGCATTGTCCAGGGGGCAGGGCAAATCCTGGGTGAACAAATCCAATGGGACGACACTGGACAGGTGCTCACGGGCTCTTTCATGGATTACCTCATGCCTCGAGCGGACACCTTCCCGTATTTTGAGATTGAAACAAACTCAGTGCCGAGCCCGAGGAACCCACTCGGCATCAAGGGCGCAGGAGAAGCCGGGACGGTCGGTGCCGTCGCCTGTCTGACCAGTGCAATTTTGGATGCTCTGGCGCCACTAGGGATCCGAGAACTAGATATGCCGGCAACGCCAGAAAAGGTCTGGCGCGCTATAAATAATGCTTGAGGAATGGCATAGGAAAAAATGTTGCCCCGTCAACAGCACACATAGATTCCCTGAGCGCAGGTAGCTAAACTCTGCTCCATGGCAGAGAGAACTCAACGCCGACTAGCGGCAATAGTGTCTGCCGACGTGGTCGGTTATTCACGGCTCATGGGCGTGGACGAGACCGGCACGCTGGATGCCCTGCGTGCCCATCGGACGGAATTGATTGATGACAAAATCACCAGTAATGGAGGTCGCATCGTCAAGACAATGGGCGATGGCTTGCTTCTGGAGTTCCCGTCTGTGGTGGATGCCACACAGTGCGTCATCGACATTCAAAAGGCTATGGCAAAACGTAATGAGGCCGTCGATGAAGACAAACGCATCATCTTCCGTATGGGTGTTCACCTAGGCGATTTGGTTGTTGAAGACGACGACATATTCGGTGACGGAGTCAATATTGCGGCTCGCCTCGAGGCAATTTGCGAAATTGGTGGTGTGGCAATTTCAGGCACTGCGCATGAGAATATTGCTGGTCGTATTGAAGTCGAATTTAGTGATCTCGGCGATCAGCAACTAAAGAACATCGCCCGTCCGGTCCGGGTTTGGCAATGGTCGCCTAATGCTGGTGATGCCGCGGTCACGGCAGCCACCGTTATGCCGTTACCATTACCCGACAAACCGTCCATCGCCGTTCTGCCGTTTGACAACATGTCGGGAGATCCGGAACAGGAATATTTCTCCGATGGCATTGCCGAGGACATCATCACGGCGTTGTCCCGGTTTCACCAGTTCTTCGTGATCGCGCGAAACTCCTCGTTTTCTTACAAGGGGCAGGCGGTCGAGGTGAAGCAGGTGGCACATGACCTTGGGGTACAATACGTCATCGAAGGCAGCGTGCGCCGGGCCGGAAACCGGGTGCGGATCACTGCCCAATTGATCGATGCGGCAACCGACCATCATGTCTGGGCCGAACGGTTCGACCGTGACCTTGACGACATATTCGCAATTCAGGACGAGATCACCGAACGCATTACCATGGCAGTAGCGCCGGAATTGCAGTTGACGGAAATGACCCGTGCCCGGCACGGAGCAGTCCCAGAGTTGGGAGTTTGGGAGCTGGTCGCCCGCGCCATCTCGCATATCTCGAAGACCACCGAGGCCGACCACGGCGAGGCCCAGTCCCTGCTGTCCAAGGCGATGGCACTCGACCCTGCCGACTCCCGCGTCTATGCCACGCTTGCGACGGCCTACAATGGCGATGCCATATACGGCTGGCGGCGTCCTACGTCCGAGTCCCATGCTAAAGCCATGGAACTGGCCGAGAAGGCGGTTGAACTGGGCAAAGAGGATGAGTATTCACACTGGATCCTGGGCATAATGCTCTTCAGATCGAAGCGTCATGAAGAGGCCATTCGGCGATTTGAAACAGCAATCGCGATCAACCCGAACTACTCGATGGCACTAGGTTGGCAGGGCGTCATACTGGTCAATGTCCATAAGTACGCGGAAGGTCTCCCGCTGATCGAAAAGGCGATACGGTTGAGCCCGAAAGACCCGAGCCTTGCTTACTATCTCTCCAGCATTGGCCTCCACCATTTCTTGGAAGAAAGATATGACGAAGCAATCGAGTGGGCAGAAAAGGCGTTACACGAGAGGCCAAAATTTCCGCTCGCGCACCTTCATTTGGCTGCGACCCATGGCATGCTGGGTAATCTGGAGGAAGCCCGTGCGGCCTACGAACAATTCGATCGGTTAGCGCCGGGATCAACAATCGCGGCCTGGATAGAATCGGCAGTCTTCGCCTATGAAAAAGACGCGGCGCTCTACGGCGAGGGTTTACGCAGAGCCGGGATGCCAGAAGAATAGCGGAAACGGTTCCGCTTTGAGGGCAAAAGCAGTAATTCGAATATTCTTTCGCCGCTTCTATGAGCCTCGGTGGAATAGGCGCCAGCTTTAGTGCAATTAAGTTGTTGGTAATCAGTGAGACGGAATACGACAACAATATTTTTAGAAGCAATTGGATTGGACATACCTAATATGAACTTGGAATTACCCTTTATGGGCGGATGCCTTTGCGGGGCGTTGAGATATCAATGCGCAGAGGCGCCGGTAATGGTCTTGTGTTGCCATTGCACGGATTGCCAACGTCGTACAGGGAGCGCATTTGGCATCACTGTTTCCGTAAAAAGTAAATCCTTTAGAGTTTTGCAGGGTGAAACCACGTCTTGGTTATCAATACGGCAAAGCGGTAACAAGCTGCTATTTCAATCCTGCGCCATCTGCGGGACGCGGTGTTGGGGAGAACTGCCGGATATTCCAGCATCTACATTAATATTAGGAGGCACCTTAGACAACGCCACGTCGCTGAAACCTAATGCGCACATCTATACCAGCACGAAGCAGTCCTGGGTAAGCATTCCAGACAATATCTACTCGTCTGAAGACAAGCCCGACTGGCACAAAGTTTTTTCCTCTTGAAACCTTCGCCGGCTCACTTCCAACGATCCTATACTTTGGGGTTGGCTCAAAATCAGGCGTGGCCGAAAGAGCGCCCTGCAGCTGCCGTAACATCACTTTAATGTTGGTGGTGGTCAACGCATATAGCAGGGTGCACAGAGAGAAAACGTCGATCATTTGTATGAAATTTGATTTTCTTGAACGCGAAAAAATAATCTGTCCAAATATTTAATTGCCTGAAATTCCAACAAAAAATGTCATGCTCGCACGTTTTGCTGGCACAAAGATGATCGCCCCACCTGCTCAATTCCTTAAGTATTGAACTTATGGAGTTTTGATACGTTCTAAATTGGATTGCCCATTTCGAGACCGAAAGTAAAGTATGCGGGTGACGCAACAGGCGGATTTAAATACGGACGGTCGGGCATCTGTACTGGCGACCAGTGTGCTCGTTGTCTTTCTGCTGGCTATGACCGTGACCATCGCCAACGTCGCGTTACCACAAATTCAGGGCTCTCTGTCTGCGACAAGAGACCAGGTGGCTTGGGTGGTCACCTCATATTTGGTTGCCAATGCGGTTGGCGTACCGGCAACAGGTTGGCTAACCGACCGTCTTGGCTCACGCCGATTAATTGTCTGGGGAACGATCGGATTTTCGCTTTCCACCCTCAGTTGCGCGCTAGCACCCAATCTGGAATTACTTGTTTTATCGCGTGCTTTCCAAGGCCTATTGGGTGCGCCCCTGACACCATTGACAATGGCGCTTGTACTGAGCCTATACCCGCGCCGCCAACATGGAATAGTGACCTCGATTTTTGGTATTGGCGTGACAATTGGGCCAATTATTGCGCCCTGGCTGGGCGGCATTCTGGCTGAAGATTATGGCTGGCGATCGGTGTTTTTGTTCGCCATGCCCTTCGCGATCCTAGCCTGCCTCGCTGTGTTGGTATTTATTCCCCGTGACAAGCCACAACAAGGACATCGACTGGACCTGCGGGGCTTTATCTTTTTTTCCCTCGCAATTGCCTGTTTTCAATTGATGTTTGACCGTGGTGAGCGAAACGACTGGTTCGACTCGGCGGAAATCACCATTGAGTGCCTTACCGGAATTGTTTGCCTTTATTTATTTGTGGTGCACAGCTTATCCTGGCGCAACCCATATATCGATCTCCGCATCCTGGCCAACCGCCAACTGGCAATCGGTTTGCTGCTCGTCCTGGCATTCGGCATGCTGAGTTACTCGCCGATGGTATTGCTGCCAAGCATGTTGCAGAACCTGCGCGGCTATCCGGAGGAGATGATCGGCGTCCTGCTGGCAATTCGCGGCCTGGGCATGACGCTGGGCTTTGTCGTCCTGCTGTGGGGTTCCCGATACGATCCGAGAATTTGGCTATTTTTTGGCTTTATCCTCCAGGTTATCTCCGGTTGGGCAACAGCCTCCTTCGATATCAATGTCACTGATTTCCAACTCGCATGGACCGGCTTCCTCTCCGGCCTAGGGATCGGATTTGTTTGGGTACCCCTGACCGTGATCACCCTGGGAGCGGTGCCGCTGGCGCAACTACCACTAACGTCCTCTCTATTTCATCTGCTTCGCCTCTTTGGCAGTTCGGTACACATTTCTGCCTCAGTAGCAGTCGCTCTCCGAACATCGAAGATATCTTTTGCCGAAATTATTGAGCGGCTGCAGCCCGGCCGTCCGGCCACATGGGGCCTCGAAGGAACTTTATCCGGTACCCATCATGCCGCACCAATTGTGCATGAGATTGGCCGGCAGGCTCAAATGATAGGTTATCTCAACGCCTTCATGTTTTTCGCATTGACCGCATTAGTAGCTATGCCCCTAATTCTAGCAGTTCGCCCGCCAAAGCACTAAAATTTTCGCGCGGAAAATTCCACGGCCAGATGCTAATCTTCTCAAGTATTAGGAAAACGTTCTTATGAATAAGAGTTTTGATTATTTGCCGTATGTAATGCTGGTTGCTGCAGCCATTATTTATGGCAGCCTTTTCTCACTAAACAAGATAGCCGCGGAGGCGTCATGGCCGCCGGTGAGTTATGCTTTCTGGACCTCATTATGCGCCGGCATAATCCTTTACTTGATAGCCGTTTTACGCAGAGAGCCGCCGCAATGGAGCTGGCAGCACCTTCGGGTCTACTTCATAATCGGCGGTCTTGGTATTGGCTTTTCAACGTCGCTGCTCACTTACGTTGCTCCAAATCTGCCAGCCGGCGTTCTGACCATGGTCCTGGCTCTGTCACCTCCATTTACCTACCTGATCAGTGTCAGCATTCGAATTGACCGGCTTTACATTTTGGGCGTACTCGGCATTTTATTTGGCTTTGGCGGTGTCGCCATTTTGGTGGGCCCAACAGCCGTTCTGCCTACGGCCGATATGGTTGGTTGGTTCCTGCTATCGCTACTGGCACCGATATGTTTTGCTGCTGCCAATGTCGCCGCAGCCGTGCTGCGCCCCCTCGAGGCAACCTCCGTCACCATGGCAGCAGGGGTTTTGCTTGGTTCCGCGATAATCGTTGCTCCCTTCATGTTCGCCTTCGGGCAGTGGTCGACGCCTGGCGGCATGGGAGCCGGTGACTGGGCGTTAATGGGGTCGATTATCGCCAATTGCATCGTTGTCATACTGTTTCTAGAAATTATTCGGCTGGCAGGCCCGACATTCTTTGCCCAGTTTAATTATCTGGCCGTGGTGGCAGGAATAGGCTGGGGCGCCCTGATATTTGGCGAACGTCTGGGTATCGGCGTCTGGTTGGCGCTGGCCTTGATGGCCATAGGCATCATCCTGATGGCGTTAAAGGAGCGGTGGCCTGCAAAGGCAAACAGTGACTGATCTAATTGATTACCGCTCCAATTGTTGCAGCTGATCATTCGTTGATTTGCCAGCAAGCTTTTGCTAGCGGATTTAGTGTCATTCCGGCGATGGCCACTTATTGTGAAAATCGACGAGGTGGGGCCAAGCAACGCCCCAAACGATGGCAGAGCCTAACTGTGAGATGATAACTTTACCTCTTAGGTACTATCGCCTCCTGTTGATCAATTGATTAGGGGCGGTCGGCGAAGATGCCAATCGGTTTCCCTTTGAAACGCCGCGCCAATCCGAAGCAATAGGCCCTCTTCCCAGTGACCACCATGAATTTGGACACCGATTGGCAGTCCATCGCTCGTGAAGCCGCACGGAATGGACAGGCCGGGCACGCCAACCCAGGAAAATGGAAAAGTGAAAGACGTAAGACGGTGCGTCGTTGCCAACATGTCCGTACTATCAGCGATCCGGGGTGCCGGCACCGGCGTCGTGGGTGTCAGTATGACATCCACTGTTTGTAGGCAGCGTTCGACCCGCCTGTTCCAAACCTGACGATGTTGTAGCGCCTCCGCGTAATCAGCTCCTGAAACCGATTTGCCGAGCAGGATACGATTGAGGACATCCTCTCCAAACAAATCCGCTTGGTTTTCAACGCGATCCCGATGAAATGCGTACAGGTCAGCCCACACCATGGGCATAACATTGGCCTGAATAGTTTCGGCGCCGTCGAGATCAACAGGCGTTAAAATACCACCCATGGACGCAATTTTATCTGCAGCTTCTCGCACGGCTTCATCAACGCCCGGCGCAAGGTCATCAAAAAAATAGTCATTCGGTACGCCAATGCGGACCCCTTCAATACCGGCATCCAGTCGCGGCAAAAAATTTTCCCATTCGTGGTCTATTGAAGTTGGGTCGTTCTCATCGAAGAAGGCCATCACGGCAAACATGCGGGCGAGGTCGATGACAGATCGCGCCAATGGACCTGTCGTATCAATTACGGGCGACAGCTTGGTCTTGCTGCCGCTCATTGGAATGGCTCCCATTGTCGGCCTGAGGCCGCTCACGCCATTTACCGATGCTGGGACGCGAACGGAGCCGCCAGTATCCGAGCCAACGGCGCCAATGCACATGTTTGCTGCCAGGGAAGCCGCAGCTCCGCCACTGGAGCCGCTGGGAATGCGTTCGACGTCCCATGGATTACGTGCGGGGCCGTAATGCGGATTTTGGGTCGTAGCACCATAACAGAATTCGTGCAGGTTGGTTTTTCCGACAATTACGGCACCGGCTTGGCGCAGGGCGCGAACAATCGGTGCATCCCGGTTTGGAACGTAATCCCGATAAAAAAGGGTGCCGTTGGTACAAGGAACGCCAGCAACGTCAATGCAGTCCTTTATGGAAATCGGCATGCCCTCGAGTAATCCCGACCAATTTCCACTTTCCATTTTTGCGTCAACTTTAGCCGCGTCGGTTAGTGCCTGATCCGCCATAACAGTGATGAAGGCATTAATCTGATCGTTATGGCGTTCGATGTTATCAAGACACGTTTGCGTTCTCTCCAGGGCGGTCATGACACTCCCCTCTTCAAGATTTCCAGGTGCAATGTTCCGAGTTAAAGGGCCGAGATGGCAACAGTCTCTTGTTTTAATCTATGCCGTCAATAATGGCTTTGTTCATATTTCTAATTTTAGGTCTGTAACGGCGTCGCCAAATGCCATTCCGTTGCCGCCTGGTAGGCTGTGCCCGCGCGCAGCAACATCGGCTCGTCCCACCATGCAGCCTCCAATTGCAGGCCGATAGGCAGACCGTTGCGGTCAAAACCCGACGGTAGTGACAGACCAGGATTGGCGCCGAAGCCGCCGGCATAGGAATTGTGGGCCGCCGCCTTGGTCGCCTCCAGTAATGACTTGTCATCATCAAGGAAGGCGGGCGGTTGGGGTGTCGTTGGCGAAGCCAAAATATCAATGTCCTGATAGAGTGCCAACAAACTCCTCTGCCAGGCCTCCCGCGCACGGCAGGCCTTGGCGTAGTCCACCGCCGTAAAGGTGCGCCCGACCAACATTCGCTCGAGAACCTGCGGCTCGAATAACTCCGGATGCTCGTCTATGCGTTTTTCATGAAAGGCGCAGGCGTCGGAGTAGACCTGAATGGTGTACCAATCCTGTGTTTCTTCGGCGCCGTCAACGTCAACATCAATAATGTGAGCCCCCTGCCCTTCGAGTACACGGATGGCCTTCATGGCGGCTTCCGCAATATCGTCGTCGCACCCAATAAAGTAATGATTGCGCGGCACGCCAATTCGCAAACCTGAAACCCCGTCGTTCAGGGTGGGCAGGAAATTCCCCAGGTCTGTAGCCGAAGTCGGAGCCGCACCGGGACCTTCATTACTTATGACAGCCAGGATCCTGGCCAGGTCGCTCACGTTTCTGGCCATGGGGCCAATTGTGTCGTAGCTGGCGCTTATGGGGGTCGCTCCGTGGTTTGGCACACGGCCATGCGTAGGCCGCAAACCGGATATGCCGTTGATGGCCGCCGGCAGGCGAACTGATCCTCCCGTGTCGCAGCCTAAGGAAGCCTGAGCAATGCCGACGGCAACGGTAACGCCTGAGCCACCAGAGGACCCGCCGGGAATGCGACTTTGGTCCCATGGGTTGTGGCACTGCCCACTCACCGGGCTGAAGGTACGGACGCCGAAACCGAATTCCTGCATCGCCGCCTTGCCGACGATGACCGCACCAGCCGACCGCAACCGTTCGATCACGAAGGCATCCCGATTGGGTACCATATCCTTAAAATGCAGGGAGCCGGAGGTGGTGCGAACGCCGGCCGTGTCGATATTGTCCTTGATGGCCATGGTCATACCGTAGAGAAGGCCCGGCCAAACGCCCTCCGACGCCGCCTTGTCCGCTGCGAAGGCGGCCTCCTTCGCCTGTTCAGCCGTCGACGTGACCAGGCAGTTGAGTTTGTCGCTATGTCTGTCGATGGCCTCCAGGGCGATCGCCAAATTGTCCTGAGCTAATCCAAACATCCGAAACCTCCACTCAAAGTATACGCGCCCGGAGAGTTATCGTGCACCGCTAGGTGACACTTTCTACACGGGTGCGACTACGTCACCTGAATGATGAATATTAATGCGACGAACCATTAGGGCATTTTTCTCATCGGCAGAAGTCAGCCCCTCCCCGAAGCAATGTCTAACTGCCGCCCCCACCCGGCCAGACGTCGGACACCTTCGTCGCCAACCAATGACAAAGGGCGGCATTGACCTCCGTGGGTTTCTCCTGCGCCATCCAGTGACCGCTGTCGATTACTGCGGTGGTCAGGTCGCTGCACAAGTCAGGCATGCCCTTAGCCAAGTCGGAATCTATGCATTCGCAGGTGTAGTCGTAGCGGGCGGCAATAAACAACACCGGAATATCCAACTGTCCGCCGTTTAGAGCCTTCTTGGCGTAGGCGGCATTGCGCTTGTGGTTCATATAGTAGGAATCCGCTCCGAAGAAGCCGGTGCGCGACATCGCGGAGGCGTAAGTCCATAAATCCTCTTCGCTGACTACAAGGTCGTCACGAGGGACGTCCGGAGCAACATTGTCCGGACCGAACCAGCCTCCATGTTTACGCACGAATGCAGTTCGCGAAGGCTTGCCCCTACCGGCCGGATCGCCACCGCGAAATAATGCCTTGGCAGTGTTGTAAGGATTGGCCTCGAAACCGGCGGTGGCATGAGCAAAATTTTCCTCGTAGAAGCACATGTATTCCCATTGACCAGCAGGAAACTCATCGACGGGATATACCGAACGGTCGACTGTGGCGATCAAGCCCTCCAGGCCGTGCTCGACGACGCCGTAGGGGATACACAGGCTGGATACCGCCTGTACACGATCAGGATGATGAGAGGCAATGTTCCAGACCACGGGGCTACCCCAGTCGTGGCCAATCCAAACAGCCCGCTCTCGGCCCAGATCGTCAAGCAACTCCATCATGTCGGCGACGATTTCCACCTGGGCGTAGTCCTCATGTTTTTTGGGCACGGACGACCGGCCGTAGCCGCGCATGTCCGGCGCAATACAACGAAAGCCAATGGCCGCCAGGGCCGGCAGCTGATGTCGCCAACTGATAGATAATTCCGGCCAGCCGTGCACGAAAATAAGGAGCGGGCCGTCCTCCGGCCCTGCCGCCTGATAGAAGGTCGTGTGCCTTTTGGATTTGGTTACGTGTTCAGTGATGCTGACTGTCATCCCTGCTTCTCCTGCTGTGAGCTTGTGTTTCCGCGTTGTTGCCATAGCAACAGAGCTTACGGTCGACGGCAAGTACCTTTGGGAGCGCCGTAGGAATGTTCTCTCTGCAATTACCAAGAATGCGGACTTCATGTGGAAATTAAGCCTGAGATAGGCATACATAACCCATTAAGCATCCTGTATATTGCTAAGTGTATTGGAGGCATCAAGGTAGTGACCAACATTAAGCAGTGGCTGGAAAACATCAGCGATCTAAGGGGCCAATAACAATGGCGCCCTGATCACCGGCTAGGCTTACTCCGCCAGGAAAGTTTGTCTCGAAACGGAGGGTATTGTATTTAATTAAAATCAAAATAATTGATTATATTTATAAAGTTATTTAGTTTAGTTAAACTTATTTATTAAGAATATTTATCAAACCAGGGTACCGTTAGACAAGGTTCAGTTATTATTAGCAAAAGTAAATGCGGAGGACAGCTTTTGACTGATAAGTCAAAATGGCCAGGGACTAATCTGCGGCATGCGCTTGTTGCTTGTGCAGCCCCCGCCGTATTTGTGATAATATCCGTCCCGGCTTTTGCCGCGGACCCGAACATCCGTCTGTCCTCGCCCGTGGGATGCAAGATCGGCGGCATTTGTACGATCCAAAACTACGTTGACCGTGACCCAGGTCCCGGCGCCAAAGACTACACCTGCGGCCGTCTGGTTTATAATGGCCATAAGGGCACAGACTTTCGTCTGCCTGACGCAGGTTGGCTTAAACACAATGTCGCTGTGTTGGCGGCCGCTCCTGGCAAGGTGATGGGCACAAGAAATGATGTTGCCGATCATGCACCAGACCAATATGACCCGAACCGCAACAAGGGTCGTGAATGCGGTAACGGCGTCCTCATTGACCATGGTGGCGGATGGCACACCCAGTACTGCCATTTGCGAAAAGGCAGCGTATCGGTACGCAAAGGAGATCGGGTCAGCCGCAGGGCCGCCCTGGGCGTCATCGGACTTTCAGGCAAGACGGAATTTCCGCATCTACATTTTAGCGTCAAGTATAAGAGCAAGGTCATTGATCCCTTTCTTGGCGTTGGAGCCAAAGCCGGATGCGGCGTCAAAGGTAAGCCCTTGTGGGAACCAAGCCTCCTGTCGGATCTTACTTATAGGCCGAGCGGCGTTCTTTCGTCCGGCTTTACGGACAAAGTCCCTACCACGAAGCAGGTAGTTGCGGGGAAACACCGACACAAACGCCTTAGTCGCAACGCACCTAATTTGTTGTTCTGGGTTATGATTTTCGGTCTTCAGCCAGGTGACACGGAAGTACTTCGGATTTTAGGTCCCGATGGCCGTTTGTTTGTACGCAAAAAGAGCCCAGCCGCAAGGAAACACATGGTCCGCAGGTTCACCTATAGTGGCAAGCGTAACCGGCGGCCGTTGGCTCCAGGACTTTACAGAGGTGAGTACCTTCTCATGAGAACGAAAGAGGGACGACGCATTGTTGCCCTCAAGACGACAGCGGGGGTGCGGATTGAATAGCCCTCGCCCATTCCATAACGCCTAGAAAACAGCAGTATTTCAATGGGCAAAAACGCTCTCTAACATCACTCACACGCCTGCAGGTTAATACAAAAATCACCAAAGAATTCCCGAAAATACTTTTTTGGATTACCTTTGATCAGGTAGTGGATGTAAACATTGCCGCGAAATGACATGGGTGATAGTTGTCACATTCTATACATGCGTTTGTATGATAATAATTTCACCTAATGGAAATTACTTTTCAAGAATGGCTGAATTAGGTAAGCGCACAAATTTGATGAGGGAATGATTTCATGAGTATGGCCGAAGAAACCACAGACGGTGAGGTTAACCCGTTAGAAGCTGTTGGCGAAGCTGCAGGTGCAGCCTTC
>CAZDQC010000071.1:15189-16754 GCA_964507245.1 uncultured Rhodospirillaceae bacterium
GGCGAAGGCGATGACGCCACCTCCGGTAGCGAATTCGATGATCTTGTCGCTGGTGGCGAAGGCGAAGACGCCATCTTCGGTGGCGACGAGCAACGCGGAGGTGGCCGGGGCGACGAGCAACGCCAAAGCGGTTCCGGCGATGAAAGTTCCACTGGTAGCGAGATGGATGCCTTGGCAGGAGCTCTGGGTGATGAAGGTGGCAATCCTGAAGATATGGGCGACGACATGGCTGAATTGGACGCATTGCTGGGAGCCGCGGTTGATAGAGGTACTGACCAAGGCCGTTCGCCTGCTGTTCCTGACGAAGGAGTTGGAGGGGAAGCATCAATACCTGGGAGCGGTGTCCCTGATGATGAGGCTGAAGAAGAAGCCGCTCCGGAGGAGGTTGATGGAAGCGGTTAATCCTATTTGAGCAAAAGTTATTGGTCACTAGTAAATCACTCAAAATTAGCTGCTCTGAATTTTAATTTTTATGATGCCAGGGCATTGACACCCTAGGGTGCACAAGCGACCCTTGGTAATATGATTGGTAGCTCCCTAAAATCGTCCGGATCCGGCATATTTTCCTTTTTGCGGCGATTTACCTTCCTTGGCCACTTCGGCAGTGGCAGAAGGTCGCGCGGCAATATGAATGCGCGCTCACTAAGAGCTGCCTCCCTTGGCATCATCGCAATAGCTCGGCAATTCGGCGTCCGAATTACGGCGGACACCATCGATGACGCAATTGAACGAGGCAACCTCAATAGCCCGGACGAGCTTGAAAATACCTTCTCCACTCTTGGCGTGACGGCACAACTCAGACGGATAAAACCTAGAGACCTTCAAGATAAGTCGTACTACTACCCCAGCGTTGCCCTATTAAAAGACGGCTCTTCCAGAATTGTTGCAAATCGCACAACGGATGATAAGCATTTACCCGCTTTCATTTGTATTAATCCATTGGATCCGAATTCCACATCAGAAACGGTTGGAGAAGGCGAATTTCTAGCGGCGTGGTCCGGACTTCTATTCCTGGTGGCAAAACGTACCGGACAGGAGGCTCAAGATCGATTTTTTGACTGGCGTTGGTTTTTGCCTGAATTATTCAGATACAAGTGGCTTTTGCTCATTACGACTGTCGTTTCAGTAATTATTCATGTAATCGGCCTTGCGCCGATTGTATTCATTCAGGTGTCACTGGATAAAGTGCTGGGATATGGCGCAATATCCACATTGTATATCCTGACAGCCGCCGTAATTTTGGCGATAATTTTTGGCGGTATATTAAATTACACACGGGATTACACCATTAATTTTATCGCTACGTCGGTGGAGGCACGGCTTTCCGGTGATTTGTTTGACAAATTAATAGCTCTGCCAGCCCAAACATTTCAGACAACTCCCGCCAACGAACTCGAGAGTACGATCCAAGCTGCGTCCAGCTTTCGAATATTCATATCACGCCAAATATTGGGCAACGTATTTGACGCTATAGGTATCCTGATCTTTGCACCAATACTGATTGGCTACAGCCCGATCCTGGCGCTCGTTGCGTTTAGTTTCGCCATATTGAGCGGCCTCTTATC
>CAZDQC010000072.1:0-10763 GCA_964507245.1 uncultured Rhodospirillaceae bacterium
CTGCCTCCTACCAGCCTCTTCGATTTACCTTCCTTATCTGGGTCATGGTCATCGTCGGCGGCTCGGGCAACAACTGGGGCGCCGTGCTGGGGGGGTTTATCATCTGGTTTTTCTGGGTGGAGGCGGAGCCCATGGGGTTGTGGCTAATGGACGTCCTGACTGCAGGCATGGCCGAAGATAACGAACTACGTGAGCATCTTTTGGACAGCGCTGCGCATATGCGCCTTATGACCATGGGCCTAATACTGCTATTGGTATTACGATTTAGTCCCCGGGGTTTGATCCCAGAACGATAGACGGAGCGAACAATAATGACAAAAGGCATGGTGTGCGCGCCCCAACCAGAAGCAGTAGAAGCCGGCGTCATGGCCCTCCGCCGAGGCGGTAATGCCGTGGATGCAGCCATCACCTGTGCCCTGGTGCAAACGGTGGTGGACCCCATGATGTGCGGCATCGCCGGGTTCGGCACTATGCAATTGTACCTGCCCAAGGCCGGCCATCACGGCTTCATTGATTTTCATACCACAGCACCAGGAGCAGCGACCGAGACAATGTGGGAAAATCAGATTAAGACCCAGGCGCGCGATGGTTTTGGCTTCATTCTTCATAACCGGGCTAATGAATGCGGCTACGAGGCCATTATGACACCCGGCAGTCTCAAAGCCTACGCGGAGGCCGTAACGGATTACGGCACGTTCGATTGGAAAGATATAATTCAACCTGCAATTGACCATGCAGAGGATGGCTTTGTGATCCGGCCCCATGTGGACGAATTTTGGAGTGCCGCCAACGTCATGGGACGCATGTCCGCAGCGGACAAACTGCGCGAGTTCCCAGCGTCGAGACAGATCTATTGCGACGCAGATGGCAATACCTATCCTGTAGGTGTGAGGGTGAAAAACCCCGATATGAAACTCACATTGGAGCGTATTCGAGACGGTGGCGCAGAGATCTTTTATTCAGGCGACCTCGCCGAAGAGATCGTGGCCGATATGATCGCTTACGGGGGTCTGATCAGCCTGGACGATCTAAAGAATTACAAGACGGTACACACCGAACCCATTTGGAGCGAATACCGCGGTCATAAGGTGTCCTGCGGCCACCCTCCGGGCGGCGGCGTGATGATGCTGGAAATGCTCAATATTCTGGAGCATTTTGATCTAGGCTCCATGACCCATAATAGCGCTGATTACATCGCAATTGTGGCCGAGGCCATGAAATATGCCACCATCGACAAAGACAACAAGATGGGCGATCCGGCTTTCGACGATGTACCCATTGAAGACTTTATTAGCCGACATCACGCCGCGGAATGCGCCAAACGCATCAAGAATGGCGAAAAGGCTGACGTGATCCGCTTCGGAGACCCCGAAGAAGCTAAAGACACCACCCACGTCACCGTGGTGGACGAGGATGGTAATTGTGTCTCCATGACCCATTCCCTAGGCATGCCATCTGGCGTTGTGAGCCAAGGCATGGGTTTTATGTACAACGGCTGCATGGGCGCCTTCGACCCACGCCCTGACATGCCTCACTCAATCGGACCAGGCAAGCGGCGCTTCACCGCAATGTGTCCGACCATTGTATTCAAGGGTGAGGATCCCTATATCGCCGTCGGCGCACCAGGGGGAACCTTCATCACGATGGGTGTCTTGCAAGCAATCTTGAATGTCATTGATTTTGACATGACCATGCTAGAAGGCGTTGCCGCGCCACGCTTCACCGCAAATTCCAATACCATCGACGTTTCTAACCGTATCCCCCGTTTCGTAACCCGGGAACTCGAAGATCGCGGCTATCCTATTGTACGTAACCCATTCAGTTACGTCTTCGCCGGCGTACATGGCATACGCATGGCGGGCGGTGATCGCGGTCGTCGCTGGGACGGCGGAGCCGACCCCGGCCGCGACGGCATAGCTTTGGAGGTATAACTATGACAACAAATTTAACCGAAACCAGCCCCCTTTGGCAGTGGAGTGCCGGCGACTTAGCGGAAGCGATCGCTGAAAAGAAAATCAGTGCCTCCGAGGCCGTCGGCAGTGCCGTCGAGCGCATGCAAGAAATGAACCCCCAAATCAACGCAGTGGTCGAAGACCTAAGCGAACAGGCACTGACCGAAGCCGCTCACCATGACGAAATTTTAGCCAAAGGAGACCCCTTGGGTTCTTTGCATGGCGTGCCAGTCACCATCAAGGTGAATGTTGACCAGCAAGGCCATGCGACAACGAATGGCGTCACCGCCTTCCGAGACGTAATCGCCCCGGATGATGCTCCAGTGGTGAAAAACTTGAAGGCGGCGGGTGCTATCGTCATTGGACGAACCAACACACCTGAATTCTCCTTTCGCGGCACCACGGCTAATGAAATACACGGCCGCACATATAACCCATGGAATGATGAGGCTTCTCCTGGCGGATCGTCAGGAGGGTCTTCAGCAGCAGTGGCAGCAGGTATTAGTCCTATTGGCCACGGCAATGACATCGGCGGTTCTCTAAGATTTCCTAGTTACGCCTGTGGCATCAGCACAGTAAAACCCGGGCTCGGCCGCATCCCAGCCTACAACCCTTCCGCCGCAGTCGAACGGGGCATGTTGGCCCAGATCATGTCCGTTCAGGGTGTGATGGCCCGCGAAATCAGGGACGTACGCCTCGCCACTCGAGAGTTAATCCGCTACGACGCACACGATCCCTGGATGATCGAAATGCCCTTCGAAGGGGCGCAGTTGGATATGCCGATCAAAGTCGCTTTCACCAAGAATTCCTTTGGCTTTGAACTACACCCCTCTGTCGAAGCGGCGCTCGATACTGCCCGAGAGGCGTTGACGGACGCCGGCTATGTCGTTGAGGAAACCGAACCGCCTTTGCTGGAGGAAGCGGCTACCGCAGGCGCTCGCTGCATGTTTGGCGAGGCAAAAGTCCTGATGCATCCGGATGTACGCGAACATGGCAGCGATACGATAAATCAGATCTTCGACGACTATTTTGAATATTTCAAACCATTCGAGGGAGATGACTTGATCCGGGCTCTGGCAGATCGTAATCGGTTCTCACGTGCCTGGAGTTTGTTCCTGCAGGATTATCCGTTAATGCTAACCCCTTTCCTTCCGCAGCCGATTTTTGCCTGGGATCGTGATGCGCAGGGCATGGAGGGTGTAAAGGAGGTGCTAGGCAGCGCCTTATATAGTTACGCCATGAACTTCTTAGGCCTGCCAGCCGGCATCGTACCCGCCAACTACAACGATGGTCTTCCCGTCGGCGTACAGATTATTGGTCGCCGCTTTCGCGAGGATATGATCTTGGATGCAGCTGAGGAAATCGAAAAACGGGTCGGGGTAATGACCCACCACCTCTGGTCAGCTTAGATCTTGCTAGTGAAGCGGACAGATTAGAGCTAGCCGTTAGTTTTAGCACAAAACTAACGGACTTCTCTGCCAACCCGGAGAACTAGGCAAGGAAATGCGGCCCAGTTAGTGCAAATTTTTAAGGGGAGCAGATGCGCCTGAAGGACAAAATCGCAATAGTTATGGGTGCTGGTCAGGGCCCCGGTGACAGTGAAGCGATCGGCAACGGTCGGGCCGCGGCAATACTGTTCGCGGCCGAGGGTGCCAAAGTTTGTTGCGTGGATCGAAACGTTACCTCAGCCGCAGAGACGGTCGATTTAATCACCTCAAAGAATGGAGAAGCTATTACCTGGACGTGTGACGTCACCGATGAAGATGCAGTTGCCGCAGCGGCACAGGGCTGCATGGAACGATGGGGCCGGGTCGATATCCTACACAATAATGTTGGCATCAGCGTTGAGGGCGGCGATGTGCCCTTGGCTGAGGTTACGCCTGAGGCCTTCGACCGAATTATGAATGTCAATCTGTTAAGCACAATGTATGCCTGTAAGCACGTACTACCGATAATGCAGACGCAACTGTCGGGCGCGATTATTAATATTTCCTCGGCCTCAGCCTATTGGACCGGCCATCCAACGGTACTTTACACGGCCTCCAAGGCAGCCATGGTGACTTTTACAAGACAAATCGCTTCACAGAACGCCTCTTACGGAATCCGGGCTAATGCCATATTGCCCGGATTGATGGATACTCCCATGGCGGTCGACCGGCGAGTTGCCATGACTGGGCTCTCTCGTGAGAAGATTGCCGCTGAACGTGACGCGAAAGTTCCGCTAAGAGGCAAGATGGGGACCGGTTGGGACGTCGCCTATGCCGCCTTGTTCCTGGCCTCAGATGAAGCCCAGTTCATCACCGGAATTGAATTACCAGTCGACGGTGGATCTCTGGCACGGGTTGGTTAGGGCGCACGCTGATCATAGCATCTAGGCTCGGTCTTTCAGGATCTTTAGGAAAATGTCACGAAAAGAGTTCGTCAACGTCATCCTGGATTTCATCCTGATCCAGGTTTGCTTCATCCAATAAAGCTTGGGCACCCGCCACTTCGTTAAGATTTGGATCGGAGGGAGCTCCACCCTGCTCAAGTGTTTCGTCTAGAGCCGCGCTGAGGGCGCTTACCGTCGCACTGGCGTCCTCACCGCGAAGAATGCCAGCCAAACCAAGGCCATCCGGTGCCTCAACCTGCTCCCCGTTTATTGTAATATTATGCGTGCCAAATTGATCCGGCGTAATGTTGTCCACCGCCAGGCTCTGTGAGCCAGCCGTAATCAGGGTGCCCCCGGATTCCGTCTCCGTCACTAAAATACCGCCGGGATCGGACAAACCGGAAAAATCTATCGTGTCCTCGCCTGGATTAAAGTCCGTGATGGTACTGTTGCCACTTTCCCCAAAACCCCAAAGGAACGTGTCATTACCCTCACCGCCACGCATTAAATCCCCGGCTGCCAGAATGTCGTCACCGGCACCACCCACAAGGGTGTCGTTACCACTATTACCACCATACAGGATGTCATCACCCGAGCCACCAACTAGGGTGTCATTGCCCAAACCACCGCCAAGGAAACCATCACCAACCTGAACAGCGTCACCGCGAAGAACCCCGCCCAAGTCAAAACCACCCGGTGCCTCAACCTGCTGCCCGTCTATTGTAATATTATGCGTGCCAAATTGATCCGGTGTAATGTTGTCCACCGTCAAGGTCAGTGACCCGGCCGTAATCAGGGTGCCGCCGTCTTCCGTCTCCGTAACTAAAATACTGCCAGGATCGGACAAACCGGAAAAATCTATCGTGTCCTCGGCCGGATTAAAGTCCTGGATGGTACTGTTGCCACTTTCCCCACCACCCCAAACGAACGTGTCATTACCTTCACCGCCAAAAAGAATATCATCACCTTCGCCACCCACCGTGGATTGTGGCCTTGCCATGAATACCTCCTATCAACCGGAGAATAAGACGTTAACGAATTACAACCCAGGTTAAATACCAAAATTCTATTTTCTTTCTTATTAAACACAATATTCAACAGTTTTGAACTGTTACTAAATTAAGAATTCCATAAAGACATTAATATTTCCCCAATTACTCAAGAAGTAAGCCGTTTCCGACCGTGAAAATTCATAGACGTCGATGATCGAAATTCTACTGATCTATTCAAATTTCTAATCCTGCCATGCTAGGCTAATACTTGGATCTCATCTTGAGACTAAGCAGATGGATGAAAGTCCAAACCCGCGACGACATACACAGGAAAGCGAGCCTTCCAATGGTGGTGGCATTAGAAAACCTAGAACCAGTATCACGCGGACCCTTGCCTTCAAAGTTATGCAACATCGAACGACTGCGGCACGCTATGTCGGCTCGAAACCTGGATGGAATTGTCGCGACCACCGACTTAAACGTCTTTTACCTTTCTAGTTTCAGTTCTATCGCCCATAAGTCCGACGAACCACGGCCCTATGCAGTAATCCTCTCGCGCGAGGCGTTGGAACACCCAATCGCGGTTATTGCCGATTACTACCTTTCAAGCTTCGTTGCCCAACCAAGCTGGATTCAGGATATCCGACCTTTTCGAGCGGTAATGATGGGCCTTGATTCCGAGCCCCAGGTTGATGACATCGAACGCTTTATTCCCGAAAGCGGCCAAAACCTTTCCTGGATTGACAAGGCGCGCAGGAACTACGTCTTTAATATGAACGGCGCCATGACCGAAGCCCTAAAGGAACTCGGACTGGATAAAGGACGCGTCGCATTTGACGACATGGCCTTTGGCTACCGTTTAGGCCTGGACGACATCGAGGTCGTAGACGGGTATGACCCCTTAATGTTTGCCCGCGCGGTCAAGAGTTCAGACGAATTGGTTCTGATCGAACGTGCGCAAAGTCTAAATCAGGCGGCAATTGAGCATATCACATCAAATTGGCAGGCTGGCATGCGCTGGCGCGAGTTGAACCAGGCCTATCACCTGGCGGCAACGGCCCTCGGCGGATTTGTGCGCGACCCAGGCGCAATGGTTTGGGGGCATCCGCGAGGTAACGACGCCGTCCACGCACTACAATCTGGATTGGAAGATTTCGAAATCCAGACGGGCCAACACATCATGTTTGATTGCCACGGAACAATAGACCGATACTGTTGGGATGGCGGCAAGACGTGGGTCGTAAACAGTGAACCTGAAGGGCCGGCAAAACTGTACGCGAAGGCAACAGCCGATGTAGCAGAGGCCGTCCTCTCTGCGATGCGCCCCGGAATACGTATCAGTGAGTTGCAGGCACTTGGACGCAAAGTTTACCAACAGTCCGGTGTGCCGGAACCAGATCGCGCATTAATTTTCTTCCACGGTCTCGGCCTAAGCCACATGGATATTGAAATCAGTCGAGCCGATGGGGCGGCTAACCATGATTGGGAGTTGGAGGAAGGGATGGTCGTGCCACTTCATTTACTCTATCCAGGTGGCGAAAATGAACGCCTGTGGCTGGAAGAGGTAGCCGCTATTACGCCCGAAGGAGGAAGACCGCTATTTAGTTGGGGTTTCGACCCAATTTGCGGAAACTGATCCAACTTTCGGTTGATCGACCACCAATTCATAAAATAATTAATAGCCTCACTATACAGGAATGCTTAACCATGAAGCTTGCTCTTCTTGATATTAAAATTTTCAGAATACCTTTACCGGAGCCAATAGAGGCGGCCGCAGCTGGCGTTATGAGTGGCTTTGATATGGTCATGGTGAGAGCCACTGACGATCAAGGAGCCACCGGTACTGGGTATACTGTAATGCACCAGGGTCAGGGGGTAGCCGTTGCCGAAATCATCAAAAACGTTTTCCATGATCTGCTAATAGGCGAAGACCCTCGCTTTATTGAAGGACACTGGCAACGCCTATGGCATGCTCACCATTATGCAGGAAGAGGTGCCCCACTCAGTTTTGCCATAGCGGCAGTGGATACTGCTCTTTGGGATCTTCGAGGTCATAGTCTAGGTGAGCCATTGTGGCGACTTCTTGGCGGAAATAATCCGAAGGTCAAGGCGTACGCGGGTAATATTGATCTCAATTTTCCTGTGGAAAAATTACTCGAAGGCGCTTCCCATAGCCTTGAAAATGGCCATCGTTCAGTGAAGATGCGCCTGGGTAAGCCCAATTTGATGGATGACGTTACTCGCGTGGCGGCAATGCGGGATCATCTTGATGATGCCGTTGAGTTAATGGCTGATGCCAATGAAGCTTGGCGGGTAGACCAAGCAGTTCAGGCACTAAATGAATTACAGCCTTTTGGTCTGGTGTGGTTGGAGGAACCGATCACGCCTGATGATTACGCTGGCTACAGGCATTTACGCCAGCTCGGTAAAATTCCACTCGCATCCGGCGAAAATCTACATACCGTGGCCGAATTCGTGCAGTTGATAGGTGCGCAGGGAGTAGATTTTCCTGAACCAGACATGTCAACCTGCGGCGGCATTACTCCTTTTATGAAAATAGCACATCTGGCAGAAGCCAATAATTTACCGGTAATTTCCCACGGCGTGCATGATGTCCACATTCACTTATTGGCGGCCTGTCCTAACGCCGCCTATTTGGAAATGCATGCTTTTGGTTTGGAAAAATATATGGCTGAGCCATTAATTGTTGTTGACGGTTATGCTACTGCACCTGACCGGCCGGGTCATGGAATTGATTTTGATCTAGCAGGAATGGCCGTGTACGAATTGGATTAAAAATTCTATTCGTAGCCAGGTGGAGGCTGAAAACCAAAAATTTCGGATGATATCAGGCGGCAAATATCAATTGCCGTCTTATCCTCGCCTTGCGCCGCTACTGCCTGCAGGCCCAGAGGTAGCCCTGCTGGACTTAACCCGGCAGGAGCCACGGTCGATGGCAAAAAAACCATGTTGGGAAAGCCCGCCCAAAACATCTGATCAACAACCGGCTGCTGTTTGTTATTTACCGTAATGGTCCGATTATGCCGTTCACCGGCTTGGTCATGAGGCCATGCATCGGATGTGGCCGCCGGACAAAGCAGAATATCCCATTCATCAAAAAACTTGGCCCAAGCGGGTCGCATAGCCTCGCGTTCGTTATCCCAATCCAGCCATTCTCGGTGTGGCATACAAACGCCTCGCGCCATGCGTGCTAGATAAGTGCTTTCATCGACCTTGGCATCTGCGAGAACTTGCGCAAAATACTCGAGCTCCGCATCTGATGATCGACGAGAGGTGGCCGCCCGAAGCAAGGTGATATAGACCTCGAATGCGCGGGCGGTGTCTACCGCCGGTCGCGCCTTATCACTAATAGTTGCGCCCAATTCCGCTAATCTATCGACGACGCCTTGCAAACAATTCTGATAAGCCAGATCAACTTCTGCCTCAGGACTACTTAACATCACAGCAACTCTAAAATCTTTTAGGGTGCTTTTACGCGATCTCGGCAACTCCAGACGCCACGAGGCAGCATCAAGCCAGTCAGGTCCGGATAAAATATCCAACGCCAACGCCAAATCCTCTGCACTGCGCGCCAAGGGACCTACTACTGAAATATCCGCCTGTTTAAATATACCCGGCAAGGCGTGCCCATCGCCCGGAATAATTCCTAAGGTAGGCTTATGCCCAAAGACACCGCAATAATGAGCGGGATTGCGAATGGAGGCTCCGATATCACTCCCCGCCTCCAATCCAGTCAGTCCCGCCGCCAGCGCCGCAGCAGAACCCCCTGAGGAGCCCCCTGGCGTCAACTTTAGGTCCCATGGGTTATTGGTTGTTCCATGAATGTCGTTGAAGGACTGCCAGTCTCCTAAATCGACTGGCACATTGGTTTTACCAAAGATGATTGCACCAGCTGCCAAAAAACGATCCACAACCACAGCATTGGACTTGGGAATGTTATCCTTCATTTCAGGTTTACCCCAAGTCGTCGGGCTGCCGGCTAGATTGAAGGCCTCCTTCACCGTCATTGGAACTCCATGCAACGGTCCCCAATCTTCACCTTTAGCAAGTGCATCGTCCGCAGATTTAGCGCGAGCACGAGCGCTATCCACATCCATCCAAATAATTGCGTTAAGCATTGGATTAAATTTTTCTACTCGATCAAGAAAATGGTCCAGCAATTCGACAGCACTTATTTCGCGAAGTTTAATCTTTGCCGCTAGTTCAATGGCGGAAGCAAAATGCAGCTCCGTCATGGATATGCCTCCTCACTTTGCAATTATGGGACTGTTACAGTTATTAGTGACGTGGCAAGGCTAGTTCCCATTTTACCGTACTTGCAGCCTACCGTAGGTGGAACAAAGCTTCAGCGATCTAGATTAGTGGAAAACCAAAATTAAAACATACGGCTGTTTCTTCATAAGATTAAGGTTAAAAACGGCCATTCAGAATTTACTGACCCACTACTGCGTGTAAGTTGGTCTAACGCCAATCTTGTATCCACGTGCGCGGTTACGTAGTGTCTAAAGCTGAGGTCACGGCGCTCGGCCGAGCCTCCATGGCAGCGATCCAGCGACCTACATTCGTGTATGCGTCGTTTAGGGACTGACCCCTGTTGCGGCCGAAATCCATAAAGCAAAAGAGGTGAATATCGGCTAGCGTAACCTTGTCTCCAGTGAGATACTCATTGTCGGCTAAATTCCCATCTAGGAAGACAATATTGTCTTGCGCAATTGCTTTAAAACCGTCGGCCGCTTCGGGAAGGCAGCGAATTCGTTCCTTAAAAAGCGGAAGGCCCTCGGCAAATCTGAAGCCATGCCCGATTGGTTCACAAATGTTCAGATCCGCCCAACGCAGCCAGCGCCGAGTTTGGGAGCGTTCTTCCGCCGTTGACCCGATCAGACTAATACCTGGCTGAGTTTCATCGAGATATTCGCAAATCGCCGTGATCTCGGTAACAATGACCCCGCTATCCAATTCTAAAGCAGGCATCTGGCCAAACGCATTGACATTCGTATAGGGCGGTTTGCGATTGTCGCCGCCTCGCAAATCTACAGTTTCTGAAGGCAGTTCAATGCCTCGTTCAGCTGCGAACATTTTGACGACACGGGGATTGGGGCCAATTGATGTGTAAAACTTCATAAATCGATCTCTCAGATGTTGAATTGTCTCTTAGGGCCATAACTTTCTGCAAATAAAGCAATCGCAGACATCTTGGCACCAAGACCTACCTTTTGCTGGCCCTAAGGCTGCAAAAAAGCCAACAGAATAACAAGCAAAATCAAGCAACCAAGACCAATCCATCCACGAGGTGTATCAGGCAACTTTAGCGCGTTCTTTAATACCTCGCGGGTGTTAGGCTGGGGTGGTTCTTTCATGGCCTTGTCTGATCTCGTCAATAACCCTAATTTTATACAGCGCTACCTATCTCAAGGCAGTGCCAATGAT